>NZ_CP004078.1:2575454-2894545 GCF_000612505.1 Paenibacillus sabinae T27
GAAATTCCCGGAAGCCTCATGCTCCAGCAATTCGAGAACAGCGCCAATCCGGACTGTCACCGGACGACAACGGCACTGGAGATCGTGGAGCAGACGGAAGGCAGGCTGGACGCCTTCGTTGCTTGCTCCGGTACTGGAGGAACGATTACGGGAACCGGAGAAACGCTGAGAAAATTGATTCCGGGGATTTCCATTTATGTAGTCGAGCCCAAAGGCTCTCCTGTACTCTCCGGCGGAAAGGCTGGGCCGAACAAGCTTGTTGGAACCGGTCCGGGCTTTATTCCAAAAGTGCTAAATACAAAGGTATACGATGAAATTGTTCAGGTATCCGACGATGATGCGCTCGGCGTCATGAGGGAGCTTGCCCGCAGGGAAGGACTGCTTGTAGGACCCTCCTCCGGTGCGGCGGTGTGGGCTGGATTGAAGGTTGCGGACAGACTCGGCCCCGGCAAGAGGGTGTTGTGCATGGCACCGGATACGGGCGAGCGGTATTTGAGCATGGATGTATTTTGAAAGTGCAGTGATTCTTTGCAGCCCACTTTTCCAAAAGAGGTCAAGCAGCCGATTTCCATCCGGCGAGCTTGACCTTTTTTACTAAATTAGAATGTAAGGAAGTGAATGGTAAATGCTCGAGATCGACAGTGAAATTCTGCTCCGGACTTACCCGATGAACCGGATTCATTCAAAAGCCGAAGGCCATAAGACTCCATTCCTCCCCATATTTAAGACCGCGGCCGGAAAATCCGTCATTAGGCTGCTGATTCTCCCAGCTTGGAAAGCGCTGCTGCGTCTCAATGGTCATGGTGCGGGCGATTCCTCCGGCAGGGAAAGACATTCACATTGATGGTGCCGATCTTCAGAAGGCAGATAGTTCGCGGTAGAAGGGTTTTCAATTTCAAAATACGAGGTGACACAAATGCGGATTCAAGATGTGGTAGATGAAAGACTGCTTGATCAAATATCGGGCGGCAGTGTGATTGGCATCGACATCGGCTCGAGAACCGGCAAAGCGGTGCTGCTGTCCGGGGGAGAGTTATATACCAGCAAGGTCTATACGGGCATCAACATGCAGGAAACGGCCGATGAGCTGCTCGAGGATTTGCTGGAACAATCGGGTCTGAAACGTTCGGATATCGATTATATCGTCGGCACCGGTTACGGCCGAATTGCCCTTAAGTATAGCGATATTTCATCCCAGATTGTCACGGAAATATCCTGCCATGCCATGGGCGCGCATTATCTAAACGCTGACGTTCGGACCATCGTGGACATCGGGGGCCAGGACTCCAAGGCGATTAGGGTTGACCCGTTGACCGGCGGTGTTGTGGAGTTCGTCATGAACGACAAATGTGCCGCAGGCACCGGCCGCTTTCTGGAGAAGGTCGCCGAAATCCTGGAGCTGTCCATTACCGAGCTTGGACAAGAAGCCGTGACGTCCGATTCGCCTTCGGAAATCAGCAGCCAATGCGTCGTCTTTGCCGAGTCTGAGGTCATTTCGCTCCGGGCGAAAGGCGAGACACGTCGGGATATCGCAGCCGGTATCCATTTCGCTTCAGCCAAGCGGGTCCGCAATCTGCTGAAGCGGGTCGGCATCGAGCCGGGGCTGATTTTCTCCGGCGGCGTTTCGAACAACGTCGGGATGAGAAAGGCACTCGAGGAGCTGTCCGGGCATCCGCTGATCGAGTCCAAGATC
The DNA here is from genome assembly GCF_000612505.1 of Paenibacillus sabinae T27. Classification (NCBI taxonomy): domain Bacteria; kingdom Bacillati; phylum Bacillota; class Bacilli; order Caryophanales; family Paenibacillaceae; genus Paenibacillus; species Paenibacillus sabinae. The sequence goes on from NZ_CP004078.1 coordinate 2,577,148, forward strand.
GACACGATCTTCGCCGGCGCTCTGGGCGCTGCCATTCATGCCCTGAATTATTCAAGGGCAGCAGTCACTTCAGCCCAGGAAACGGAGAACGTGTTCCGATTGGACCTTACCGGTCTGGAGAACCGGATCGCCGAGCGTCAGGAACAGCTTATCCTTGGAGCGGACGAGCACAAAAAAGTCGGCTACCTATGCTCCTATACGCCGCTCGAACTGATCAGCGCCGCCGGCGTTTCCCATATCCGGCTGTTCAAGGCTGGAGATACTCATACGGTAGCCAGTGGCGAGCAGATTACACAGAGCGTATTCTGCGATTTTACCAAGAGCATTCTCGGCGCCTTCAAAGAAGAAGATCCACTGTATACTTCTCTGGATAAGGTCTACACCTTCTATACCTGCGACTGCATCAAGACCGTTGGAGAAGCTATCGGGGAGTTCTTTGCGCCTGCTGACATTTATACGCTTCCCCGGATTAAGGACAAGCCGTCTTCGCGAGACTTCTACAGTTCCCAAATCCTGAGCTTCAAGGCCGATCTGGAACAGCTGTCCGGCAATATCATCACCGAAGGTGAGCTGCGTTTGCAGATTCGGCAGTACAATGAGGTGCGCAAGCTGCTGACCCAAATTTCCGAGCTGCGCAAGCGTCCGAATCCGCCGCTTACGGGCAAAGATTATCTGGATCTGGTCAAAGCCTTTTATTACTTGCCCGCCGAAGAGCTGCTTCCTCTGTACCAGGGCATTTATGATAAGCTAGCCGCGGTTCCCGTCCGCGAAGACCGGACGATCCGGCTGTTCATGGCTGGGGGCATTATCGCAGATGGCGACCGTAAGCTGCTGGAGCTTATCGAGGATGAGCTTGGCGCCAGAATCGTCGCCGAGGATCACTGCACCGGGCTGAAAATAGCCTCCGGACATATTGATGAGGAAGGCGATCCGTATCGGGCTCTGGCCGAGGGCTATATTGATCAGACCCCTTGCGCACGGATGAAGCCGCTCCAGGAGCGCGTGGAAATTTCCGGCGCGCTTGCAACCGAATATCAGGCGGACGGCGTTCTGTACGCTTATCTTAAATTCTGCCCGTGCTACGGACAAATCAAGAACGAATTTTTCCGTCACTATCAACAGCTGGGCATTCCGGTTCTTGAGCTGCCGATCGACTATTCCAAGAGCGATCAGGGTCAGCTCAAAACACGACTTGAAGCTTTTATTGAAGTGCTTAGGGAACGCAAAGGGCTGGCCGCCGTCGGCACGGCTTGATAAGCAGACCGTTCGAAAGGAACCTCGATACAATGCCGGTTTAATCGAAAATCCTTCAATTACATTTCTTAAGGGAGATGAACGTGCATGAGCGATTTGAAAGAAATCATCGACCCTGGTCTGTTGTCCACAGTAACCGGCGATATTGCGGTTGGGCTTGATTTGGGCTCCAGAACAGGAAAAGGAGTGCTTCTGGCCGGCGGCAAGCTCTACACGGCGATTACGCCAACGGGCGTGTTCATGCAGGAGACGGCCGACAAGCTATTGGACAAGCTGCTGAAGCAGTCGAGGGTGGCGCGGGAGAATATCGCATATATTGTCGGCACCGGGTATGGCCGAATAGCGCTGAACTTCGGTGTGACCGGGCACAAGATTGTGACTGAAATATCATGCCACGCCATGGGCTCGCATTATCTGAACGCCAAGGTCCGGTCCATCGTGGATATCGGCGGCCAGGATTCCAAAGCGATCCGCGTGAACCCGGCGACGGGCAAGGTAATTGAATTTATCATGAATGACAAGTGCGCCGCCGGTACCGGTCGATTTCTGGAGAAAGTTGCCCATTTGCTCGATCTGACGCTGGAGCAGCTGGGCGCCGAAGCGCTGAAAGCCGATGCTCCCGCCGATGTCAGCAGCCAATGCGTCGTTTTCGCCGAATCCGAGGTGATCTCCCTGAAAGCGAAAGGTGTATCCGCAGCGAACATTGCCGCTGGTATCCATTTGGCTACCGCGCGTCGGGTCCGCAATCTCGTCAACCGGATTGGCCTTGAACCGGACCTTGTCTTTTCGGGCGGCGTATCGAATAATCCGGGCATGACCCATGCGCTTGAAGAACTGCTCGGACATCCAATAAGCAAGGTCAAGCTTGATACGATCTTTGCGGGAGCGCTGGGGGCAGCCATATTTGCCCAGAAGGCGGCTTCCAGCACCGATGAGGAATTGGGCGATTATGCACTGCTAAAAACGAAATAATGAGTAGCTAAAAGCGAAAAAATGAATCAATTTAGTGGGAGGAAGATGATTATGTCGACGGTGCTGACAAGCGAAGCGCAGGAGCAGCTCAATCATATCCGATACAGCCGGGATACGGTTCATGCCCACTCGCCCGCGATCCAAAAGCTGTTCAATCTTGTTATTGATTATGTGGACGATGCGGAGAAAGCCGGAAAGAACGGCACGAAGGTCATCTGGGCCGGCGTACCCTGGGCGATGCCCTTGATCTATTCCGCCGGAGCCATACCGGTCGCCTTTTCGGAGGTGGGACGCATCAGCGGACAAGAGGCTATTACGGTCTCGGAGGATTATTATCAGATGCCCGCAGAAACCTGTTCCATGGTGAAAGCAACCGCGGGGGAATGGCATTTACGAAAACAGGCCGGGACCTCGATCACGCGCATCTTCGGTTCATCCTCCGGCTGTGAACCGTATAACCTGGCGTGGGAAGTGATGAAGAAGGAAGGCTTCGACGTATATACGAGCGACGTTGTCTATCGCGCTCCCGGCGTTGAAGGCGAACGTTATGAGGAACTGGTCCGATATTTTGTGGATGAAATCCATGACTTCAATGAATGGCTGACTGGAAGCCGGGAAATTGACAAGGAGAGCCTGCATCGTGAAATCGTCCGCAAGAACTATCTCATGCGCAGAATGCGGGAAATTATGGATTTGCGATTGCAGCACCCGTTCCATGTCAAAAGTCTGGGCATTATGTACCTGATGAACGGGCTTACCCATTATTTCGGCAAACCGGAGGAATACACCGAAGTATTGGATGCGCTGGTTGAGGAATTGTCCGGTCTTGAAACCGATGAAGCCGAACGCCAACGGGCGATTCCCTTAATCTGGACAGGCGGCAGCGGCCAGGAATTCGGAATTTACGAAACAATCGACGATGCAGGAGGGTCGCTGCTCGGATTTGTTAGCTCTCCTTATACAAGGGATTTTCCGGAAGATATCGATCCGGTTGAATCGGTTGCCCGCTTTCAGCTACAGAGTCAGATGGCCGGAGCCTCAATATACCGGCGCCACGTTATCGAGCAGCAGGTAGACCGGATTCAGGCGCGAGGACTTATTTTATACGGATATCTGGGCTGCTCGTTCGGAAGCGTCACCCGCGAGATTTACAGGGATTATTTCCATAATAAAGGGATTCCGAGCATTAATCTGGAAGGAACCTTCCAGGTCGGAGCCCCCAGCGGACAACTGCTGACGCGGATTAAAGCTTTTATCGAAATGCTGTCCTGATCAGATACGAGGAATTGATCGCTGATTGGAGCGTATATTATTCCGGTGTATATTGTTATGATCGTAAAAAAGGGCGTCCCGGAATTGTTCGGGAACGTCCTTTTGCGTTTCTGATTTTATGGCGAGGAGGATTGTCCCATCCGTCTACTTAAGCTGCAACCGCCGCAGGTGGATGGCTTCTCCCGCAATTGAGGTAATAAGTACGGCAGCCGCCAGCAGTGCAAACGCATAATAAATCAGGCCGCTCCAGCCCAAATGGCGGAGAAACAGGCCACCTGACCATCCAACAAGGCTCGAGCCTCCGTAATAGAAGAGCAAGTAAAGAGAGGCGGCCTGCGCTTTGTGTTTGGAATCTGCCACCAACCCTACCCAGCCGCTTGCAACCGAATGTCCGCCAAAAAAGCCGAAGGCCACCAGAGCGACTCCTACAATTTTAAGGGCCAAAACAGGAATCAGGGTCAAGAACGCCCCCAACGCAAAAATGGAGATCGCTATCGCAATAACTTGCGGGCGCGGATGACGATCGGCCAGCTTGCCAAACCAAATGGAGCTAAATGTACCGACCAAATTGACGACAAACAGAAAGCCGAAGACGGTCTGGCTTAATTCGTAAGGCTTGGCTGTCAGCGGATAGCCGATATAATCCAAAATCATGATATAGACGCCCATCAGCAAAAATCCGGTGATGAACAGCAAGAGCAGCCGCTTGTTTAGCAGATTGCCGGTTATTCCCGCCTGCCATTCTCTGAATGACCGGCGTTGAGGCTGGAAATTGCGCGCCGGAGGTAGGGATTTCCAGAAATAAAGGCTAAGCCCAAGATTGATAATTCCCAGAATCAGCAGTGCGGTATGCCAATTCAGGATGTCGGTCAAGGCTCCAATGACGATCCGCCCGGTAAATCCGCCGATGGCCGTTCCTCCGATATAGCTTCCCATAACCCTTCCGATGTCTTTGCGATGAAACTCTTCGTTGATATAGGCCATCGCAATCGAAGGAAATCCTGAGATAGAGATGCCTTCAAGGAATCTGATAACCAGAAATAAGGAAAATTGATGGCAGAAAGCGGATGCCACTGCTAGGATCGAGGTTAGCAGCAGGGATAGACTCATTAATTTTTTTCTTTCCAGAGTGCTGGATAACGCCGAAATCAAGATCAGGCCGATACCCAGACCGATCGTGGCCAGGGAAATGGAGGCTCCCGCCGTTGCTGGTGAAATATGATATTCCTTGGAAAAAAGGCTGATCAAAGGCTGCGGGCTGTACAAAACAGCGAATACAACTATGCTTCCCATCAACATGCCTGCCGAAGCCCTCCGATGGTCTGAGCTTCCGATTTCGATTACATTCATGCCTAATTCTCTCCCATTCATCAACTTGCTTGGTGATTTGTGTCTTTCTTCTTAGCCAAAGCAAGTATAAAATGAAGAGGACCTGAAAGTATAATGCATTATTTTCATTGTTTTCATATATTCTGTGTAATCGAAGTGAGGGAAACAGGCCTTGGAATGGCAGCAGCTTGAATATTTTGAAGCAACCGCGCGTTTGCAGCATATGACGCTGGCGGCACAGACACTTAACATAACACAGCCGGCTCTAAGCCGGTCCATCGCCAGACTGGAGACGGAGCTGGGTATTCCGCTGTTTGAGCGGGAGGGACGGTCGATCCGTCTTAACCGCTACGGCCAGCTTTTTCTCAGCCATGTTGAACATATTCTTGAAGAATTCCGGATGGCCAAGCGCGAAATTGACGATCTGCTGAACCCGTCACAAGGCGAGGTCTCTCTGGGGTTTCTGCATACGCTCGGCATTCACCATATCCCCGATCTGATCGGCAGGTTCCGCAGAGCGCATCCCCACACCCGGTTTCAGCTTAATCAGAGCAGCACCCAGCGCTTGCTTGAACAGCTGGCTTCAGGTGAAATTGATCTGTGCATGGCCTCACCCCAGGATGCCGACATGCGCATTCGCTGGGCCCGATTGTGGTCAGAGGAGCTGTTCATAGCGGTGCCTGCCGGACATCGGCTTGCCGGTTCGTCACTGGCAGAATTGTACGAGATTGGCCAGGAACCTTTGATCTCGTTTAAAGAAGGCTACGGGCTCCGCATTATTACCGATAAACTGCTGCATGAGTCGGGGATATCTCCAGGCATTGTTTTCGAGGGGGAAGATGTCGATACTGTCGCCGGGCTGGTCGCCGCTGGACTCGGTGTTGCCATCCTGCCCAAATACAGCGAATTGGACCATGAAGAGGTAAGCTGGGTGTCCATCGCAAACCGGTCCTGCCGCAGAGAAATCGGAATCGCATGGATGGAAGACCGTTTTTTGTCCCCTGCGGCAGAACGGTTCAGGCAGTTTGTGCTGGATTATTATTTGAAGGGGTAAAACTTAGTTTTAGCCTCTAAAGCCGCCGTCGGAATGGATAATTTGCCCGGTGATCCACTGCATTCACTTACTGATACTCAGCCCCGTAAGTTTGCTGACCGTCATACATACTCCAATGGGTAAAAAAGATATCCGCCCCCTCACGGGCGAGCGTGCTGAAGAATTGCTATGGCTGTAGAAAAGTACGATATTGAGCTAATTTCACTTGATAAATCTGGAAATATCTACGACAATAATGGTTGGGGGAAGCTACCCATGTGCCTACTGATCGGAAATCCCTACTATCGACCTAAAGGAGTGATGATGTTTGAAGACGTTTTCCATTTCAAATGAATCCGAGAGAGGTCATGATTTATAAGAATCTTTGAAATCATCGCGCCTCTCACCGGGAACGGGAGGCAGTTAAGTTATGATGTCATTAAGACACATGGTTCGGGGCTTGGAAAATGATTCTCCGGCCAATCAATTAATTGCGTTATGGGAGCATGATGCCGACACGCTGAAGTTCTGGAGAGCCAGCAGCAATTTTGTGTACATGTTCGAAAGAAACGGGGAGCGGCACTATCTCCGGTTTATTCATGAAGAGGACAACACGATCAACAATATCCGGGCTGAGCTTGATTTCATGCTATTTTTGCTCAGTCAAGGTTATCCGGCGGTTGCTCCTGTACGTTCAACAAACGGGGGCTTGATTGAAACCATTTCAACAGAAAACGGGCTTTATTACGGGGTGGTATTTAACCAGGCGAAGGGAAGGCAGATTCCGCTTGAGGAGATGTCGGACATTCATTTTGAACAATGGGGACAATCGCTTGCCGCTCTTCATCTGATTTCCGAACGATACCGGCCTCAAACGGTGGAATACAGAAGCTGGTGGGATGCGCTGAATTTTGTCTCATCGGTATTGGAGCGGTATCCCGGTGAAGCCGGACTCCGGCAAGAGCTGGAACGATTGCGGCGCGAGCTTTCTGAACTTCCAACCGGCAAAGGGCATACCGGACTCATCCATTATGATTTCGAGACGGATAATATTTTCTATGACGATGAACTTGCGCGGTATTGCGCTATTGATTTCGACGATTCCATGCATCATTGGTTCATGATGGATGTTGCCGCCGCCATTTCCGATCTGTATGAACAGGAGGGCGAAGAGGCCAGAGGGAGGATCGGGCAGTTCCTCGCCGGATACCGGTCAGTGAAGCCCCTGGATGAAAAATACACCAGCGATCCGTTCATTTTTCAGAAATTTGCCGATCTTTATACGTTCGCGCGGCTGCTTCGCAGTACCGAGGGGATGGATGATTCAAGCACGCCAAAATGGGCCCTTAGGCTGAAAGACAAGCTGATCGGTTTCTGCGACCGGATACGCGAGCGTTACCGGACTGCTTCGGAACCCGTGCTGGTTGATTCAAAAAAATGATTCGCCCCAAATCGGCTTTGCCGATCCTTGCCGCCAGAGTTTTGGCGGCTTTTTTTGATTCTCCGATGCCGCTCATAAGCGGCCGGGTTCTAAATCATAGGAATAACCAATCACATTTATACGATTTATATATTTCACTTATAAAAAGGCAGCGTTGTAATATATACATGAAAAACAGATCTTCTGTATCATGACGGGATGTTTCTGAAACAAGAAGGGAGTGCCGAGATGAAACAGCAGTGGAATACCGGAACTTATGATGCGGATATGTCGTTTGTCTCCCGCTTTGGGGAGTCGTTAATCGGGTTGTTACAGCCGAAGCCGGGAGAGCGGATTATCGATTGGGGCTGCGGGACAGGAGATTTGGCCGCGGCCATTGCCGGATACGGCGCCGAGGTTAGCGGGATTGACGCCTCCACCGAGATGATTCAGGCCGCCCGGGGCAAATATCCGGAGCTTAACTTCATCCTCGCGGATGGACAAACGTATGTAGCGGAGCAGCCAGCAGATGCTGTATTCAGCAACGCCGCGCTGCACTGGCTGAAGAATGCGGAAGGGGCTGCCGCCTCCATCGCGGGCAGTCTGCGGACGGGCGGTCGTTTTGTCGCCGAATTCGGCACGCTTGGAAATATCGCTTCGGTCGTTGCCGGGCTGCCGCGCGCTTTTGAAGCTATAGGCGCAAGTGACAGGCTTCAGCTTCCTTGGTATTTCCCAAGTATCGGGCAGTACACAACGCTGCTGGAGCGGCATGGACTTACGGTAGACTTCGCCCACTGTTTTGGCCGTCCGACACCACTTGAGGGTGGGGAGCAGGGCTTCCGCCAGTGGGTTAACACTTTTGCCAATGGAGTCTTAAGTGTACTTTCTCCTTCGGAAAGGGAGGCGGTCCTGAAACACTTGGAGCACGAACTGAAACCGTCGCTTTATCGCAGCGGAAGTTGGGAGATGGATTACCGCCGTATTCGGGTGGTAGCGCGCAAGCTGTAATTTGGTGTTCCGGCATACCGCCGCTCCCGTTTCAAATCCGGCTTAACGTAATTCCGGCACGACAAGCGGACAGTGAAGCTCTAACGTGTACAATAGTTCTTCTGGAAAAGCAAAGAGGCTGCCATATGCAGCCTCCTTGTGATCCAAGGTCCTCCTCCTGGTGGTCCGTCCTACAGTTGACTTAAAACGTCGGGCTGATCCTCGGAACGGTGTGAAGAGAAACATTCGTTATATTTGTCAGCAATACGGCTGTGCAGTGGATGGGAGTCCGGAATTCCCAAGTGATGTTCGATTACATTGCCGATTCCATGCTCGCGTATGGAGTTTTGGAGTTTGACGGCTTCCGGATCCTTTACGAAATCGAATACCAGAGCTGCGGCAATCGCCGCGACTAGATGGTCGGTTTTGAGTCCCATCTTGTGTGCCTGGATAGCGGGACGAACGAGTCGATCGTTCGGAGACAGTTTGCGAAGCGGAGATCTGCCCACACGGGTGATTTTGTCAGTAAAATGGGGATTTGTAAAACGTTTAATCATTTTTTCAATATAAAGTTCATGCTTCTTACTATCCAGATTGTATTTTTGCGTCAGCATAGCGCCGGTTTCATGCAGGACCCCACGGACCTGCTTCAGCACTTTCGGATTGGCAATGGCCTCTTGGATCGTAGAGTACCCTTCCAAGTATCCAAAATAAGCTGCAGCGCAGTGGCCGGTATTCACGGTGAACAACTTGCGTTCAATATATGGGTCAAGGGAATCGACATAACGGACGCCTTTGATTTTGGTGAACCCATCCAGCATGCCGGCCTTGTGGATGACCCATTCGCAGAAAGGCTCAACCATCACCTTCAGCGGGTCTTTATGCTGCTGGATCGGCACGATCCGGTCAACCATCGTATTCGGAAAGGCAACAAGCTCATCGGCCTGCTTGCGTTCCGACGGCTTAAGAAGAGGGTAGACCAGCTTTTTCAAGCGCTGGCTGCCTCCAATGCCGTTCTCACAGGCGATGATATGGAGCGGCTCCGGACGCTTTTTCTTCTTGAACCTCAGCTTAATACCTCTGGCAACGGATTCGGCAATATCCTTAAGCGCCGACATCCCGATGGCGGTGGTGACAAGATCCGCTTCAGCGATGGATTCCGCGACTTCATCAACATCTTTGATGCTTACGGCTGTAACATTTTTAACAAGCTCGGTATCGCGGGATTCATTGGCGAGCGTGACAGGGTACTGTCCGCGCTCCTGAAGCAGGGAAATCTTCTTCTCATTACGGGCGACAAAAACAATCTCATAGTCGGATTCAGCTAAGATCGGTCCAATAAAGCCCCGGCCGATATTACCAGCTCCGAAGTGTACGGCTTTCAAAAGTGCATTCCTCCTTAATTTATCTGTCGGCAGATGAGATACAACATGATGATAAGGTTCATCAATATCGATCCATTTGAAGTAAGTCTCTGCCAGCTAGGTATTTGGGGACGGACTGAGGCAATTAGTCAGCCTGTTTGGTTTAGCTCATTTGAGTAGTTTCGAAAAGACGGGTGGTCAGATGATCGAAGTCGAGGTCGGTAAAGCACGCAACTCTATAAAGCGAAGGGTCGAAGTCCAGCAGGCTTGTGATTTTATTCGGACTTATAATGCAGTGCATGCCTGCGGCCAATGCGGCCTTGGAACCGTTCGGCGAGTCCTCGATTGCGATAGCTTCATCCGGTTTGACACCCAGACAATCCAACGCCTGTAGATACAATTCAGGGTCGGGCTTGACGTTCTTTACATGATCGGCTGTACGAATACAATCGAAATATTCACGAAGCCCGAGCTGCTTCAAGTATTTTTCAACCCATGCGGTTGAAGAACTTGTCGCAAGTCCGATCTTAAGTCCCGCGGCTTTGGCGGAATCCAGATAATGCTTGATGCCCAGCCGCATTTCTTCGGCTTCCATGAGCTCGGAATGGCGCTGCTGAACGGCCTTCCGGAATTCCTCCCGGTCAATAGGAAGGCTCAAATCGGTCATCAGATACTCATACGGGTTAAAATTACATAAGCTCGTTCCAATACATTGGGAGTACTGCTTCACAGAAAGCTCTACGCCGTGCTGCTCGTATGCTTCCCGAAAAGCGGCATACCATGCGGATTCTGTGTCGATAATCGTACCGTCGAAGTCAAATACCAATGCTTTAATCATGAATGTTTGCTCTCCCTTCAGTTAGATAATTTTCATGCTTGAGTCTGAAATATTCATGAAAAAGATTGAAAGCTTAGCGCTTTTCTCTGAAAAAAGCGTAACACATCTCAAAACCCAGGGTCAAACCGGGAAGGCCGGAAAACTTCAAAAAACGCTGTATGATAGCGATTTCATTTAGTGTTAAAATAAAATAAATAAGTTGCTGTCCGGGTAATGATTTTTCTAAGAAGATAGCGCTATCATTCTCCGCATACAAAACTGACAGAGGCGGCTGAAAGCGTTGAGGGAAGCGGAGTTCAGGCCGATGGTGCCTTCGCGGCAAGGGAATCGGCGGCAGAAGAGCATGGAGCCGAATATTGAAGCTCAAACTTCCGGTAATGTCTGGATTTCGCCCATTTTTAATAAATTTTTATTGAATGGTGCAAAATCACTTGAAAACAAGGCATAAATTACGCGACAGTGTAAGGTTCGTTGCGGGTTTTAGGGGCAGAAATTGATCGAAAATTAGGTGAGTTTACTCTATTAAAAGTGCTTGTTCGCATACAAGTGAGGTTTTATAATCTAAACGTTTAGTAAATTTTGTAGAAATCCAATCTTTATTATTGTGCGGATTAATCGAAGGAGTGGAAGATATGGCGGAACAACAAAGCTGAAAGCGAGTCTACATTATTCACGGCTATAGGGCAACACCCGGTAACCATTGGTTTCCTTGGCTAAAAGATAAGTTAACGGCAATCGGAGTGGATGTTGAAATTATCGCAATGCCAACTCCGCAAACACCGAAGCTCGACGAGTGGCTTAACCAGTTGGCACAAGCAGCCAAAGATATGGATTCCGATACCTATTTTGTCGCTCACAGTTTGGGCTGTATAACATTGCTGCGTTTTCTGCTGAGGCAAACTTCTTCTCAGCCAATCGGCGGCCTCGTACTTGTATCCGGATTTGCTCAATCATTGCCGACCTTGCCGATATTGGATGAATTTGTCGAAAAGCCACTTGATTATGATCAACTGATACAGTTGGCCAGCCGGCGTACCGGTATTGCGGCTAAGGACGATCCCATTGTACCGTATGCCTTCAGCAAAGAACTAATGGAGCACATAGAGGGCGATTTTTTTGAAGTGGACAAGGGAGGCCATTTTTTGGAAGGTGACGGTTTTACCGCTTTGCCGATTGTGTTTGATGTGCTAGTTGATATGATGGAACTGGAAAAATAACCGGTTAGCTCAAACTGAGCAGATGCAAAAGCCCGCGTCAATCGCGGGCTTCTCTGTGTTGCTATGAAATTCTATTCTATTCCCGTTGCCACCGCATTCTCCTCATAGCTGATCCAGTCGCTCCAGCTTCCCGGATACAGCCTTACCTTGTCAAATCCGGCCCGCTTAAGAGCCAGCACGTTCGGGCAGGCGCTGACGCCGGAGCCGCAGTAGACAATGACTTCGCGTCCAGGATCAACATCGGCAAAATGCTGCTTCAGCGCTTCTGCGTCTTTCCATCGGCCTTGGTCGTCAAGGACGTCCTTCCAGAACCGGTTGATCGCACCCGGGATATGACCAGCCTTGGAGTCGATCGGCTCTTCAAGACCTTCATAACGCCTTGGCTCCCGAGAGTCGATCAGCAGGGGAGAGGACGCTCCCCCTTCCTGTGAAATTGTACGGACTTCATCTATTCCGGCCAGCATTTCGGGGTGGACCTCCGGTTCATAGAGCGTTGGAATACGGACTGGCTGGCTGTCGCTCACAGGGAAATTTGCCGTTTTCCATGCCGAGTAGCCTTCATCCATGACATACACTTTCTCATGCCCGACATAACGCAGCATCCACCAAAGCCTGGAAGCGTATGCGCCTCCCTGATCATCGTAAGCGACGACGATGCTGTCCCGGCTGATTCCCGCTTGGCCAAGTACAGCAGCAATTTCGTGGGGCTCCGGAAGCGGATGGCGCCCGCCATGCTTGCCGACAGGAGCGGACAGCTGCTCTTCCAGATGCAAATATACGGCTCCCGGAATGTGATCCTTCAGGTAGGCGCTGCGACCCGCTTCGGGTTCAGACAGCAGAAAACGGCAATCCGCGATCACAAGCTCAGGCTCGTACAGCCGGGCCAGCAGCCAGCGGGGAGAAACGACGGTATCCATCAATTATACCTTCCTCCTAATTTTTCTAGTATTTAAAGTCTATTATATCGAATAAAGAAGCATACACAAAGAGAATAGGGCCGCAAACATTTAGGCACCCACAAAAAAAGACGGGCAGCCCCGTCTTTCTTCTAAACGCCTTCACCGCCTGAAGACATCGTCCATATATCGAGCTCGTGCATGAGAATATCTTCTTCTTCATCCGTCAAATCGAGCCTGATTCCGTACTGATATTCGCCAAGACCGTACATCCAGCCCCAGCGTACGCTTCCATTGAACTGAAGCAGGGTTTCATTTAATTGAAAATAAATTATAAGCCGGGTATCCCCGGCTGTAAACCGGAGATTCAAAGAGCTGCGAACCTTGCAGCCTGAGCGGCTGAGGTCGAGCAGTACACCTGCGGTACGCTTGCCGGTACCGGGACCGGTATTACGGGCCGGCACTTCCAGCCAGCAATCGATCGGTTGATTCATCACAAAACGGAATGGTTCTTTTCTGCTGGAAGCACCCATAAATTCCCTCCGCTCATTTATTCACTATTATATCGGAATGAAGCGCTTTGGACAATCTGCCGGGAGGATAAATTGTAAAAAAATTAAAGGAACAGACGGTTGATATCGCAGCTACAGGCAACGTTCACTGGAACATGTCAGTCTTCCTGTTGAAAGCGCTCTATTTAATAATGCGCATCTACATAAAATTGGTCGACCAACCGATAAATATACTAAAAACATAGATCATGCGTTTTTACGCCGTTGCCATTCTGCACGATATACTATACGGACGGGCGACGGGGAGGGAGGAAAGAACGGGTGTCAATCCATTTGCGGACTTTGTTTGCAGGCGCGTTTGCTGTTGTTATTATTTTGCTGACGGCTCTGCTCAGTTTATTGATCGGCAAAGAATCATCGAAGACCGCGGAGGTTACCATAGGCAGATCGCTGGCGGAAGTCGCTTACCAGATGTCTTATAGTTTGGATCATTTTATGTGGGCGCGTTCTGAGGAAGTGGAGGTTCTGAGCAAGCTTAAAGCGTTCCAGGAGCCTGTCGACAAGAAGGAAATTGGGGGATTATTAAACCAGCTGAAAGAAAATCTCCCAGTATTTACCTGGGTCGGATATATGGATGCAAAAGGCAATGTTCTGTCGGCAACGGATAACATTTTGGTCGGAAGCAACATTAAGGATCGGCCGGTTTTCAAATTCGGGATCGATGCTCCTTTTATCGGAGATGTCCATGATGCCAAGCTGCTCGCCAAACTGCTGCCCAATCCGGGCGGAGAGCCGCTGCAATTCGTCGATATCGGCGTTCCTGTAATGGACGCAAGCGGTAGAGCGGTGGGCGTCCTGGCTGCACATCTCAGCTGGGAATGGTCCCGTCAGGTGGAGTCGTCGATTCTCACGCCGCTCAAGGAAAATATGAAGGGCGTGCAGGTCTTCGTTGTCAGCAAAAATGACAATACGATTGTGCTCGGACCGTCCAGCCAGGTGGGCAAGCCGATGAAGGACGCGGCGCTGACAGAGGCCCGTCAGGGCAAAAGCTCATGGCTCGTCAATAAGTCAGATGGCGGACAAGCCTATTTGACAGGTTACGCACACGGAGACGGATACATGGATTATCCCGGTCTTGGCTGGTCCGTCATCATCCGCCAACCGGCGGAAATTGCCTTTGCTTCCGTACACCGGCTGCAAAATTATATCGCTCTCTCCGGCCTCGCCGTTGCCGTTCTGTTCGGCATTGCAGGCTGGTTTATCGCCGGGTGGATTGCCCGCCCGCTTCAGCTTATTGCGGAGAAAGCCGATCTCCTCAGTACCGGAAAAGAGGCGGAGATTCCGAAATTTAACCGGATCAAGGATTTGTCCATCCTCTCCGTTTCTCTGCGAAATCTGGTCCAGAACTTGAGCCAAACCGAGACGGAGCTGAGTTATATGTCGGATATTGCACGGCATGATGCGCTGACCGGCTTGCCTAACCGGATGGCGCTGGACGATTATTTGGCCCATGCAGTCAACAAGGCGAAGCAGAACCGCTCTACTCTCAGCTTTCTGTATCTGGATTTGGACGGCTTCAAGAAGGTGAACGATACGCTCGGACACGCAGCCGGAGACAAGCTGCTGCAAGAGGTCGCCTTCCGTCTGCTTGAATCGACCCGGGACAATGAGATGGTCACCCGTATCGGGGGAGACGAATTCGTGGTGATCCTGCACACTTCGGCAGCAAAGCCGATGCAGGAAGCCGAGGTCGTAGCCAAGCGTATTATCGACAAAATCAATCAGCCTTTCCTGATCGGTGGGGAAATCGTGCAGGTCGGCTGCAGCGTCGGCGCCGCGGTCTGGAGTCCCGAAACCCAGGACACAAGCGAAATTTTGCGATTGGCTGACGACGCGCTTTATATTTCCAAACGGAGCGGCAAGAACCGGATTACATTTGAAACAGCGGTTTAATGCTGGGATAAACACCCAATCGATTCAAGGGGCTGCGGAATAGGATATGTCGTACGCTATTTTGAAGGAGGAATTTTCGAATGGGTGAAGCTCCAGGCTGCGGCTGCGGAATCGGAACATCGACAGGAACAATTCTGGTATTGTTTATCCTGCTTGTCATTATTACTCGGACTTTTATGTATTAGGAACGGCTGATAACTGAATAGGTACGTATAGAAAAAGCGCCTTTCCCCGGCATTCTAGGGAAAGGCGCTTGCTGCGTATGAATGAGGGCGTTTGATCCGGTCTTCCGCAGATTAGACTTGATGTGTAACAGGCGGCTCACTGAGCAGCGCATTCTTCCATGCATTATAGCTGTCCCAAGCCTTGCCGCCATCCAGCAGATCCTTGCAGGTGTACACACCCTCCTCAATGGAACCGACACGGCCAGCCAAATGCAGTCTGACGGCCCCGTTGAGGAGGACCTGATTGTAAAAGGCGATGTGGCCGCCGCCCTGCAGCACGGCTTCAGCCGTTGTCAGCTGCAGGCGGGCATCCCAGACAAGTTCCGGAACGGGAGTATCCAATCCGAGCGCTTCGGGATCAATAATATCAAGACCCGCCGCGCCGTTCTCCACCTTGTATACCCGTGTCGGGCGGTCGATATAAAGGTCTTCCGAGCCTTCAGTCCCTTGTATGATCATGGCTTTCCGGTATCCGAGTTTAATCATGAGCCGCGCGAGACGGTCAAAGACCGTATTGTGATAGATTCCGAACACGATGAAAGGCGAGCAGGAGTAATCCAGCAGCTTCTCGGTCGTATTAAAAATGGTCCGCATCCCGATTTCCTCGCGGATTCCCCGGATTTTACCGAACGGAGGGCACCACTCTTCGGAGCTTGCATATAGCACACCGCTGCGGCGGGCCGCGTGAATGGAGCTATAGCGGGAAAGAGCGGAGAGCGGGATGTCCGCCTCCAGAATAATGTCCTGCAGGGTGATCCCCCATTTCGGAGGGAGCGGAGCGGAACCGTGCAGGGTCACCGGCAGACCCGCCGCGGCGAGCAGGAAAGCGGTCGGAAAGGTCGCCGCAAAGGACCGGATTCGTCCGTCATAAGGTCCTGCGCAGTCCAGGCCCTCCTGGACCTGCTCGCGGCGCGTGAACTTTCGGCTGACGGATACGAATGCCTCCAATTCCTCTATACTTTCAAGCTTGATCCGTTCGGCTACAAGGAACGCTCCAATCTGCGCCGGTGTGGCGGACTGATTAAGAATCGCTTCTGCGGCGGCGGCAGCTTCTCCGAAGTCTAAATCCCGGGCGCCCCGTTTGCCTCTGGCAACTTCTTTAAGTAGGTTAATCATGTTCGGTGCCCCCTTACTTTTGATCCTGAAGCATCTGGTATACCTTGACGATTGAAGTTGCGACATCCACCATCCGTTTGCGTTCGTTCATCGCTTGCTTGCGCAGAAGATCGTACGCTTCGGATTCGGGGATGTTTTTGGCCTTGGAGAGAATCCCCTTCGCCATTTCGATCCATTTTCTTTCTTCGAGCCGGGAGAGCAGCTGCTCCTTTTCCTTCATCCACTGCTTCCGTTCGAAGCACTGTTTGGCGCCAAAGTGAAGGCTCCAATGAATCTCTTGCGGCAGCATGGACGGGCAGAGGATACCGTCAGTCAAAATATTGTCCTCGCATGCGGATACAGAGAGCGTTGCGGTCTCATCCGTACACCACCACATGACGGGGGCAGTCTTGCGGGACATCAAAAGATCCGCCCAGCATTTGAATTCCGTAATCGGAATACAAAGGATGGAGGCGTCGACGTCCGCAATTAGCTTGACGGCTTCTTCCCGAGAAGCGGCCACTTCAACAATATAGCCGCAGGACCTGAGAATAACCTCCGGTTTGGACTGGGCATCGGTCTTGCCAGGGTGTTTCCCGGCCAGCCCGCTATAGACAACCAACAGGGAATGCATAGTCGGACGCCCCTTTTTTTAAACTTGGAAGAAATTAGGTTTGGTAATGCTTGACAGTCGCCTTATAAATCGTACGATTATCTATCAATGTTATTTTATATAACACAAAGTGCGCCTAAATGTCGATATTTTTAATAATTAAAAATTAATATGTTAAATTTATTGACGTTTAAAAAACGGTGTTGTATAGTCGATTTAACAAATTCAATCTTTTGCGGATACAAAGGCGTATCTGAGAAAAAGCGGCAATGGCGCCTGCTTTCATGTCTGATTCGAGTGATGCTTTCTCTCGTACGGGCTTGAAGCGGGCTTTTTGTGTTCCCCAAGGAGAGGAGAGAGATACATGATAAAATCATCACGTAAAAAACTGGTGCTTGTAGGCAATGGCATGGCGGGTGTGCGGGCAATCGAGCATCTGCTCAAGCTGGCTCCCGATACTTATGAAATAACGATCTTTGGCGCCGAGCCGCATCCGAACTACAATCGGATTATGCTGTCCTCCGTTTTGGCAGGGGGAACCGATTTATCCGAAATCGTTATTAACGATTATGAATGGTATAAGAATCATAATATCACTCTGTATACAGGACACAAAATCGAGAGTATCGATACGGAGAACAAAGTTGTCCGTTCCGACCTCGGGGTGGAGGCGGCTTATGACGAGCTGATTCTCGCTACCGGTTCTGATCCGTTTATGCTCCCGCTTCCGGGAGCGGACAAGGAGGGCGTTATCGCTTTCCGCGATATCAAAGACTGTCAAATCATGATGGAAACTGCAAAGTCCTATAAAAAAGCCGTTGTAATCGGCGGAGGACTGCTTGGCCTGGAAGCGGCCCGTGGCCTGCTGCATCTGGGAATGGACGTCTCCGTTGTCCATATTTCCGAATATATAATGGAAAGGCAGCTCGACAGGGAAGCATCGGTCATGCTGCAGAAGGAGCTGGAAGCCCAGGGCATGAAGTTCCTGCTGACCAAGCAGTCGGAAGCCATTCTCGGCAAAAAGCGGGTCAAAAGCCTGCTCTTCGCGGACGGCAGCACGGCGGAAGCCGATCTGATCGTGATGGCGGTCGGAATCCGGCCCAATACCGCGCTTGCGAAAAAGAGCGGCATAACCGTTAACCGCGGTATTGTCGTCAACGACTATATGGAAACGAATATTCCGGGCGTTTATGCCATTGGGGAATGCGCGGAGCACCGGGGCATCGCTTACGGTCTTGTCGCACCGCTGTATGAGCAGGGTGCCGTACTTGCCAAAAAGCTGGCAGGTGTCGAAACGCAAGGCTATGAAGGATCGGTCACCTCGACCAAGCTTAAAGTGTCGGGCGTGGATGTATTCTCCGGTGGACAATACGAGGAGCCGGCCGGATCGCGGGCGCTCCGCTATCAGGATGAAATCGGCGGAGTATACAAGAAGCTCGTTATCCGTGAAGACAAGCTCATCGGCGCGGTGTTGTTCGGCGATACAGCGGACGGAGCGCAGCTGTTCTCTCTAATTAAGAGCGGCGAATCGATTCAGGGCAAAGAAAGAGCATTGCTGCTTGGCCTGCTGGATGACGCGGTGAAATCTTCTCCGACGGCCCGCCTCGAAGCAATGGCGGATGATGAAATCATCTGCGGATGCAACGGCGTATCCAAGGGAGCCATCGCAGAAGCCATTACAAGCGGCGGCTGCACAAGTGTAGGGCAGATCAAGGCCTGCACGAAAGCGTCGGCTTCCTGCGGAGGCTGCAAGCCATTGGTAGAAGGGCTGCTGGAGCTGTATGCGGGCGATGCTGCGGTCAAGGTCAAGGAAGGCATTTGCGGCTGTACCACGCTTAGCCGGGACGAAATCGTTGCGGAAATCAAGCGAATGGAGCTCAAGAGTGTCAAGGAAGTCATGAATGTGCTGGAATGGAACAATGAGGAGGGCTGCTCGAAATGCCGTCCTTCCCTGAACTATTATCTCGGCATGCTGTGGCCGGAAGAATATGTGGATGAGAAAGAATCCCGGATCACGAATGAACGCTTTCACGCAAACATTCAGAAGGACGGAACGTACTCCGTCGTTCCCCGGATCTACGGCGGCGTCACTTCCCCGGCTGAGCTGAAGAAGATTGCCGAGGTTGCAGAGAAATTCGACGTTCCGTTGGTGAAGTTCACGGGAGGCCAACGGCTTGACCTGCTCGGCATCAAAAAAGAGGACCTGCCGAAAATCTGGGAAGAGCTTGACATGCCTTCGGGACATGCATACGGCAAAACGCTGCGTACGGTCAAGACCTGCGTCGGATCGACCTTCTGCCGGTTTGGCACCCAGGACTCTATTGCGATGGGCATCCGTCTGGAGAAGGAATTTGAGCGGCTGAATACGCCGGCCAAGGTCAAGCTTGCCGTCTCCGGCTGTCCGCGAAACTGTGCGGAAGCGACGATCAAGGATTTTGGCGTTGTCGCAATAGACGGAGGCTGGGAGCTGCATGTCGGCGGCAACGGCGGCGTGCATGTCCGGGCGACGGATCTGCTCTGCGTAGTGAAGACAGAGGATGAGGTTGTCGAGTGGGCAAGCGCGTTCCTTCAATATTACCGTGAAAATGCCGGCTGGAACGAAAGAACCTCGACTTGGGTGGAGCGTGTCGGGCTGGACAGCATCAAGAAGGCGCTTGAGGAAAGAGAAGAGCGGCTTGCGCTGCAGGAAAGAATCCAGACAGCGCTCAGCGTGACCACCGATCCGTGGAAGGAGATCGTATCTAACAAAAAGCTTCGCAAAAATTTCGAGCCGATCTCTCGGACCGAGACGGTATACCAGGAGGGCTAACGGATATGACGATGACCAAAATGCATGTCGGCAATGTGTCGGAAATCGACCTTAAGGGATCGCGGACACTTAAAGTAAGAGATTTGGAAATTGCCTTGTTCCGTCTGTCGAACGGGGAAGTGCTGGCTGTGGAGAACAAGTGCCCGCATAAAGGGGGCACGTTATCGGAAGGAATAGTCTGCGGCGACAAGGTCCACTGTCCGCTGCATGACTGGCGTATTGACCTTCATACGGGAAAAGTGCAGGAGCCTGACACGGGATGCGTTCCCACGTTTGAAGTTGAGGTTGACCCGGCAACTGGCGCCATTTATCTGACAGTCTAAAGGCCGGCAAGTTTCGGTCTCGGGGGATAGATTTCGAAGTCTGGTTAGAAAGGGGGCAGCACATCATGGATTACGTAAAACCCGGTGAAGTTCAGCAGTCAATGATTGATGCAGAGAAGACTAAAGCGGAGCTGACCATTTCTCAGTTGGTGACACGCGGTGTGTTGGGTGGAGCCATACTGGCCTCTGCCACCACCCTGTCTAATACTGCAGCGGCACAGACGAAAATTCCGGTTGCAAGCGCGCTTGTTATTCCGGTGGGGAAAAGCTTATGAAGAGCGGACGTATATCCATCGTCGGGGCGGGGCCGGGAGATCCGGAATTGATCACGTTGAAGGCTGTGCGCCGCATCCGGGAAGCGGATGTCGTGCTGTACGACAGGCTAGTGTCGAAGGAGCTGCTCGATTATGCAAAACCCGATGCGCGCTTGATCTACTGCGGTAAAGCGCCGGGCCAGCACACCATGACCCAGGAACAAATTGAGCATGAGATGATTAATCATGCCCGTCAAGGTTCCAAGGTTGTCAGGCTGAAGGGTGGCGATCCTTACGTGTTCGGCAGAGGCGGCGAGGAAGCGCTGGCCGCCGCTAAGGCCGGTATCGTCTGGGAAGTCGTTCCCGGTATTACTTCTGCTATCGGCGCCGCCGCAGCCGCCGGCATCCCGCTAACGCACCGCGGTGTCGCCGCTTCCTTTGCCGTCATCACCGCCAGCCGGTGCGGCGATCCGGAGGCTCAGCTTGACTGGGAGCATCTTGCTCGCGGCGTGGATACAATAGCCGTATATATGGGAGTTGGCCGCCTGAGACAAATCCGGGAGGAGCTCCTTCGCCATGGCAAATCGGGATCGACGCCGGTGGCGCTGATTGAGAACGGAACAACGAGCCGGCAGCGGACGGCGGTCGGGACACTGGACAATATGGAACAACTGGCTTCTGCGCTCGAGATTGGCAATCCGGCGATGATCATCATCGGGGAGGTTGTCAAAGTGAAAGAGGTGCTGATGAAGCTGGAATCGGCCCCCGATCATCAATCGATCAACTTTTAGTTTCGATTCAGATTCATTTTAGCGGCTGGGGGTTAATTTAGAATCATAACCCCCTTATAATACAGGATTGACCCCGCCGGTAGGCGGGGTCCTTTTTTATTTTTCACATTAATTGACTTTAATGTATCGCTCCGCGAACTGATCCCTGTATTCTTTATTGAAGTAAGGACCGCTGATTTGCTCGGCCCACTGCTCGTCAGTTTCGATGCCATCCAAATCGGTATTGAAAAACTTCTCCACAGAACCTTTGGTCAGGGAGACCGAATAGGTCTTGCCGCTGAACGGCAGGGAAATGTCAATAGATGCCGTACCCGGGAATTGGCGGAACAACTGGACCGGTGCTTCCATAAGAATTTTGTTAATGGCATCGCGGGAGCTGAAATATTCATTATAATCCGCTTTGGTCTTCTGCGTGCCGGGGTTGGCTTGTGCGAACTCCGCGAAGCTTCCGAAGTAATGGATTTCAATATTATCCGTTCCGACCGCAACATCTCTTATATAAGGAGAGCCCTTCAACTGCCGTGAGTAGGCCAGCACATCTGATTTCGGCAAAGGGACCTGATCCGCTGGAGAGGTTTGGCCGGGATATGCCGAAGGCGGGGGGGTTACCGGCTGTGTGTCCGCCGAAGGCGTTACGTCTGGTGGCGATGACGCCGGATTTGCCGCAGAAGCCCCGGGGGCTACCGTCGCTGAAGGTGTGGGAGCCGTTACCTGCGATGGCAATTGCGTGCCTGCAGCCGCCGGCGGAGAGGGTGAAGGAGGGCTGTCCTGTGCTTGCTCTTGCCGCTGTTTTATCGCGGCTGCAATGGCAATCCCCAATACAATAACGACGATAATAACCCAAAACCGCCATTCGGTATAGATGGGCTTTCTCATAATTAGTTCCTCCCAGGCTCTGATTTTGATTGATATCTTAAGTGTAGCAGAATGGGCGTTAGAGGTTAAATGGAGCGAAGGATAGATATTTCAAGCGCTTACAAATAATCTGTGAAATGCTATACTTATATTAAGAAGGGAGGTTGTACTGTGGAACAATCAATCTACTGGATCGGCGGCTCAGCATGTGCTGGAAAAAGCACCATAGCCAAGCGGTACGCGGAGAAGCACGGTTTGGCTTTATATTCCTGCGATGAGCATCTGGATCGTCACTTACAGAACATATCCACTTCAAATCAGCCTGCCATGTACAAGATTTCGAGGATGACTTATAATGAAGCCTTTTATATTAGAAGTGTTCAGGAACAGTTAAAAGAGTATATCGAGTTTTTTAAAGAAGATTTTTCATTCGTCTTGCGTGATCTTGAGGAAAGGAGCCATCAGCCCATTATTGTCGAGGGCAATCAGCTGCTGCCAGCCTTGGTTGCTCCTTGCCTGAAATCCATGCATAAAGCCATCTGGCTGATCCCTACCGAACCTTTTCAGCGTCATCATTACCGTAAGCGGGAGTGGATAGAGGAAATACTGGACTGCACAGATGATCCGGTTGTAGCTTTTGACAAATGGATGATCAGGGATGCCGGATTTGCCGCTTTTGTCGAACATGAAGCCCGAGAACTTAATCTTGATGTATTAAAAATAGACGGGAGCAAAAATTTACAGCAGATCTACAATGAGGTCGAGGAATTTTTTAACCAAAAAGAGCATTAAGCCTCCTCCAGCAATTCTTTCGAATCGTTGCGGACATTGCCGACCTTCGGAGAGACGGGGTAGGCCCGCATTTTGGAAGCGTCATATGGCTTCATCAGCTGGGCCAGACTGTTCGCATCTTGATTGCTTCGCTCAAGCCAGCTAGCCTCATCTTCCCGTCGAAGAATGACCGGCATCCGGTTATGAATTTCCGCCACTAATACATTGGGCTCCGTGGTGATGATGGAACAGGTGCCCAGCTTTGCGCCATCCGTATTCACCCATATATCATAAATCCCCGCCAGTGAAAAAATACCGCCGTCACGCATCACAATCCGCATAGGCTGCTTGCTTCCGCCCTGATTCTTCCATTCGTAAAATCCGTCTGCCGGAATAATGCAGCGCCGCGAGGACAGTAGCTTTTTAAATGAGGGCTTGTCCCGCAGCGTCTCGGCCCGGATATTGATCATTTTGCTTCCGGATCTGTCGTCCGCTGCCCATGCAGGAACAAGCCCCCAGCGCAGCTGGCCGATCCGGTTCCCGGCTCCGGTGCCGATAACGGCGGGGATATATTGCATGGGCGCGGCATTATATTTTGGAGCATAATGTTTGATGGTGACGTCTTCGGTGTAATATTTCAGCATAAGCTCTTCCAATAAGACGGTTATCGTGTAACGGCCGCACATGCTAAGACACCCCCTCAGTTTGTCATCTATGATAAAACAAGCCTGCGCCTTAATCAACCGGAGCTGCTCAATCATGCGGAAGTCGGTTCCTATTTTTATATGCGAGTGTAACATTTATTACATAATAATAGTTATAAAAACAGTATAATTATTGTAAGCAAGGCTAATACCATGGGCTGTATTCGGGCGAAACGGCTCAAACAGGAGGGTAATGTATGGAGCAAATCGTTCAGCTGAAGGAAGAAATCAAGCAATTGAACAGTGAGGCGGTCAGCCTGCAGAACCAGCTTCACGATCTGGCGGAGAGCCTGCCGCTGAATCTGGAACAACTCCCCGGATTGGCTCAACAAACCTTCGAGACCTTTTCTGCGCTGGCAGCCAAGAGACAGGAACTGAAGAGTCTGAAATCGCAGCAAGTTTGAGTTTGCAATAATCAAAAGTGGTTGATTGGGGCGCTGCTCCGAATGGGACCTATCCGGTGACCGTAAAGGTTGCAAGGAGAGGTCCCATTTTCTTCTGCCGGATCGCAATTTGGGGCTAAAGCAGGCACAAAATAAGGATTCCGCCTATATACTGTTGAAAAAAGAAGGAGTCAGCCCAATGAATGTTTATTTCCCGATTTATCACCATTACGCTACCGGCAGCCCCATCAAATGGAATGGACCCCATCGAAAGTAGAGTTGAACAGGAAGCTCAGAACTTTGTGGGAGCAGCATGCGTTCTGGACCCGGTTAACGGTCAACAGTATCGTCGACGGCCTTAAGGATGAAAAAGAAACAACGGAAAGGCTTCTCCGGAATCCCGACGATTTTGCGGCTGTTCTAGCCCCACTGTATGGTCCGGCTGTCGCGGCCGAATTTGCCAAATTATTGCGGGGGCATCTCACGATCGCAGCAGAGCTCGTCAAGGCTTTGAAAGCGGGGAACTCCAAAGCGGCAGCGGACGCCCAGAAACGGTGGTATGAAAATGCGGATGCTATCGCTAAGTTTTAAGCCGAATCAATCCCCATTGGTCCGAGGCAGAATGGCGCCGCATGCTTCATGAGCATTTGAGGCTGCTCAGCAATGAGGTTGCTACGCGTATTGCGGGCAATTATGCGGAGAACGTCGCATCAAGTGACCGGATCGAAGCCCAGGCGCTTGAGATGGCCGACGTCATGACTCGCGGTATCGTCCAACAGTTTCCTTCATCTTTTCTTCGCTGATTCACGGCTTTAATCCCTTACCGAGATTTTATTCATTTACAGAATGTACCAGTTGATTTACACTATTTTTTGAAGCTGCATTACAAGGAGATGAGACATTTGATGGCACAACCAGGGATATTTTATGGCGGTGGATTGGCTATAGCTCCATTTTTCTTCTTTTTTTGGCTGATTTCAGCAGGGCTTGGGATTTACGCCTTTGTCCTGTTTGTCAAGCTTGCCCGTCGTGGAATTGAAGCGTTGGACTTATACATTTATACGAAAAATCGTGAAATTCGTGATGGTTATGAAACATACAAACCGGAGGACCGAGTTTAGAAAAATAAGCAAAGACCCCGTCAGCCGTCAGGCCGGCGGGGTTGTTTTGCATTTCAGCATTACCTATCGTACGGAAGGGCTGGTGCTTTCTGTTCAGGATGAAGATGGAGCGCCGGTTAAGTCCTCGATATCTGTAGATCCATAGACAAGCAAAGCGATAACTATGATCAATAGAATATTTCCGGCAAAACTTTCTCCGTCGAAGCAGCTCATTTCCGTTCCCCCGCCTTCTTTTCCTGAAAATTATTTGCTGTTCCCGGTTTTCTTCTTTAAAGCTTCCATCAGATCGTTTAAGGTTAAGCCGCCGTTATCATTCATGAAGTTAACCAGCTTTTCAACGTTGCTGTCGCTGATATCACTTAATTTTTTGTATTTGCCCACCAGGCTGATGACCAGGGAAGCATCAGTGAACAGCTGAACGGAATCGACTTTAAGTTTGCCGGTTAACAAAAGCGCGGCCACCGCTAATTCAAGCCCTTTGTTTTCCTTGATCAAGGAAGCAGGGGTTTTCTTTTTGGAGTTTGAGTTATTGCGTTTTCCGAGAGGAGCCAAGATTCTCCCTTCCTCCCTGTGCTGAACTTGAGAAGGATTTCGGTATTTCTTCTGTACCACACTTTATGCTTGCTCAAAGCTTTTGGTTAATAGATAGAATTCCTGATAGGTAACTTGCGGGGGAGGGGGGGATAGTTTTTGCGGCGAGCTAAGGTTGCTGGATTATACAAAAAAATCGGGCCCCGTCTCGCGACGAGGCCCTTCATGGGAGAGGAGAAACCGGACGAAGAGCTTATGGGGAAGCGTAAGCTTGCTCCGCGGTTGTCTTCGACATTTTGTGATGTCGATAATTACAGGATGACCCCGGATAACCGGTTTTATACATCTGACCCTAAATTTTATCCGCCGCCTTAGGTGACGGGGTGTGACAAACTTTTTTATTTAGAGGCGGGAATGTGGTACGATAGGCGTGAAATTATGCCGCTAACGGCGTAATAAATAGATATACAGAGCAGGTGAAGCAAGCAGTGAGAGTGGTGTCGGGCACAGCCAAGGGAAGACCTTTAAAAAGCGTTCCGGGAACCGGAACCCGCCCTACGACCGATAAGGTCAAGGAGGCGATTTTCAGCATGATCGGCCCTTATTTCGATGGAGGCGATTGTTTGGACCTATTCGCCGGGACCGGCGGACTTGGAATCGAAGCTCTGAGCAGAGGCATCGGGAGCGCCGTATTTATTGACAAGGAGCCGAAAAGCATCGATACAGTGCGCGAGAATTTAAAGACGGCAAAGCTTGAAGAGCAAGCCGAGGTATACCGGAACGATGCGAACAAGGCATTGGTCGCGCTCGAGAAACGGGGGCGGAGGTTCGATCTCGTATTTCTGGACCCGCCTTACCGGCATAAATTCGGGGACGAGCTTATGGCCATGATGATTGACAAAGGGCTGCTGCGCGAAGGCGCGGTCATTGTGCTTGAGCATGAGTCCGGTTATGAATATCCTGAATTAATTCCGGGCTTTATACGGATGCGTCATGCAGTGTATGGTGAGACGGCGGTATCCATTTACCGTTATGAACCCGGCGCCGAGACCGACATCGACAAGGATGAGGGGGTATAAAAGTGAGTCTGCAAATCAGAGAGGAAAGAATCGCGATTTACCCCGGCAGTTTCGATCCGGTAACGCTGGGCCACATTGATATCATTGAGCGGGCGGCGAAGCAATTCGACCGGCTCGTCGTGGCTGTCTTGAACAATATAAGCAAAAACCCGCTGTTCTCTGTTGAGGAACGCATCGATTTGCTTCACGAGGTAACATCGCATCTTCCCAATGTGGAAATTGACAGCTTCCGGGATTTGACTGCCAACTATGTCAGGCAAAAAAATGCGCACGTCATCGTACGGGGCATCCGCACCGTTACCGATTTCGAATATGAGCTGCAAATCGCTACCATTAACAGCAAGCTGAATTCGGATGCCGAGACGATTTTTATGATGACGAATCCGAAGTATTCCTATCTGAGTTCCAGCGTGGTCAAAGAAATCGGCCATTTTGGCGGCGATTTGACCGATTTCGTGACTCCGGAGGTCGAACGGGCCATCCGGCGGAAGTTCAGTGAAAATGGCGGCGGAGAGCGAAAGTAAGCCGGACGGCAAAGGCCAGCACCAGCAGGGCGAGCAGGGTTAACGCGAACAGGGCGGCTGCATTCGGAAAAAAGCTCCAAACCGCTCCTTCGACGGTTGATCCGGACAGAGTAGAAAAGTTCCCACCGGAAAAAGCGGGCAGCGTCTCCTGAATCGCCGAAATTGGCTTATAGAGCAGCAGCGTCAGTAGAAACGCATAACCGCCATGCAGCAGCCGCCCGCCGGCAAACGGGAGGAAGTGGGCGCCGGCGGGTCTCAGCACCGTCAGTGATTGGAGCTGTGCGCTGATGCCGCTCCAGCCCAGCGCCCCCGACAGAACTGCAAGTCCCAGCGGTCCGACGGATGCGCCTGGAATTGCCGGGGGAAACGAGGCTCCCGACGTGAGCGCCTTCGCCCCGAGATGAATTTCGAGAAAGCTGGCGGGCAGCGCTGCGGGCAGTGCAGGCCACACCCTTGCCACAATATTGACGACAACGGAGAAGATAATGATATATCCCCCGGCCAGCATCAGGCTCTGCACCGAGGCGCCAACCGACTCGCCGAGCAGTCTGCCGAAGCTGCGGCCGTCTCTGGCGCGGGCGTCCAATGCAGCGGATACCGCGCGCCGGATCAGGGAAGCCCGCCGTTTGGCGGGGGCATCTGGAGGAGCGGTATCCTTGCGGTGCGAAGCTCCCGCCGAAACCGTCATGCCCGCGACGAGGCCCGCCAGCCAGTGCACGGCCAGCAAGCCGTAACCGGCCGAGGGGCTGTGAAGCATGGCGGTGCCGACGACGATCAGCAGCGTCACTGGGCTGGCGAAATGGGCAAGCGACGCCAGACGGCAGGCATCTCTGGCAGAGATTTCGCCCTGCCTGTGCAGCTGGAGCGCGCCCTGGGCTCCGCCGGGGAAGCCGGATGCCATCCCAAGTGCCAGTGTCCAGCCCGCGGAGCCAGGCAGGCGGAAGAGAAGCTTCATGATCGGTTCCAGTAGGACGCCGACGGCGTGGACGAAACCGGATGCGCTTAGCATTTCCGAGAGCATCAGAAATGGCAGCAGTGCTGGAAAGACGAGCGTCCACCACAGCTGGAGGCCCTGAAGTGAGGCATGAAACGAGCTTTCCGGCGAGGAAATGATGGCTGCTGCGAGAAGTATGGCCAGGCCCCCGGACAGAAAAGGAGCGGATTGTTTGGCGATTTGTTTTATTTTGACGCTCATGTTTCATTCCACCTCCTCATAGCTTGGGAGCAGACGAGTTCTCTAACAATTTATGCAGGCTTGGCAGTCTTCATGCTAATGCGGGTGCAGGACAGAAGGCTCCTTCATCGCACTATACATAACCGGAAATAAAGGGCGGAGTTTATTGGAAAGAAGGGGAACTCCTTTGAGGCAGTCCAGGAACAGAACGGGAATACGTGCAGGAGTTTATCTGTTCACGCTAATCGTGCTAATCTACGTTATTGTGTTCATGGGGACGCCTTACGTGGTGTACCAGCCGGGAGCGGCTTCCGAGGTTGCCCCCATGATCAAGGTAGAGAATGAGGATGGAGA
The DNA here is from genome assembly GCF_000612505.1 of Paenibacillus sabinae T27. Taxonomy (NCBI): domain Bacteria; kingdom Bacillati; phylum Bacillota; class Bacilli; order Caryophanales; family Paenibacillaceae; genus Paenibacillus; species Paenibacillus sabinae. The sequence goes on from NZ_CP004078.1 coordinate 2,605,800, forward strand.
TGAAGCTGGAACGTTCATGATGACCACCGTTTCCGCCAGCTATGCGAATGTGGCACTGCTGATCTATTCAGCGCTGAACCCGAATGCCGAAATCGCTCGCAAAGCTGAAAGACTCGGCAACCAGTCAGAGGATGAGTACGCGGCTACACAGGTGTACTATATGAGCAGCTCACAGTCGAATGCCGTGGAGGCCGCATACAAGGCGGCAGGAATTCCTTACCGAGATGTCACCGATTATTTGTTCGTGTTCTCCGTTCCCGGAGAGACCGGTCATAAGCAGCTTCAGCCCGGAGACAAAATTCTAGTCGTCGACGGTCAGCAGGTGGCCAATCCAGAAGAGTTGAGCAAGCTGCTCTCAACCAGAAAAGTCGGGGATGAGGTGGCGGTATCGCTTGAACGAAAGGGCAAAAAGCTTACCGAGGACGTGACGCTCGTGGAAATCAAGGACAGCGGCAAGAAGGCGGTTCGTCCAGGATTGGGCGTCGTTATCGGGGCTATTCAAAAGGTTAAGGCATCGGAGCCGGGAAGGGAAGTCAGCTTCACGGATACCGATGTCGGAGGACCGTCGGCGGGCTTGATGTTCACGATGGAAATATACAACCGGTTAACGAAGGGCGATCTGACCAAAGGGTACAGGGTCGCAGGAACCGGCACGATCGATCCTAAGGGAGAGGTGGGTCCGATTGGCGGAGTGCAGTTCAAAATCGTCGCCGCCGAGCGGAAGGGTGCTGAAATCTTTTTTGTTCCGGTGAAGAACTTTGAAGAAGCCAAGGCGAAGGCGGACAAGATCGGCGCCAAAATGAAACTGGTACCCGTATCGACGTTGGACCAGGCTATTCAGTATATGAAGAAGCTGCCGGTCAAACCATAACCGGCGGCTGCAGATAGTCGCTGTACAGATCGCTGCGCAGCGGGTTCGCAAAGGCGGCGGCATACGCCGAAGAAGCCTGAAGATCCCGCACAAGCATAGGATCAGAGCAGAGCGCCGGCCGGATGATGACGGGGAGGGCGGCGCTTTGCTTCATTTTTTTGAGAAGCGGCCGGCCGCTTTCCCTGAAGCCGAGCACCCGGATATATCCCGGCCCTTTTGACAGCGATTCCGGCGAGAATTCTTCCTTGCCATGATTCAGCATGATATGCAGCAGCATCCGCTGAAGCCGGGTACGGGTATAGCGTTTGCTCTTCAAGGCGGAGAGCAGTCCATCGACCGTGAACCGTTCAAGCTCCGTTACAACGCGGAGAAGACGGTTCTCCAAGCCTTCGCCGACATCAAGCAGTCCGGCAAGCTCGGCGGCTGTCCGGGTGGAGAGAAGATGAAGCAGCGGGGACCGGAAGCTTTCCCAATCGAGAGGCCCCCGGCCTTCTGTCTGTTCGCGCCGGAGGATGCTCAGGCTGTATTCCGGCATATAGCCTTCAGGAGAGCCGCCCTCCCGCAGCAGCCCGCGCAGCGCCGTTGCACTGGCGATCGAGGCTCCCGGGCGGAGCGGATCGTGAAAGCCCGCCCCGAGGCGGGGAACAGTCAGCGGGACGATCCCGCTGCCCAGCCGCCGCAGGGCGATCAGGTAATGGAGACCGAGACTGTTGTTCGGTCTCCGCAAGAGATCCTCCAGGCCGCTGCCGCTGCCTGGAGAACCGGCGCTGCCCTCAGCAGCGTCTCCCTGACCAGCCGCCGGTTCGGCTGGTCCTGCGCTGCTGCCTGCAGCGCCCGCCGGACCGCCTTCGCCAAGGCGGTCCCGCCAAGCAAGCGCCGCCGCCGCGCTGTAAGCGGCGGGGAAGCTCTCGCCGAGCGCGAGACGCCGGCGAATCTCACGCTGGAGCGGCCCGCTTTCTTCGGCGAGAAAGCGGGCCAGCGGCAGCAGCTGCGCCAGGCTGCCGGACTCGGAGCCGAAGCACAGGCTGTCCACGACGCCTGTCGCTTCAAGCAGCGAAGCCGCTCCGTAGGCGAACCACTCCGCGGGCTGCACGGCATATGCGACCGGGAGCTCGATCACAAGGTCAGCGCCCATGCGGAGGGCCATTTCAGTCCGCGCCCGCTTGCTTAGGGCCGCGGGCTCTCCGCGCTGGGTGAACGGGCCGCTCATCACGACGATGGAACGGGATGCGCCGGACCGTCTCTTGGCCTCTTCGAAATGATGGACATGCCCGTTATGCAAAGGATTGTATTCGGCAATAATTCCTACTGTCGGCACCAGGGGTTCACTCCTGTTCGGTTTATCGGTCCGTTCTGAGAAAGTGTATAAAATCTCCGTCAAAACGTCCCGAATCGGTTACTAATAGTTATAACATAAATCCTCCCGTCTTCTGCAACAATATAAAGGGAAAATGGTTGACAAAGGTAATAAACGATAGGTATAATAAATTTTGTTTGTTTGGAGTGATATCTATGAAGTTTCACTTTCGCAAAATTGCAAATGCCGACGGACCTTTGCGCTTTCACGAGAACGTGGATGTCAGCGAAGCCGTCAAGGGGCGTAAGGATATTTTGACTGTATCGCCGTTATTGGCCGATCTCGATGCGCTGCCCGCGGGTGCGGATCTCGTAACCGTGGAGGGTAAGCTGAGCGGAGATGCGGACATGTTATGTGCTCGTTGCCTGACTCCAGTCAAGAGCCATATGGATATTCCTTTTGCCGAGACGTTCAAGTGGGGTAAGGAACCGGCCGAGCCGGAGGAAGAGGAAGACGAGGATTTGATTTACGTGACCGATGAAGCCGTGGATCTAAAGCCTTATGTCGTGGAGAGCTTTCTTCTCCATTTACCGCTTTCCGTGCTCTGCACTTCAGATTGCAAAGGACTCTGTCCGACTTGCGGGAAGAACTTGAACGAAGGCGCCTGCACTTGCGACAACACCGTAATCGATCCGCGTCTCGCCGGATTGAAGGATTTTTTCAAATGAGAAGATGAAATAAACAACCTGTATTAACGGGTTTACTTGAATAAGGAGGTGGAACACATGGCAGTACCTCAACGTAGAACGTCCAAAACACGCCGTGACAAGCGTCGCACGCACTTTAAGCTGGTTGTGCCGGGCATGGTGAAATGTGAACAATGTGGAGAACTGAAGCTTGCTCACCACGTATGCAAAGTGTGCGGAACGTACAAAGCTAGAGAGATCATCAAACAATAGTGATCTTTCTGAACAAAGTAGTACTTCATCTATTGGTGAGGTGCTATTTTTTTTGCGGATTATAAGCATGGGTTGTAAGTTGGATAGCACAATGCAGTTTTTGCGTCATGGCGCGGGTTTGAAGTCAATGCTTTATTTTTCCGGCTTCATGCTTTATACTACATACTAGTACCTGGTTCTAATTTATGAATTTATGATTGCTTCCATATCATTTGCGGCCGTTCAGAGGCCGGTCATTGCTTGCGAAGGGACGGACGGGAGGTGAACCGCCATCGAGCGATTGACAAAAAAAGAACGCCAGCAGAAGCTGCTGCAGATCATTGCGGACAATCCTTTTGTCACGGACCGCGAGCTTACGCGGCAGCTGAAGGTTAGCATACAGACGATCCGGCTGGACCGTATGGAACTCGGCATTCCGGAGCTGCGGGAGCGCATGAAGCAGATGGCGGAGCATTCCTATGATCAAGTGCGTTCCCTTCCGGCGGATGAAGTGGTTGGGGATATCGTTGATTTGCAGCTGGACAAGAGCGGGATCTCGATCTTCGAGATTCGTGAGGAGCATGTCTTCTCCAGAAACGGCATTGCACGGGGGCATTATGTGTTCGCGCAGGCCAACTCGCTTGCGGTTGCCGTCATCAACGATGAAATCGCACTTACGGCTTCGGCCGATATCCGTTTTGTACGCATGGTCCGGCTCGGTGAGAAATGCATTTCCAAGGCTTATGTCCGTTCGCTGGCGGGCCGCAGGGGCAAGGCCGAGGTCGACGTGTTCACTTATGTCGGCGAAGAGATGGTCTTTCAGGGCCATTTCGTCGTGTACCGGTCCGCGGCAGAAGAATACAGCGAAGGGGGAAGCCGAAGTGCAGATCGCCATTGACGCCATGGGCGGGGATCATGCGCCCGAGAGCAATGTAGAAGGCGCTTTGTCCGCGGCGACGGAGTGGAAAGATACGCAGATCGTGCTGGTAGGCGATGAAGCAAAGCTTACGCCGCTGCTTAAGAATAAACCGTCCAATGTAACGGTACGCCATGCGAGCGAAGTCATTGGGACAGATGAAGAGCCCGTCAGAGCCGTTCGGAGAAAAAAAGATTCATCCATGGTTGTTGCGGGAAGAATGATAAAAGAAGGCGAAGCCGAGGCCATGATATCAGCCGGCAATACAGGGGCTCTTATGACGACGGGGCTGCTTGTCGTCGGCAGAATGCAGGGGATCGAGCGGCCGGCGCTTGCCCCCATGATCCCAACCCTCGATGATGTAGGGGTGCTGGCTTTGGACCTTGGTGCGAATATGGACGCCGAGCCGCAGCATCTGGCGCAGTACGCGCTGATGGGAAGCATTTACCGCAGCAAGATGCACGGGATTTCGCGGCCGCGCGTAGGGCTGCTGAACGTTGGCGCCGAACCGGGCAAGGGGAACAAGCTGACCAAGGAAGCCTATCCGCTGCTGGAGCAGCTGGAGGGCATTCACTTTGTCGGCAATGTGGAAGCGCGTGACGTATTGACGGGAAGCTGCGATGTGCTTGTCTGCGATGGCTTTGCGGGAAATATCTTGCTCAAGTCGCTCGAGGGAACGGCGGGAGCGATTTTTTCCCTGCTCAAGGAACAGTTCAGCAAGTCTATTAAGACAAAGCTAGGGGCAGCGATACTTATGCCCGAACTTAGAGGACTTAAGGGCAAGATGGATTACAAGGAGCACGGCGGAGCGCCGCTGCTCGGCTTAAACGGTCTGATCGTCAAGGGACATGGATCTTCCGACGGCAACGCCATCAAGAATGCCGTCCGGCAGGCACGGCAGGCGCTCTCATCCGGTCTTGTGCCAAGCATATCCAAGGAAATTAGCGGGAAGTGAGTGACAATATGAAGAGCTTACGGCCGGTCGGTATTATCGGCACCGGTAAATATGTGCCGGAGAGAATATTGACCAACAGCGATTTGGAAAAAATAGTGGAAACGAATGACGAATGGATCGTGAGCCGCACAGGCATCCGGGAGCGCCATATCGCGGCTCCGGAACAGGCGACCTCTGATCTGGCTTACGAGGCAGCGCTCCGTGCGCTTGCATCGGCGGGCATGAAGCCCGAGGATCTGGACCTGATCATTGTCGCAACGATTACGCCTGACACGACATTCCCTTCTACGGCTTGCATTCTGCAGGATAAGCTTGGCGCGAAGGGGGCTGCTGCGTTCGATCTGTCTGCAGCCTGCTCCGGCTTCGTATACAGCCTGGCGACGGCGGTCGGCTTCATTCAGAACGGCATGTACAACAACGCCTTGATTATCGGTGCGGACGCGCTGTCCCGGATTACGGACTATACGGACCGCAATACTTGCGTGCTGTTCGGCGACGGCGCTGGAGCGGTTATTGTCGGCGAAGTGCCGGAAGGACGGGGCTTCCAGTCCTTCGATCTCGGCGCCGAAGGCGCCGGCGGACCGCTCCTGAAGCTCGAAGGCGGCGGCTCGCGGCTGCCTGCTTCGGTGGAAACGGTTGAAGGCAAGAAGCATTTTATCTACATGAACGGACGGGAAGTCTTCAAGTTCGCGGTCCGGGTTATGGGAACTGCAACGGAGAAGGTATTGAACAAAGCCGGTCTTACGAAAGAAGACATCGATCTGTTCGTGCCGCATCAGGCGAATATTCGGATCATTCAGTCGGCGATGCAGCGTCTGGAGCTTCCGCCGGAGAAGTGTGTTATTAATGTAGATAAATATGCGAACACTTCGGCCGCATCCATCCCGCTTGCCCTTGTGGAAGCGGCGGAAGAGGGCCGGATAAAGGAAGGCGACACCGTTCTGCTGGTCGGCTTCGGCGGCGGCCTGACATGGGGCGCTTCCATCTTGATTTGGTAAGTGAAAGGGAGTTATAGCATAATGGGTAAAATCGCATTCGTATTTCCCGGACAGGGCGCGCAGGCGGTCGGCATGGCGAAGGATGTATTCGAAGCCGTTCCCGAGGCCCGCGCGATATTTGAAACAGGCGATGAGGTTCTCGGCTTTCCGCTTAGCCAGCTCGTCTTCGAAGGGCCTGAAAGCGAGCTGAAACAGACCGTCAACACGCAGCCTGCACTGCTGACCGCAAGCGCAGCCTATCTGGAAGCGCTGAAGGGCAAAGGCCTTGAGCCGGATTACGTGGCTGGGCACAGCCTGGGCGAATACAGCGCGCTGGTTGCAGCCGGAGTCCTGACCTACGAGGACGCCGTCAAGCTCGTGCGTCTGCGCGGCCGGTTTATGGAAGAAGCCGTGCCGGGAGGACAAGGCGCGATGGCAGCCGTACTGGGAGCCGAGCGCGAGGCGCTGGCCGAGCTGTGCCGGAGCATATCGGAGCAGGAAGGCCCGGTTGAGCTGGCCAACGTCAACTGCCCGGGACAAATTGTCGTATCCGGCTCGCAGGCAGGCGTGAACGCAGTCGTTCAGCGGGTGAAGGAAGCGGGCGGCAAGCGGGCAATTCCGCTGGAAGTGAGCGGCCCTTTCCATTCCTCCCTGATGAAGGAGGCGGCAGAGCGTCTGGCGGACGAGCTTGCCAAGATCACGTTCAATGCTCCGTCCGTTCCGGTTGTCGTCAATGTTACTGCTCTTCCCGTTACCGATCCGCAGGAGATCCGCGAACTGCTGGTTCGGCAGGTGTACTCGCCGGTGCTGTGGCAGGACTCCGTGGAGCGGCTGATTGCAGATGGCGTGGACACGTTTGTCGAGATCGGTTCCGGAAGCGTGCTGGCCGGACTTATCCGCAAAATTGACAAGAACGTCAAAGTGATCAACATCAACAGTCTGGCAAGCATTGAGGCTCTTGCCTGACCTGTGAACGGATTCGAACCGCGCAAATAAGTTTTACGGATAATGAAAGGGGAATATAAGGATGTTCTCATCATTGCGGGGCCAGACGGCCCTCGTCACCGGCGGGTCGCGCGGCATCGGCCGCAGCATCGCACTGGCGCTGGCGGAGTACGGCGTCAAGGTTGCCGTGAACTATTCCGGAAGCGAGGATGCGGCGCGGGAGACCGTGGAACGCATCGCGGAGCTCGGCTCCGAAGGCATCGCCCTCCGGGGGAATGTCGGCAGCGTCGAACAGGCGGAAGCTCTGGTTAAAGAGACCCTTAACGCTTGGGGACGGATCGATATTCTCGTCAACAATGCCGGGATTACACGCGACAACCTGATCATGCGGATGAAAGAGGAAGAGTTCGACCAGGTCATCGAGACGAATCTGAAAGGCGTGTTTAACTGCCTGAAGGCGGCCACCCGCCCGATGATGAAGCAGCGCTATGGCCGGATCATCAACATTTCCTCCGTGGTCGGCGTGACGGGCAATCCCGGGCAGGCGAACTATTCGGCGGCCAAGGCAGGCATTATCGGGCTGACCAAGTCGGCGGCGCGCGAGCTGGCTTCCCGCGGCATTACAGTCAACTGCATTGCCCCTGGCTTTATCGACACCGATATGACCCGCCAGCTGTCCGAGGAAGTGCGCGCCGATCTCGCGAAGGGTATTCCGCTGGCCCGTCTTGGATTGCCGGAAGAAATCGCGTCGGCTGTCCTCTTCCTCTCGTCGGAGGGAGCGGCTTATATGACAGGACAGACCCTTCATGTAGATGGCGGCATGTACATGTAAAGTGATCAGAAACCCCTTACCGGGGTGCTAAGTACGGGAATGAGCTGCTGTAAAGCGTTTTTTTCGCTCTATGGTATTTTGGATTCATATCTCGTATAATACCAAAAGAGGAGGTGAACCGGATGTCCGATGTATTGGAGCGTGTAAAGCGCATTGTCGTCGACCGCTTAGGCGCCGATGAAGCCGAAGTCACACTTGAAGCGTCTTTCAAAGATGATTTGGGAGCTGATTCTCTCGACGTTGTAGAATTGGTGATGGAATTGGAAGATGAATTCGATATGGAAATCTCTGATGAAGATGCAGAGAAAATTACGACCGTGGGTGAAGTTGTAAACTACATACAATCTCATACCTAGAGTCCTTTGCTTAAAGAGTCCCGTACCTGCTTAAGGCGGGACTTCTCCTCATTTTTAGAAGCGACTAAGTCTTGGCGAATGAAAAGCTCGGACACGCGTATTTCCACGGAAAACAACAAACCGCCGCCTTATTCGCGGCGTTTGTGGTATATACAGTAATTAATCAAGAGAGAAATCAAGCTAACAGTTAACAGATGGGGTGAATGCGTTTGAGTCATAGAGTGGTTATTACCGGTATGGGCGTGATGACAGCGCTGGGGAAAGATTTGGAGACGTTCTGGGACAGCCTGATGAACGGCAAGTCCGGCGTATCTACAGTCGAAGCTTTCGATGTCAGTGAATATCCGACAAGGATCGCGGCTTCGATTAAAGATTTTGATCCCGACGAGCTGTTCGGCCGCAAGGAAGCCCGCAAAATGGATCGTTTCGTACAATTCGCCCTTGCGGCAGGGCAGAAGGCGCTGAATGACAGCGGTCTCGTTCTTGGCGAGAACATTAATCCCGAGAGAGTGGGCGTATCGGTCGGCTCGGGTATCGGCGGACTTGGCACTTGGGAAGACCAGCATAACCTGCTGCTTGAAAAAGGCCCAAAACGTGTCAGCCCGTTCTTTATCCCGATGATGATCGCCAACATGGGTTCGGGGCAGCTGTCCATCAGCCTTGGAGCGAAAGGCCCCAATACGACGCAGGTAACCGCTTGCGCCACGGGCAGCCACGCCATCGGCGATTCCTTCCGCATGATTCAGCGCGGCGACGCGGACGCCATGATCTGCGGCGGAGCGGAAGCGACGATCCGTCCGACAGGTATGGCCGGTTTCTGTGCGATGAGAGCGATGTCCACACGCAATGATGAACCTGAGAAGGCAAGCCGTCCGTTCGACACGGACAGAGACGGATTTGTCATGGGCGAAGGTGCCGGCATTCTGGTACTGGAATCGCTTGAGCATGCGCTTGAACGTGGCGCCCGGATCTACGCCGAAGTCATCGGTTATGGCCTGAGCGGCGACGCCCACCATATGACCGAGCCCGATCCGGACGGCGCAGCCCGCTGCATGAAGATGGCGATCCGCGACGCAGGCATTGAGCCGGATGAAATCGATTATATTAACGCGCACGGAACCTCGACTCCCGTAGGGGACAAGTCCGAGACGGCAGCCATCAAGAAGGCGCTGGGCGACCATGCGTACAAGGTGGCGGTCAGCTCCACGAAATCCATGACGGGCCATCTGCTCGGAGCAGCCGGCGGCGTTGAGGCGATCATTTGCGGTCTTTCCCTGCAAAATGGCATGATCGCTCCGACGATCAATCTGGATAACCAGGACCCCGAATGCGATCTGGACTACGTTCCGAATACGCCGCGCAAAGCGGATCTGAACATCGCTATGTCCAACTCATTTGGATTTGGAGGACATAACGCAACCGTTATTTTGAAAAAATATAATCAGTAAGGAGACCGTGCGATGAATGGGGACCTGAAGCAATTACAAAGTCAACTTCATATTCAATTCCACGATTCTCAGCTGCTGAAGCAGGCTTTTACCCATGCGTCCTATGTCAATGAACACCGCTTCAATCAGCACCAGGACAATGAGCGCCTTGAATTCCTGGGCGACGCCGTTCTGGAGCTGACGGTTTCCGAATATTTGTACAATCTGCTTCCGGATCGGCCGGAAGGCGAATTGACCAAGCTGCGGGCCGCAATCGTCTGCGAGCCCTCCCTGGTCAAGTTCGCCGAGAACCTCGGCTTTGGCCGCTATGTGCTGCTCGGCAAAGGCGAAGAGCTGACAGGAGGACGCACCAGGCCGGCTCTGCTGGCGGATGTGTTCGAGTCCTTTATCGGAGCGCTTTTTTTGGATCAGGGTTTGGAGACGGTGCGTCGGTTTCTGGCTGAGTATGTGCTCCCTTTGGTGGAGACGGACGGCAAGCTGCTTCTAGGAGTTAACGACTTCAAGACGGAACTGCAGGAATTGATTCAGCATCATGGGATGGGCACCCTGGAATATCGGATTATTGAGGAACGGGGACCGGCTCATGAACGTGAATTCGTGTCCGAAGTGAGCATGACCAGCCGTACCCTGGGAAGGGGAAGCGGGCGCTCGAAGAAGGAGGCAGAGCAGCAGGCTGCTGCAGCTGCGCTATTGCGTTTGAAAGAAGACGGTTCTGAGAAATTGGGCTAACTAAACAAGCGCGTTTACGAAACGCAGCAGAGCAGCAAAGCTCTGAATTCATCGTATTGATGGAACTCAGACCTTTGCTGCTCTTTTTGATTTTTGACGATCATATTCGGAAATTCTTGCTAAACAACTGGAAATCGATGGATATGTGTTAATTTGTGTATTGACAAGAAAATTGGAAGAGTCTAACATGAACATGTAATAAATGATATAAAATACCATAAATGATGAATACTGCTGAGGTGTTTGGATGTCTGAAGCTGAATTCGAATACCAGGAGAAGATCAGAAGGCTTGTAGTCAAGATTGTCAAGCATTATCGAGGCAAAGGTCCGGAGAATGTGAAGGTTAAGCTGGAGAGCAGCCAATTAATCACGATTGAGATTAGAGGGGTTCTCTCGAGCCTGTCGGAGATTTTGGTAAAGGAAGGCGCTGTCGATCTCGTTGCGGAATATTGGAAAGTGCTAAAGCCTTATTTGGAAAAAGAATTTATGGCCGAAATGATAGAGACGATTGGCACCCAGTTTACATATAACTGGAAGATTTACGAGCTTTGTCCAAGCGGCCGGGCAATTATGATTCAACTGAATAAATCGGTTTGATTAAAGAGAAAGAGCCTATGCTTCTTCGCTTTTTAATAAGCCAGTACACGGTGTATGTTCTGAATATACTTTGTATTGGCTTATTTTTTTATTGTTTAAATTGTGCAAAAAATCACATGAAGAGGTGGTTAACCAATGGCGAACAAAGTTCTGACGGTATGCCCATACTGCGGAAGTGGTTGTCAGATGCATTTGCTGGTTGAGGATGGAAAGGTTGTGGGAGCCGAGCCTGCTGACGGGAGAACGAATGAAGGGAACCTGTGCCTGAAGGGCCATTATGGCTGGGATTTTCTGAATGATCCGCAGATTCTGACCGCTCGCCTTCGTAAGCCCATGATTCGTAAAGAAGGGGTTTTGCGTGAAGTTCCCTGGGAGGAGGCCATCCAATTTACAGCTGAGAAGCTTACAGCTATTAAGGAAAAATATGGACCGGATGCGATCATGGGTACGGGTTCCGCCAGAGGACCGGGTAATGAAGCTAACTATGTGATGCAAAAATTTATGCGGGCGGTGATCGGCACCAACAATATTGACCACTGTGCCAGAGTGTGCCATGGGCCTTCTGTGGCGGGGCTGACCTATTCGCTCGGCGATGGAGCCATGTCGAATTCGATTCCGGAAATCGAGGATACGGATCTACTCTTTATTTTTGGCTATAATGCAGCCGTTACGCATCCGATTGTAGCCAGAAGAATCGTCAAGGCGAAGCAGAAAGGCGCTACTATTATCGTATCCGATCCACGGAAGACTGAATCGGCCAGAATTGCGGATACCTGGCTCCCTCTCAAAGGGGGGACGAACATGGCGCTTGTCAATGCATTCGGACATGTTCTCATCGAAGAAGAGCTGTATGACAAGGATTATGTAGCCAATTATGTCGAAGGGTTTGACGAATATAAGGCCGGTGTGCAAAAGTATACGCCGGAATATGCCGAAAGCATCACCGGTGTAAAAGCAAATGAGATCCGCAAGGTGATGCGACAGTATGCCAAAGCGAATAAAGCGATGATTCTGTATGGCATGGGAGTGTGTCAATTCGCCCAGGCGGTGGACGTTGTCAAAGGGCTCGCTTCGCTGGCGCTGCTGACCGGCCATTTCGGCAGACCCGGAGTCGGCATTGGACCGGTTCGCGGACAGAATAACGTACAGGGCTCATGCGATATGGGGGCGCTGCCTAATGTATATCCGGGTTATCAGTCGGTCACCGATCCCAAAATCCGCAAAAAATTCGAGAAGGCCTGGGGCGTGACACTACCGGATAATATCGGTTATCGCTTGACGGAAATTCCCCATCTGGTATTGAAGGAAGACAAGGTGAAGGCTTATTACATCTTTGGCGAAGACCCGGTGCAGAGTGATCCGAACGCGGCCGAAGTAAGAGAGACGCTGGAGAAGATAGAGTTTGTCATTGTGCAGGATATTTTCATGAACAAGACGGCGCTGCATGCGGATGTCATCCTGCCCGCCACCTCCTGGGGCGAACATGATGGGGTATATTCGTCAGCCGACCGCGGATTTCAACGGATTCGAAAAGCGATCGATCCACCCGGGGATGTGAAGCCGGACTGGCAGATCATCAGCGAGATTGCCACGGCGATGGGCTACCCGATGTCTTACCGAAATACCGAGGAGATTTGGGACGAGATGAGAGCCCTCTGTCCGACATTTGCGGGAGCAAGCTATAAGAAGATGGAGGAGCAGGGCGGCGTTCAATGGCCGTGCCCGTCCGAAGATCATCCGGGCACGCCGTATTTGTACGAAGGCAACCGTTTTTCAACGCCTAACGGCAAAGGACAGCTGTTTGCCGCGGAATGGCGGGCCCCGCTTGAACAGCCGGATCAGGAGTATCCATTAACGCTGTCGACCGTCCGTGAAGTCGGACATTATTCCGTTCGCACCATGACCGGGAACTGCCGTGCCCTCAGCCAACTGTCCGACGAGCCGGGCAATATTCAAGTCAGTCCCGGGGATGCCGCCAGCCTTGGCATAAAAGACGGGGAACTCGTTAGTATTATTTCCCGGCGGGGGAGAGTGGTGGCCAGGGCGCAAGTCAGCGAACGGGTCAAGCAAGGCGCGACCTATATGACCTATCATTTCTGGATTGGCTCTTGCAACGAGCTGACCGGCGATGCTTTGGACCCTGTCTCCAAGACGCCGGAATACAAATATTGCGCAATTCGGCTGGAGAGAATTCCGGATCAGCTTCGTGCCGAGCAGCAGGTGCAGCAGCAGTATGATTCTCTCAGAAAGCAAATGCACGTAGGAGCGGGTCAGGCATGATGAATGAACGGACCAATTCGTTCGTCATTGCCGAAGCCGGTAAATGCATAGGCTGCAAAGCGTGCGAACTGGCCTGCTTCGCGGTGCATAGCCAGGATAACAGGGTGGCTGGAGCGGTAGGAACGGTCGCCACGCCGGTCCTTCCAAGGCTGTATGTAATGCGAACGGAAAGCTTCACTATGCCGCTTCAGTGCCGGCACTGCGAGAATGCGCCGTGCGCAGGCGTGTGTCCGGTGCAGGCAATCCGGCAAGAGGATGGCGTGATTCTGATTGATGAGGATCGATGTATAGGCTGCAAAGGCTGCGCCATGGTATGCCCGTTTGGCGCGATCAGCCTGTACAAAGCGTATACCGGCGGTCAGGAGTTGAAGCAGCCTTACTTAAGGGAACAGCAGAACGGCGGTCTGGATCGGAAAGCGAGAGTCGTCGCTTATAAATGTGATTTATGCCGCAATATCGCGGTTCCTGGAACAACAATGGTGTCCGGAGAAATGGCAGTGTCAAACGCGGGATATCCTTCAGGCAGCCAGAGCGGAGACGGAGGCGGTCCTGTTCCGGCTTGTGTCTCCGTGTGTCCGGAACAGGCGCTGACGCTGGTCAGTCCGGAACGTGAGACCGCCCGCTCACGGGCGGCTGAAAGCCTGAGTTGTTTAAGCAGGCTGAAATTATGACGAACCTTATTTTAGAAAAGAAAGGTACATCTGTAATGTCAAACCTCGATCCGATTATTCATATTGACGAGCAGCTGTGTACCGGCTGCAGACGGTGCGCGGCGGTCTGCCCGGTGGATGCCATTACCGGGGAAGCGGGCGCTCCGCAGAGCATTGACGCGCACCGCTGCGTAGTTTGCGGGCAATGTGTACAGATATGCTCTGCTTACGCCGCGGAAAGCGCCCCTTCTCTGGCGACTCGCGAGGAGAAGCTGCGGCAACGAGGACAGCTTCCCAGCGTGCGCGAGCCTTTATTCGCCGCTTATTCGACGGGGCATGCGAAAGAGCTGAAGGAAGCGCTGGCCGATCCGAAAAGGTATAAAGTCGTGCAATGCGCTCCGGTTATCCGCGTATCGCTTGCCGAGGAATTTGGCCTGCCGTTCGGCACCCTGACGCCAGGCAAGATGGCGGCTGCGTTAAGACAGCTGAATTTTGACCGGGTGTATGATACAAACTTCGGCGCTGACGTCACGATTATGGAAGAAGGCAGCGAACTAATAAGCAGAGTCATGTCCGGCGAGCGGCTTCCTATGTTCACGTCCTGCTGTCCAGCTTGGGTTAAGCATGCGGAAACGGCCGCGCCGCAGTTATTGGAACATCTGTCGAGCTGCAAGTCGCCGATGCAAATGGTGGGCGCCCTGGTCAAAACCTACAGCGCCGAATTGGATGGAGTCGATCCTGTTGATATATTCAGCGTGGCAGTCATGCCGTGCACCTGCAAGAAGTTTGAAGCCGGCAGGGAAGAGATGAATGTCGACGGGCTTCGGGAAGTGGATCTCGTCATTACAACGAGGGAGCTAGCCCAATTAATCAAGGACAAGGGCATTGATTTCCTTAATCTCCCTGACGAACCGTTTGATTCGCCGCTCGGTAAATATTCGGGTGCGGGAACTATTTTTGGGGCAACTGGAGGGGTGATGGAAGCGGCAATCCGGACGGGATATGAGCTGGTAACGCATGAGTCCATTCCGAATCTCCAGCTCGATTTTATAAGAGGAAATGAAGGAATTCGTACGGCTACGGTTCAGATCGGGGATTTGGAGCTTAGAGTCGCCATGGTCGCGGGGCTTCAGTACGTCTCGACCATTTTGAAGCAAGCCGCCGAAGGGACCTGCCCTTACCATTTTATCGAAGTGATGGCCTGTCCGGAAGGATGCGTCAGCGGCGGCGGGCAGCCGAAGCTTCTGCTGGAGACGCAGCGGAAGGCCGCTTATCAGGCCCGCAAGAGCTCGATTTACCGTCATGATTCCAACCAAAAGGTTCGAAAGTCGCATGAGAACCCGGCCATTATTAAATTATATAAAGATTTTTTAGGTGAGCCATTGGGCCACGTCTCCCATCATTTGCTCCACACCAAGTTTATATCTAGAAGTACCAAGGAGGAGTAGACATGAACAGTTTCGTACTAGCCGATCCGGATAAATGTATAGGTTGCCATACTTGCGAAGCGGCGTGTGTCGTTGCGCATTCGGGAAACCGTTTGTTTGAGCAGGAAGAAAGCGAGATCGCTTTTTACCCGCGTCTCACCGTCATCGAAACGGACGAGGTTACCGCTCCGGTCCAGTGCCGGCATTGTGAGGATGCACCTTGTGCCAATGTGTGCCCGAATGGCTCGATTTTTAACAAGGACAATGGCATTTTTATTAACCAGGATACATGTATCGGCTGTAAAACCTGTATGCTGGCCTGCCCGT
The DNA here is from genome assembly GCF_000612505.1 of Paenibacillus sabinae T27. NCBI lineage: Bacteria > Bacillati > Bacillota > Bacilli > Caryophanales > Paenibacillaceae > Paenibacillus > Paenibacillus sabinae. The sequence continues at coordinate 2,621,346 of NZ_CP004078.1, forward strand.
ACGGGGCTATTACGATGGTAACCGCATACCAGGAAGGCCGAAAACAGCGGCAATCCGGGCTGCGGACAAATATTGAAGGAACATGGAGTCCGAAGGAAAGAATTGTTGCCAATAAATGCGATTTGTGTGAAGAAAGCGGCAATGGCCCGGAATGTGTGCGTGTGTGCCCGACAAGTGCCCTGCGGTTCGTTGTCCCCGGTGAAATTGATGAATCGATTGCCCGGAAACGAGCGGCCAGCGCACAACTGCTTCAGCAGTTTGGCGGCTTGTCCGGTTATTAGACTTAAACTGCATTTAATCAAATACTGTCAGAAAAATTAGAAAGCAAGGTGAATTCTTTGTCCGATCTTCTGGTTGACTCCTTTGGCCGTGTGCATAATTATGTACGAATATCCGTTACGGACCGCTGCAATCTGGGCTGCCAATATTGCAGGCCGGGGGAAACGGCCGGACATCCTTCCAAGATGGACCTGCTCACCTTTGACGAGATCGCTGCCATTGTAAGTGTGCTCGCGGAGATGGGGGTTACCAAGGTGAGAATTACCGGGGGAGAGCCGCTCCTCCGGCCCCATCTTGAAGACCTTGTGGACAGACTAAGCGCCATTCCGGGCATCAGTCGCGTCGGGTTGACCACCAATGGCATGCTGCTAGCGTCTAAGGCTCGGGCGCTTCGACAGGCGGGGCTGACCGACATGAACATCAGTTTGGATTCCCTGCTCCCGGATCGGTATGCCATGATTACGAACGGCGGTGATTTGTCCCGGGTAATCAGTGGGATAGAAGCCTGCTTTAAAGCCGGATTCGAAATGCTCAAGCTTAATGTTGTACTCATGCGTGGAGTCAATGATGACGAGATCGAGTCTTTTTTACGGTTGACTCTGGATTATCCGCTCCAAGTCCGCTTTATCGAATATATGCCTATCGGCAAGCAGGCCGAAGCGTGGAAAGCGGGATATATGGCGTTGGATGGCATAATGGCGCAGTGCGCGGATAAAGGCTGGAACGCAAGGCGTGTTGAGCCTGCCGATCGAATGTCAGGCTCGTCTTTTTGCGGTACGAAGGATGATTCAGGGCCGGCCAAGTATTACCGGATTTCCGGAGCTGCCGGAGAATTCGGTCTGATTAATCCGGTCAGCGATCATTTCTGTATGGCCTGCAACCGGCTGCGCATTACGGCGAACGGCTCCGTCAAGCCCTGCCTTTACTGGAACGACGAGTGGGATCTGAAACCGTTTATCGGCAATAACGAGTTGCTTAGACAAGCCATCCGGCGTTCGCTTGAAGCCAAGCCCCAGCGGCATGAGATGATTGTTCAGCCGGGCCAGAAGCCTGCACAACATACGATGATGCGTCAGATGTCACAGATCGGCGGGTGATCTTTAAGATGGTTGATGAATCCAGCTTCCGTATGGAGAAGGACTCGCTTGGCCATGCCTCCGTCCCCAAAGATGCTTATTACGGGATTCATACCGTACGCGCCCGGGACAATTTTGCAGTCAGCGGCCGCCCGGCCCATCGGCGGCTCATGCAGGCTATGGTGCTGGTCAAGAAGGCCGCGGCCAAAGTAAACGGAGAACAAGGGACTATTCCGGAATCCGTAGCTGAAGCGATTGAGCGGTCCTGCGATGATATTTTGAAGGGTATGCTGGACGATCATTTTATCGTGGATGCCTATCAGGGAGGCGCGGGAACGAGCACTAACATGAATGTAAATGAGATGATTGCCAACCGAGCCATCGAGCGGCTAGGAGGAACAAAGGGGGATTACCGGCTGGTCCATCCCATTGACCATGTCAATCTCTATCAGTCCACGAACGACGTATATCCAACTGCGCTGCGCATCGCTGTCATTCCGCTGCTTCGTCTCTTGAGTGACGAGTTGTCTTCTCTTCAGGAATCGCTGCAGGAGAAGGAGCGGCAATTTGCTGATGTGCTAAGACTTGGACGGACGCAGCTGATGGATGCGCTGCCGATCTTGGCCGGGCAGAGCTTCGGCGCCTACGCCAAGGCGGTAGCCCGCGACCGGTGGCGGCTGTATAAAGCGGAGGAGCGGCTGAGGGAGATCAACCTTGGCGGCACAGCTGTCGGAACGGGAATGAACGCCCCGCTAAAATATGCTTACGCTGTTACGGAGGAGCTGCGGGAAATGACCGGCCTCGGCTTATGTCGAAGCGATTTCCCCATGGATGCGACACAGAATATGGATGTGTTCGTTGAGACTTCGGGTCTGCTAAAAGCGGCTGCGGTGAATCTGCTGAAAATATCGGGCGATTTCCGGCTGCTGGGTTCAGGACCTCAGGGCGGCATTGGCGAATATATGCTGCCTGCGGTGCAGGTAGGTTCCTCCATTATGCCCGGCAAGGTCAACCCGGTTATCGCCGAGATGGCCGGGTCCACCTCGATGCGGGTGATAGCTAACGATACGGCGGTGACGCTGGCGGCAGCAAGCGGACAGCTTGAGCTTAATGCGTTCACGCCCTTGATCGCCGAGGCGCTGCTGGAATCGTTGGAGCTGCTGAGCCGTGCCGTGCCGCTGTTTAAGGAGCGGTGCGTTGTAGGGCTGACGCTTGACACCGCCCGTTGCGGGGAGAATCTTGACCGCTCGGGAGTGATGGCTGCTGCTGCGGCAGCTTATCTTGGCTATGACACCGCGGCGGAGCTGGCCAGTGAAGCGACGGCCACGGGGCTGCCGCTTGAACAGGTTGTGCGGCAGCGCGGCCTCATGACGGAGGAACAAATCGAAGCGGCCCTTCATCCGCTGGAAGTGACCAAGCCGGGCATTCCCGGAAGCGGCAGAATGGTCTAATGAGGTATAGGGAAACGAAGGAGAAACTTTATGAGCTTGAACGGTACACCAAGAGGAGAACGATTGCATATTGCCGTGTTTGGTCGGAGAAATGCGGGGAAATCAAGTGTGATCAACGCACTTGGCGGACAGGAGACCTCGATTGTCTCCCCCGTCAGCGGTACGACGACCGATCCCGTCTATCAGCCGATGGAGCTGCTGCCGGTTGGCCCGGTGGTGCTTATTGATACAGCCGGTCTGGATGACGTAGGCGATTTGGGACAGCAGCGTATACACCAAACGATGCGGATTTTAAATAAAACCGATCTGGCGCTGCTCGTCGTGGATGCCGGCAATGGAGCCGGCGAATTCGAGCAGGAGCTGCTGCGGACGATTTCCGCCAGAGGGATTCCGGTGGTAGCGGTTTTAAACAAAATCGATCTGCTTCACGTACAAGGAGATGAAACTGGGGTCGGCGCGGCTGTGGTACATGCCGAAGCCGTGCTCGGCTGCAAGCCGGTTCCAATAAGTGCCGCCGCCGGCAATGGAATCGGTGAATTAAAGACTGCGATAACCGCCGCTTTGCCGAGGGAGGATGACAAGTTCAGGATTGTCGGCGATCTGTTAAATCCCGGCGATCTTGCGGTTCTTGTCGTCCCGATCGACAAGGCGGCGCCCAAAGGCCGTCTGATCCTGCCTCAGCAGCAGACGATACGCGACATTATGGAATGCGATGCGGTAGCTGTTGTGACCAAGGAGCAGGAGCTTGGGCATACGTTGGCTACACTTGGGCGTAAGCCGAAAGTGGTGATCACAGATTCGCAGGCGTTTCTGAAAGTGCAGGCCGACACACCGAAGGATGTGTGGCTCACCTCCTTCTCCATTTTGTTCGCGCGATATAAAGGCGATCTTCCCCGGCTTGTTCGCGGGGTGCGGGCGCTCAGCCGCTTGAATGACGGCGACCGGGTGCTTATTGCGGAGGCCTGCACGCATCATCGGCAGTCCGACGATATCGCCACCGTTAAAATTCCCCGCTGGCTCCGAGAGATTACAGGCAGGCGGCTGCAGATCGAGCATGCCGCCGGAAGTGATTTTCCAGAGGGGCTGGGCCAGTACTCCCTCATTATTCATTGCGGAGCCTGCATCCTGAACCGCAAAGCGATGCTGCATCGAATTGAGGAGGCCTCAGCGGCGGGTGTCCCGATTGTCAATTATGGCGTGTTTATTGCGTATGTCCACGGGGTATTCCCAAGGGCCATTGAAATGTTTCCGTCCGCGATGCTGGCATGGGAAGACGAGCTGCGTTTCGGTTAATAACAACACCCGGTTCCTTTTTCAAGGTTCCGGGTATTTTTGTAGATTTATGTTCAATTATAATTGTTATCAGAAGCGAAGGTCCCGCTCACCCGAACGGATACGAGCAAGCTGCTTTATCGTGGCTTTCTTAACAGATTCCTTGGGGATGCGCTCCAGATTCTCGCGAATGGTCTGCTCCCCGATGGCACGCATTTCCTCGTCGGCATAATCCAGCAGGTATTCCTGAAAGGTCATCAAGGAATTCGGCTGGCATACATTGTGGATATTCCCCGATTTGGCCAGCTGCATAAAGCGGTCTCCCGTCCGGCCTTCGCGGTAGCAGGCGGTGCAATAGCTGGGAACATAGCCGTCTTGACACAGACTTTTGATAATTTCCATGGGAGAACGGTGATCTCCGACAGTGAACTGCGGCTTGTCGTCCTTGTCTTTATTGACGCTATACGCGCCAACACCGGTGGCTGAGCCTGCGCTGATCTGCGATATACCCAGCTTAATGATCCGGTCGCGGAATTCCGGGTCTTCACGAGTGGACAGGATCATCCCCGTATAAGGTACGGCCACCCTCAGGACGGCGACAATCTTCGCAAAATCACTGTCACTCACAAGATAGGGGTAATTGTCCAGATTCACGTTCTCCGCTTCCCGAAGCCGGGGTACAGAGATTGTATGCGGTCCGCAGCCGAATGTCTGCTCCAGATGCTCAGCGTGCTGCAGCATGGCGATGGTCTCATATTTAAAATCGTAGAGTCCGTACAGGACGCCGATGCCGACATCATCGATCCCGGCTTTCATTGCCCGGTCCATGGCGGTCGTGTGCCAGTCATAATCGCTTTTTGGCCCTTGCGGATGGTATTTGCCGTAGCTGGGCCGGTGATACGTTTCCTGGAATAAAATATACGTTCCGATTCCGGCATCGGCCAGTTTGAGGTAATCATCCACGGTCGTGGCGGCAATATTGATGTTAACCCGCCGGATACTGCCATTGTCCAGCTTGGTCTCGTATATGGTCCGGATACATTCCAGAATGTAGTCGATGGAACAGTGGTTAGTGTCTTCCCCCGCTTCAAGGACAAGCCGTTTATGCCCAAGGGACTGAAGAGCCTTGACTTCCTGGGCAATTTCATCTTGAGTGAGACGGCTGCGCTCAAACTCGGAGTTGGAATGCTTGTATCCGCAGTAGACGCAGTTATTGACACAATAGTTGCTGACATAGAGGGGGGCGAACAGCACGATCCGGTTGCCGTAAATCCGTTCCTTAATTTCCCGGGATACCTGGTACAGCCGCTCCAGCGTTTCTTCATCATTCACATGCAGCAGCACCGCGGCTTCGCGTGAAGTCAGGCCTTTGCACATTCTTGCTTTGTCCAGGATTGCGGTTATGAGCTTGCTGTCGTTAACCGCTGTCTCCCCGTACTGCAGCGCTCCCTTGATTTCCTCGTCTTGAATAAAATCCGCCGGACGGCGCTCATTTACTCGGTTCACGAACATCCACTTCTTTCTGGGTTCATTTTCTTCTGAGGACGTGACAGCCAGTTCAGACTGTCTCCGCGGCCCATATCAACTCGAAATCCGGCAGTCTCGATCCGCTGCTCCAGGCAGAACCGGCACTGCGCCGATTCGTCTCCCGTGCATATTTTATTGTCGTATAACGTATATTTTGGACGCACGGCCAGAGGCGACAGATTGGGCATGACGACATTTGCGCCCGCCTGCAGTGCGAGCTCCCGTCCGTATGGATGGGCGGTTCCCATCGCAGTCGTAGCCGGAATCAGGGCGTCCGGCACGAACAGCCGCGCAAGAGCAATCATATCCAGTGTGGCTTCCAGCGTTCCGGCTGGCTCGTCCTTTAAAGGCGTCGCTTGATGCGGCAAAAAAGGGCCGATGCCAATCATGTCCGGATTAAGCTCCTTGAGGTACAGTAAATCCTCAGCCAAGTCTTGAGACGTCTGCCCGGGCAATCCGACCATAAACCCGGCACCGACTTGATAGCCGATGGTTTTCAAAGACCGCAAACGGTCCCGCCGATTCTCGAAGGTCATGGTCGGATGCAGCGCTTCATACAACCTTCGGGAAGCCGTCTCATGCCGGAGCAAAAAACGCTCAGCGCCCGCTTCAAATAACCGGGTATACGTCTCGTCGTCACGTTCGCCGATCGAGAGCGTCACCGCCGCATCCGGATAGCTCCGCTTGATACCGGCAATCAGCTGCGCCAGTTTGTCCGTTGTATACCAATCGTCCTCGCCGCTCTGCAGAACGAAGGTACGATAGCCCAAGTCGTATCCTTCCTGGCAGCAATCCATAATTTCTTCAAGCTGAAGCCGGTAGCGGGCGGCCGATTTATTGGCAGAGCGAATCCCACAGTACAGGCAGTTTTGTTTGCATATATTGGAGAATTCAATCAGCCCGCGCAAATACACCTTTGTTCCGTAACGATCCATCCGTTTCTGGTGTGCTAAAGTATGCAGCCGCCCTCGTGAATCCGGGCCGAGATTTTCGAGCAGCAGGATAATTTCTTCGGAATCCAAGGATTCTTGCGCATATAAACGATCCAATAATTGATCCAGTAAATAGTCCGTTGTACATCCCTCCTCAAGATGAACAGGTAAACCTTTCTTGCAAGCACAAACATGTAAATAATGTAACAAAAGTAAAAATGAAGAACTGTGAGCTTTTTGCTTGAAATCAGAGATTATTCAATTGCTGTTCAGAAGCGCACAATCGCTGATCCGCTCCGGTCGTGTATACACGTTGCATGAGTCCTGCCGGATGAAGCCGACGGTCGTAATCCCGAGCTGTTCAGCCAGTTCAAGGGCCAGCGCCGTCGGAGCGGATTTGGACAAAATGATCTCGCAGCCGATTTTGGCGACCTTCAGCAGAATTTCCGAAGAAATCCGACCGCTGAACACGATGATTTTGTCATTCAGGTTCATCGCATGTCTTAGGCAGTGGCCGTAAATTTTGTCGAGGGCATTATGCCGGCCGATATCGCTGCGGGCGAGCAGCACCCCGTCAGTATCGCAAATCGCGGCGGAGTGGACGCCCCCTGTCCGGTGAAACAGCTCAGACCCGGTCTGCACTTCTTCCATAAGGCGAAAGCAATCTTTAAACGATAAAGAGACATGAACGCCTTCCATAATCTTGGCCGTCCTTGCGTCGTTAACATACACGAAGCCATGACGCCCTCCGCCGCAGCAGGAATTGACATAACGCTTGGCATACAGCTGGCGGTGAAGCTCATTCCAGCGGTCAGTGGAGACGTGTACGTATCCTTCTTCTTCCTGTGTCCACATTTCTTTGATGTCCTGAATTCCCCGGATAATGCCTTCCGACGCCAAATAGCCAACCGCCATGTCCTCAATGTGCTCGGGTGTGCATACCAGAGTCACGAATTCTTCGCCGTTGATCTTGAGTGTGACCGGATGCTCCGTCACGATGAGATCCGGTTCCCTGGTGATTCGGCCCTTCCGGTAGCGAATAATGTGTCCTTGCTGTTCAGGTTCACGCTTCATCTCCATCACCCTTATTAATGAAAGATTTGAAATATAGAAAAATAACTTAAATAGTAAATAATAGAAATGATAACAGCTTTACTACATCACGAATTGCAATAACTGTCAATTTTATATTTCACAATCCAGCTAACTTCCAACATCCTGCTCTTCATGGCAACGTTCTCTTTGTGGGCATGGAACGCTATGGTATAATGGGGCGGAGGTGACTGGCAACGTATGTTTTTGAAACGGATTGAATTAGCTGGCTTTAAATCATTTGCCGACAAAACGGAGATGGAGTTCGTGCGGGGCATTACGGCTGTCGTCGGACCCAACGGAAGCGGCAAGAGCAACATTTCCGACGGCATCCGCTGGGTGCTCGGCGAACAAAGCGCCAAATCGCTCCGCGGCGGCAAGATGGAGGATATTATTTTTGCCGGAAGCGATGCCCGCAAGGCGGTCAATTATGGCGAAGTGTCGCTGACGCTGGACAATGAAGACCATGCCCTGCCGCTCGACTTCAGCGAAGTGACGGTGACACGGCGGGTCCATCGCAGCGGTGACAGCGAGTATATGATCAATAAGCAGGCGTGCCGCCTGAAGGATATTACGGAGCTGTTCATGGACACCGGCATCGGCCGCGAGGCGTACTCCATTATTGGACAGGGACGGATTGAGGAAATTCTCAGCACCCGGTCCGAGGATCGGCGGGGGATCTTCGAAGAGGCGTCGGGAATCGTTAAATATAAGTCGCGGAAAAAGGATGCGGGACGGAAGCTCGATGAGACGGAACAGAATCTGCTGCGCATCCACGACTTGATCAGCGAGCTCGAGGATCAGATTGGTCCGCTGAAGGAGCAGTCCGAGAAAGCGACCCGTTACAAGGAACTGAAAGAGCAGTTGAAGCAGTTGGAAATATCCGTCTACGTCCATCAGATCGAGGGGATTCATGAGGCGTGGAAGGACGGCAACGCCAAGCTGGAAATTTTGCGGGACGAGCAGCTTCAATTGTCGACGGTCGTCACGGCCCATGACGCCAAGCTCGAAGGCGGAAGAGCCGCGCTCCGTCAGCTGGAGGAGAAGATCGAGAAGCTCCAGGAGCAGCTCCTGCGGTACAGCGAAGCTTTTGAGAAGAGCGAAGGGTACGGTGAACTGCTGAAAGAACGCAGACGGCATCTGGAAAAAAACAGGGAGCAGCTGCTTCAGACCATCGGCTCGGTGGGTGAGCGTTCTGAAGACCGGGTGCGCGAGCTGAGCGCTCTGGAGAAGACAATGGAACAGACACGGCTTCGCCTTGCCGAGCTGCGAAACCAGCTGAAGGAAGAAGAAGCAAGGCTGTCGGGTGTTACGGACGGGCTTAGCCAGAGCAAAGAGGAAAGCTTGAAGAGCGCACTTCTGGAGCTCATGAACAAAATGGCCCAGGCGCGCAATGAAATCCGCTATGCTGACCAGCAGAAGGAAAATCTGGAGCGGCGGATGAACCGCAGTGAAGAAGAGAGCGGAAAATGGACGGCGCGGCATGAGGAGCTTCTGCGGGAGCAGGGCAAGCTGAAGAGCGCCATCGAGGCGCTGGGCAATGAGCTTGGAAAGCTGCGGAAGGACTATATCACCGAGAGCGAACATACGGTGGCAAGGCAGAAGCTGCTGGATGAAGCTCACACAGGGCTTCGCAAGTGGGAGCAGAAGCGGGAAGCCCAGGTCTCCCGCCATGAGACGATGAAGGAAATGCAGGACGACTTCGACGGCTTCATGCTCGGCGTCAAGGAAGTGCTCAAAGGCGCGCGCAAGGGCCAGCTCAGCGGCGTCCACGGCGCGGTGGCCGAGCTGATCTCCGTGCCCGAGCAGCTGGAGACGGCCGTCGAAACCGCCCTGGGCGCTTCGCTGCAGCATATCGTGATGGAGAACGAGGCTGTGTCGCGCCAGGCGATTTCTTTTCTGAAGCAGCGGCAGCTTGGACGGGCGACGTTCCTTCCGCTTGATGTCATCCGGCCGCGGCAGATTACCGGCAGCGACCGCGGGATGATCCAAGGAGCGGAAGGGTTCGTCGGCATCGGCTCCGAGCTGGTCGGCTTTGACGATAAGTATGCCAGTATTGTCGGCAGTCTGCTCGGGAATGTCGTGATCGCGGAGAATCTGGAGCAGGCGAACCGAATCGCCGCCAGATGCCAGTATCGCTACCGCGTCGTTACCCTGGAAGGCGATGTCGTCAATGCGGGCGGGTCGATGACCGGCGGCAGCCAGCACAAGAAGAATGTCAATCTGCTGGGACGCAAACGCCAGCTCGATCAGCTGAAGGAAGAAATCGGCGAAACCGAGCGCCAGATCGACAAGCTCAAAGCCGGCATCTCCCGGCTGCGGAAGGAGCAGGAAGATTCCAATGACAAGCTGGAGAAGCTTCGTCTTGGAGGGGACGAGAAGCGGCTGGAGGAGCAGCGGCTTGCCGGCGATCTGAGGCAGCTGGAGCAGGAGCTCCGCCATGTGCAGGAGCAGGTGGAGAGCGCCGGGGCGGAGCGAAGCGGGTTCGCTGATGAAGCGAAGCAGCTCGAGAAGCTAAGGGAGCAGGCGGCAGCCGAGCTGGCTTCGCTCGAAGCGGAGGAGAAAGCCGCCCATGAAGCGATCCGGAATGCGGAATCGCTCCGCAAGGCGAGCGAGACCGAGAAGGAAGAGCTCCAGAGCAAGCTGACCGGAATGAAGGTTGCCGAGGGCAAGCTGGATCAGGAGATTTTCTCCTTGGAGGAACAGCTGCGGAGGCTGAAGGCCGACGCCGGTTCGCAGGACAAGGAGCTGCGGCAGAACCGCAGTCTGCTGACGACGATCGAGCAGGATTTGAATACGAATGCCGAGGAAGCCGTCAAGCAGCAGGAAGATTTGAACACCTTCCGTCTCAAGAAAGAAGAGGCGGCAGAGAATCTTGATTACGCAAGGGCGGAACGGACGTCGCTGACCCGAAAGCTGGAGCTCGAGGAAGGCGAAACGAAGGAACAGCGGCAGGCGCTGAAAGCGGTGGAAGACCGGCTGCGGGCTACTGAAGTGTCCGTCGGCCGGCTGGACGTCGAGCTGGACAATATTTTGCGGAAGCTGAGCGATGATTACGAGCTGAGCTATGAGCTGGCCAAGCAGCGCTATTCCGTGCCGGAGGACGTCCCTGCTGCGCAGGCCGAGGTCCAGAAGCTTAGACGGAGCATTTCCGCGCTCGGCGAAGTGAACCTTGGCGCCGTAGACGAGTATCAGCGGATACATGAACGCTATACGTTCCTCAGCGAGCAGAAGGACGACCTCGTTGAAGCGAAGACAACGCTGTACCAGGTGATCCGCGAGATGGAGGATGAAATGTCCAAGCGGTTCAAGCAGACGTTCGATGCCATCCGCAGGGAATTCGGAACGGTGTTTACGAAGCTGTTCGGCGGCGGCCGGGCTGATCTGATGCTGCTGGACCCGGACAATCTGCTGGATACGGGCATTGACATCGTTGCCCAGCCTCCAGGCAAGAAGCTGCAAAATCTGCAGCTGCTCTCGGGCGGCGAGCGGGCGCTCACCGCAATGGCGCTGCTGTTCGCGATCCTGCAGGTGAAGCCTGTCCCATTCTGCGTGCTGGACGAGGTGGAGGCGGCGCTCGACGAAGCGAATGTGGTCCGGTTCGCTCAATATTTACGCGAATTCTCGGAACAGACCCAGTTTATCGTGGTGACCCACCGCAAAGGAACGATGGAAGAGGCCGATGTGCTCTACGGGGTCACGATGGAAGAGGGCGGCGTATCGAAGCTTGTCTCCGTGCGGCTTGAAGATGAGGAAGCGGAGATCGCTTAAATTTGGCGGGTAGCCATTTTACATGACGAACGGAGGAAGAAGATTGAGCTTTTTCAGGAAATTGAAGGAAAGCATTGCCGGCAAAACGGAAAGTGTGACGAAGCAGTTCCGGGAAGGTCTGGAGAAGACCCGCAAAGGGTTCGTGGAGAAAGTATCCGACCTGATGATCCGCCGCAAAAAAATCGACGAGGAGTTCTACGAAGAGCTGGAAGAAATTCTGATCGGGGCCGACGTTGGCGTGAATACGGTCATGACGCTGGTCGACGAGCTGCGGACCGAGGTCAAGAAGCAGCGCATCGAGAACGCGGCCGAGCTTCAGCCGATTCTCTCCCGCAAGCTGATGGAGCTGCTGCGCGGCGACGACGATGTTAGGCTGAAGGAGAATCCGGACGGCATTACGGTCATTCTGTTCGTTGGCGTCAACGGCGTCGGCAAGACGACGACAATCGGCAAGCTGGCGCACCGCTACAAGCAGGAGGGCAAAAAAGTGCTGCTCGCCGCGGGCGATACATTCCGTGCGGGAGCTATAGAGCAGCTTGAAGTATGGGGCCAGCGGGCAGGCGTGGATGTGATCAAACAGAGCGCCGGCTCCGACCCGGCGGCGGTCATGTTTGACGCGGTTCATGCTGCCAAGCAGCGCGGCGTCGATGTGCTGATCTGCGACACGGCGGGACGGCTGCAGAACAAGAGCAATCTGATGGAGGAGCTGGCCAAAATATTCCGGGTCATCCAGCGCGAGATTCCGGGCGCACCGCATGAGGTGCTGATGGTGCTCGACGCGACGACAGGACAGAATGCGCTTGCGCAAGCGAAGCTGTTCGGCGAGAAGAGCGGAGTGACAGGCCTCGTCCTAACAAAGCTGGACGGAACGGCCAAAGGCGGCATTGTTGTTGCCATCCGCCAGGAATTGAACCTACCGGTGAAGCTGGTCGGACTAGGCGAGAAAATGGAGGATCTCCAGCCGTTCGACTCCGAACAATTCGTGCACGCTCTGTTCGCGGGAGCGATTATCGAAGAGAAGGAAGACGCGAACCCGGAAGACTGACTTTTTTCTTAAATTTTGATCAACATCTATAAGCGCTGGCATCTGCCGGCGCTTTTTTACGCCAGAAATCCGATCCCTTAATTCATCCTTATCTTTTACCAGCTCATACGCTCTTTAAGAGATAGGATTTGCGCAAGATGATGTCTGCCGTGCCAGGCATATCGATGAGTGGCTGTTTCCAGATTCATCGGTCCGTGTGTGGGACTTGTAAAGGTTCTCTGAAAGTCGGAAGGGCGCAAGGATCGTAGCAAAACGGCAAAGCGGCTGTGAAGGGACTCCAGAAGAAGCAAGGAGAGTTCCACCGGCGCCGAGTAGTCGCTCAGTTCCGCCCACAAATCTTCCTGGTAAGAACCGGAGACGGGATGATCTTCTGTGAGTGCCCGCTTAAAACGGATGTAGGCGTTCATATCGTTATCGGCCATATGGTGAATGACTTGTTGAACCGTCCAACCGCCGGGACGATATGGGGTATTTAGCTGCTCCAAAGTCAGAGCTTCAATAGTCTGCCTCAGCAGGCCCGGGATTTTCAGGATTTCTTCAATCCAAAGGCTGTACTGTTCAGACGATGGATTCTCTACAGATACGAAGGGGCCGATCGGATAACGAAGCGTGTCCATGTACTCACATCCTTTCTATTTAATTCCTATCATAATTTAAAATAGTCCAAACCTAAAGAACAACAATTTATCCCCCTTATTTCAAATAATACAACATATGAAAAATTCAGAATAGAAAAATATTCGATCTTTCTCGCATTCATTTATCCATCATTCAGTCAAATTTACCCGCTCCAGAAATAGGAAACCGCATACAAACTAGCATAAAATGGTAGTCTATCAAATCCGTTGTTATATATATTGACATGAATAAGCGTGTTTACGTATTATGAAAGTGTGATTGAATTATTTTATGGATTACGGATTAATTATAAGTATGGTTTGTCAAAAAACATTACATTTTTGTGAAAGGAGTCGGGCTTATGTCCAAACTTGATCCACTGCCCGGTCTGTCTCCGTATCCGCTGCATCACTTTTACGATGAAATGTTCGAAGGTGAACGCAGCGTCCGCCCTCATTACAAGCATGTCAACCGCATGTTTACCGGAATGAGTCCCGAGGAGCTGCAGGCCAAACAGCATTTAATGCAGCGGCGAATGATGGAGGAGGGCATAACCTTTACTCTGTACAACCCGGCTCAGGACCATCCTATGGAACGAACCATCCCCTTTGATATGATCCCGAGAATTATCGCCAAGGACGAGTGGGAGAAGCTCGAAGCGGGGATTATCCAGCGCGTAACGGCGCTGAACCTGTTCATCCATGATATTTATCATGAACAATATATTGTAAAAGACGGCATAGTTCCCCGTAAAATGGTTATCTCCAATTGCTATTTTCGACCGGAAATGACAGGACTGCGCGTTCCCGGCGGCGCCTATATTACGACATCCGGAATTGATCTGATCCGGCATCACGACGGGAATTATTATGTGCTGGAGGACAATCTCCGCACGCCTTCCGGTTTTTCCTACCTATTTAAAGGAAGATCCCTGATGAATCAGCTCTTCCCCGAGCTGTCTTTCTCAAGCTCCATCCGGGATGTGGAGCACAGCATCAACCGATTCCTGTCTGTGCTTCGCAGCCTTTCGCCTTCGCGCACGCCCGATCCGGTAATTGCTCTTCTGACTCCGGGCGAATACAATTCAGCCTATTACGAGCACGCCTTTCTGGCCCAGCAAATGGGAGTTCATCTTGTGGAAGGCCGCGATTTGGTCATTCAGGACCACAAACTGTATTTAAGAGAAATGAACGGACTCAAGCGCGTGGACGTATTGTACCGCCGGCTCGACGACGACTACATCGATCCGCTTGCCTTCGATCCCAACTCGCTGCTTGGGGTGGCGGGGCTTATGAACGCTTACCGCGCAGGCAATGTGGCCATTGCCAACGCTCCGGGAACCGGCGTCGCAGACGATAAGGCCATGTACGTATATGTGCCGGAAATGATCCGGTATTATTTGAAAGAGGAACCGATTTTGAATAACGTTCCAACCTATCTGCTGTCCAAACCGGACGAACGGCAGCATGTGCTAGATAATCTCGAAGAAATGGTTGTTAAAGAAACCTCGTTGTCAGGCGGATACGGCATGCTGATCGGAAGCGAGGCGAGCAGGAAAGAGCTGGAGGAATTCCGGCTCAAAATTTTGGCCGAACCCGATCGTTACATTGCACAGCCGATCATGTCTCTCTTTCGAGAGCGCCGATTTTGTCCGAAGGCCAGATGGTCCCCCGGCACATTGATTTGAGAGCTTTTGTTCTGATGGGCGCGGATCGCAAGCCGCATGTCATTCCGGGAGGACTGACGCGCGTGGCCATGAAGGAAGGCTCGCTCGTTGTGAATTCCTCCCAAGGTGGCGGAGTCAAGGATACCTGGGTCATGTCCTAGAAAAATAGATCGCATCAATACAAGGACGAGGGAGTGACGGTACATGTTGAACCGCAACGCAGAATCATTATTTTGGATCGGCCGTTATATGGAAAGAGCGGAGAATCATGCAAGACTGATTGACGTACATTATCATATTCAGCAGGAAAAAGATTTTCTGGAAGATGGACATAAGTGGTCCAGACTGATCGATGCGCTTGGAGCGAGAAATGAATATTTGCAGCAATTTGAAAGCTTTTGTGAACCGGATGTTCTGTCATTTATAACACTGGATCTTGGGAATGCCAATTCTTTGTACTCCTGCGTGCATCACGCTCGCAACAATCTTCGTACTCTGCGCCAGCAGCTTCCGAGCGAGCTGTGGGATATCGTCAACAGCTTTAACCTTTGGCTCGGCGAACGGTCTGTTGCGGATATTATGAAGAGCCCGCACCAATTCTACCAGCAGATTAAAGAACGGGCGGCGACGTTCCTCGGAGCCGAGGAGTCGGTAATGCTGCGGGGCAATGAATGGCGGTTTATCGAAAGCGGCCGCTTTCTGGAACGGGCGGAGAATACGGTGCGCATTCTGCAATCGGTGACCTCTTCCTGCGAGGGAAAGGAGCCGTCTGCGGTTTATACTCAGCTTCAAGCCGTGTTGAAATCGGTCAGCGGATATCAGGCGTTCCGTAAATTTTTCGCAGATGCGGTGTCCCCGGAATGCATTCTGGAATTTTTGATTACCAACATCTCGTTTCCGCGTTCCATCCGCTATTCCGCCCATCAGCTCGAAGAGCACTTGGCGAATATCGAAATTGATTTTAGCGACCGGGGCGAAGGGTATGAGCGAGTCATCCGTCAGGCGGGCAAGATCCGGGCGGAGCTTGATTATATGGAGAAGGAAGATATAGCCGGGCATGTGGTGGATCAGGTGCTGGAGTCGCTGAAGTCATCCTGCCAGAAGCTGGGGAGAACGATGGAGGTTGCTTTTTTTCGGCAAGAAGGGGTTAAAATATGAAAATTCAAATCAATCATACGACCCGGTATACTTATCCGGAGCCCGTGACGGACAGTGTCAATGAAATCCGGCTCACTCCGCGAACCAATTACAGGCAGTCCTGTTATCATCACGAGGTGGAAATTTTTCCGCCGGCGAATTTACTTACTTACGAAGATTTCTTCGGAAACCGGGTTCACGCTTATTCGGTGAACAAACCTCATACCGAGATGGTCATTCATACCCGCGCAACAGTCGTAACGGAAGACCGGGCCCAACGCCGTGATCTGCCGAAGCTGGCTCTGGAAGATCAGATCACACGGATGAAGGAAGAGGAATTTCAGAACCGTTATATCGAGTTTATTCTGCCGACCCGCTATACGGAGGTAACGCCGGAGCTGATGGAATTTGCCTCCCAGCACCCTTTTGACGAAGCGGAGGATTTATACGAATGGACCAAGAGGCTGTCTTCCACCATTTATGAGCAGTTCACTTACGATCCGGAAGCGACAAGCGTCAACACCACGGTCAAAAAAGCGTTAAAGCTCAAACGCGGCGTCTGCCAGGATTATGCCCATCTTATGATCGCGGTCTGCCGCAGTGTCGGGCTTCCGTCGAGATATGTGAGCGGATATCATTTTGTGGGTGATCTTCAGGGCGGCAATGCCGATTTTGAACAGGCTTCCCATGCCTGGGTGGAGACGCATATCCCGGGAACCGGCTGGCTTGGCTTCGATCCGACCAACAATGTGGAAGTGAATTGGCGCTACGTGAAGCTAGGTCATGGTCGCGATTATAAAGATATTGTTCCGGTCAAAGGGGTGTACCGCGGTGTTGCGGGCAATCTTGAAGTCACGGTGGATGTTCGCTTATTGGACAAGTAATCAGGTTAACACGGCGCTTAAGCGCGGTGCCAGAGTTTTACGGCTGCTTTCGGTTCTTAACCGGAGGCGGCCGTTTTGTTTTTCCTTTTTCGGAGAAAATAGTAAGATCACTCTTCCTTGTAACGGAGGCGCGAGGGAACCTTTTTTGACCAAAATGATTAAAGAAGCGGTACCTTTGGGTAATCTTGAGACAGGGTAGCTTATCATGTGAAAAAGGAAGGAGAGCCAGCATATGAGCCCAAATACTGAACCCAAACAGCGTTTTGCAGGAAAAACAGCCATTATTACCGGAGCGGGCTCGGGCATTGGCAGAGCGACTGCCATTAAGATGGCCCGTGAAGGCGCCAATATCGCCCTGTTCGACCTGGTGAACGAACGTACCGCCGATGTGGAGCGGAAGCTGAACCAGATTCGCAAAGGCTGTGCGCTGGCCGTCGATGTGGATACCTCAAGTCCTGAGCGGATGGAAGCGGCGGTAAAGAAGACGGTGGAGCATTTCGGCGGGCTGGACATCGTATTTGCCAATGCGGGAATCAACGGTTCCATTGGCCCGATTGAAGAGCTTAGCATTGAAGACTGGCAGCGCACGCTGAATGTGAATCTTACCGGGACGTTTCTATCCTTGAAATACACCATTCCCCATATGAAGAGCAAAGGAAAAGGGAGCATTATTATTACCAGCTCGATCAACGGCAACCGGCGGTTTGCCAGCTTCGGCTTCTCGCCCTACAGCACAACTAAGGCGGGTCAGGTCGCCTTTGCCAAGATGGCCGCTCTGGAGCTGGCCAAATTCAAAATCCGCGTAAACGTCGTTTCGCCGGGGGCTATTTCCACGAACATCGACCAAAGCACCGAACCAACCGAAGAACTTGAATCGATTGTCATCCCGATCGAATTTCCGGAAGGGCAGCAGCCGCTGGCCGACGGGCCGGGCAAGCCGGAGGATGTGGCTAACCTTGTGAGCTTCCTTGCATCGGACGAATCGTCCCATATTACCGGAGCGCATATCGTAATTGACGGCGCCGAATCTCTGCTGACTTAATGCAGGGCGAGTATACACCCAAGTTGTTCCGTATTTTTCGGACTTGTTTCCGGAAAATGCGGATTTTTTTTGCGGCATGAACTGGAAATAAATGATAAACTGTTGTGAGGTTGTTATTTTTCCCATGAGGTGACAATGTTGAGAGTGTTAAATTTTATAACTTCCTTCCATTTGACATGCAGCACGATTCGAAGGCCGGCTGTAAGGGAGGGAATCACCGCCCTGTTGTATTTTGTTTATGTGAATGTGATTTTTTATCTGCTTGGGCTAATCTATAATTCCCATTGGATGGTTCAGTTAACAACTGCAATACCCCATGAAGACTGGATGAGATTGGCGTTTACTTTTCCGGCGGTTGTTCTACAGCTGGCTCCGCTGTACATCATCTTGAAGCTGCGGGGGGAAACCTGGAGTTCGATCGGAATTAAACGTTCCAAAATCGGGTTGTCCATTCTAATCGGTCTAATTGCCGTCTTGCCTTTCCGATGGGTCCCCCTTATGAACTGGATCTTTCACGGCAAATCTCTGCCGCTGGATGGAGGGGTGTTGCTGGGCTTTCTGTATTATTTGACGCTGATCGCGCTGCCTGAGGAACTGATCTTCCGGGGTTACATCCAAACGAGGATAATGGGGCTTATTCCAAGTAAGTCAGCGGCCATCCTCACAACGGGCTTGCTCTTTGCCTTAACTCACGTTCCGTTCCAAATGGCGGTGCTGAATCTGAATTATGCCGGGTATCTTGACAAAATGTACATCCAATTGTTAATTATTTTTTTCATGCATCTTTATTTTACATACATTTATACGAGAACGAACAATATAGCAGGGGTGACGTTGTGCCATGCCCTCCTTGATTTTATCTTTGGCTGATCACCGGCGGTTCCTGTGTTAAAATAATGCCAGACGCTCAAAACGCAACATATGGATCAAGGAGGCGGTGGAAATGGCCATTATGTCCTGGCTGGCCGAGCAGCGGATTGAAGAAGCGATGCGCAAAGGCGAATTCCGAAATTTGCCGGGCCATGGCAAGCCGCTGGAGCTGGAGGATTTGTCAGGGGTGCCCGATGATCTCCTGATCTCGTTCAAGATCATGAAGAATGCCGGGCTTCTACCGGAGGAGCTGCAGCTGCGGGCGGAATGCGCGACTCTGGAAAATCTTCTGGCCGCCTGCCACAGCTGTGCGGGGGAGAAGCGCGAGCTCGGACGCAGACTCACAGAGAAAAAGCTGAGGCTGGAAGAGCTTCTGCGGCAGCGGGGACTTGACGGAAGCGCTGCTTTTGCGCAGTACGGTGAACAGATTCGGATAAGACTGGATCAAGGGTAGGAAATGACTCATTCATAATAAACAGCCGGGGATGTTTGAAAGGAGAGCAGCCCCTGAGCCGTGACCAAAAAGTAAAAATGCCCGGACGCTCGCTGATGGAGCGCCCGGGCATTTATTGTTATGTCCAAGCATTTCTGGTGTAAGCTGTACCCCGTTTATTGTTTCAGGGAAGGGTGCAGGAGGCCCAGCATATCGGAAGTGACAATGATGTCTTTGCGGGAAATCCGGCCCAGCTCGAATAAGAGGAGCAGCTCTTGCGGCGAGACCTGTACAGGCTCGGGCAGCAGTCCGGCCGCCCAGGCCAGCCAGCCGTTTATCGTCTGCGGGGTCACCCCCGCTTCGCGCAGCTCGGCGAGGGTAATTCCGCCATGACGCTTGGCGAGCCTCCGCCCGTCCGGGCCCATCAGAAGCGGAACATGGGCGTAGCGCGGCAGCTTCCAGCCCAGCGCTTCGAAGAGCATCAGCTGGCGGGGCGTAGAATCGAGCAAATCGGCTCCCCGAAGCACATCGGTGATTCCCATCAGGGCGTCATCCACGACGACGGCAAGCTGGTATGAGAAGATCCCGTCGGCGCGGCGCACGATGAAGTCGCCTCCGGCGGATGCGCTGCTCCGCCGATGCCCGGCAACGCCGTCGGTGAAGGAAATTTCACCGGTAGGCACAGCGAAGCGGAGAGAAGGCGACTTGGTCATGGAACGGCGGTGCGCCTCCTCGGGGGACAAGCTGCGGCAGGTTCCGGGATAAACCGGCCCTTCCGAAGCCAGGCCGTGGGGAGCGGCGGCGGCCGCGAGAATATCATGGCGGCTGCAGTAACAGGAATACAGCCTGCCTCCGGCCTGCAGCCGGTTCAGCGCGTCTTCGTACAGCTGCAGGCGCTCGCTTTGGACATAAGGTCCGCAGGGACCGCCGACGTCGGGTCCTTCGTCCCAATCGAGTCCGAGCCAGCGGAGATCGTCGATGATTTGCCGGGCAAATTCGGGCCGGCAGCGGGCGGTGTCAATGTCCTCCATCCGGAGGACGAAGACCCCATCCCGGCTGCGAATCTGCAGCCAGGCGAGCAGGGCGGCCAGGGCGTTGCCGATGTGCATGCAGCCGGACGGGGACGGCGCGAACCGGCCGCGAATGCCGCTGCCGTATGGAGCATTATTCAAGTGATGAAGCAAAGGAGAGCCCTCCTAATTTTGCATTAATAGGATAACGTGCGAAGCGAAAGTTTCACATTACAAGTCGGGCCTCTGCTTGAAGCGCAGCCCCCGCCCTTGAATTTTCCGTACGTTTCGCCCATGATGACTATAGTGGAAATGATGCAAATGAATCTATGAATGAACCGGCTCTTTACTATTCAATATGTTATTGTAATTCACGATCCCTCCCATTTCCAGTCCGGCTGTTTATTTGCCGGGATCATTTGAATGACGGCCTTAATCCAAATTGACTACCTATCTTTGATGACGGAGAGATTTATATGAGTACACTGCCAATTATGCAGGTCATGCCTGAGCTTAAACATATCCTTGCGGAGGCTTCCTCCGCCGTTCTTATTGCGGAGCCGGGAGCGGGCAAGACGACGGCGGTCCCGCTGGCGCTGCTTGATGAGCCCTGGATGAAGGGCAAAACGATGCTAATGCTGGAACCGAGAAGGCTGGCCGCCAGGGCGGCAGCGGTCTATATGGCGTCCGTTCTGGGAGAACAGGCGGGCCAGACTGTTGGCTACCGGATGCGGCTGGACAGCAAGACGGGGCCGAATACCCGCATCATCGTCGTTACCGAAGGCATACTGACACGGATGCTCCAGGACGACCCTTCACTGGGCGACACTGGCCTCGTGATTTTCGACGAATATCACGAACGAAGTCTGAATGCGGATCTGGGCCTTGCGCTCTCTTTGGAAACGCAGGCCGTTCTGCGCGAGGATTTGAAGCTTCTCGTCATGTCCGCCACGCTTGACGGAGAGAAGGTGTCGGAACTGCTTGGCGCAGCACCGGTTGTCCGTTGTCCGGGAAGAACTTATCCCGTTGAGACGATCTATGCGCCGCCGGCAAAGACACTCCCACTTGAAAAAGTCGCGGGAAACGCGGTCCGGCGCGCGCTCACCGAGCAGCCCGGAGACATTCTGCTGTTTCTTCCCGGCGAAAGGGAAATCCGCCGGGTGGAGTCGGAGCTGCTGTCCGGCCAGCTTCCGGGCAACACGGAAATCCGCCCGCTGTATGGCCAGCTTCCGCAGGCCGAGCAGGACCGGGCTGTTGCGCCGGCTGTGGAGGGCCGGCGAAAAGTTGTGCTGGCGACCTCGATCGCAGAGACAAGCCTGACGATCGAAGGTATTCGGACCGTAATTGACTCCGGGCTGCGCCGTACGCAGCGGTTCTCGCCGCGAACCGGCATGCCGCGCCTGGAGACGCTGCCGATCTCCAGGGCGTCGGCGGATCAGCGGCGCGGCCGAGCGGGACGGACGGCTCCGGGCGTGTGCTACCGGCTCTGGAGCCGGGAAGAGCATGACCGGCTGCCCGAAGCCGACGCGCCGGAGATCCTCGAGGCCGATCTCACCGGCCTCGCGCTCGAGCTGGCACTGTGGGGCGTGCGCGACCCCGCCCAGCTCAGCTGGCTGGACGCCCCGCCGCCCGCGCCCTACGCGCAGGCGACGGCGCTGCTGCGCAGGCTTGGCGCGCTGGACGCTGCCGGCGCCATAACCCCGCACGGCCGGCGCCTGGCCGCGCTCGGCACGTACCCGCGCACCGCGCACATGATGCTGCGCGCGGCGGGGCTTGGCGCAGCGCCGCTCGCCTGCCGGCNGGCGGCGCTGCTGCAGGAGCGGGACCCGATGCGCGGTCCCGCCTCGGGCAGCTGCGACCTCACGCTCCGCGTGGAGGCGCTGCTGCGGTACGAGGCCTCCGCCGGGCGCGAAGCGGGCGGAGGCGATCCCGCGGCTCTGCGCGCCGCTGCGCGCGCGAGCCGCGGACTGCTGGCGCAGCTGCGGACGGCTGCGCCCGAAGCCGCTCTTTCGGCCGATTCACTATCGGCCGAGACGGAGGCCGCAGATCCTTACCTCTGCGGCCTGCTCCTGTCGTTCGCCTATCCCGACCGGATCGGACAGCGCCGAGGCGGCGGAGCCTTCCTGCTGTCCGGCGGGCGCGGCTCGGCGATGGGGGAGGGCCAGCAGCTTGCGCGCGAGCCATATATTGTTGCCGTCTCTGTCGACGACAAGGGGACGCAGAGCCGGATTATGCTGGCGGCTCCGGTGCAGGAAAGAGATCTGCTGGCTCATCATGAGGATCAATTAACCCAGCTCTCCGAAGTGTACTGGGACGAGGAGAGCAAGAGCGTGAAATCCCGCCGCCGTGTCATGCTCGGCGAGCTTGTGCTAAAAGAGACGGGGCATGAACAGCCTTCGCCGGAGGAAGCCGCAAGGGTCCTGATGGAAGTCATTGCCCGTGAAGGTCACCGGCTTCTTCCCTGGGACAAGGGGACCGTTCAGCTGAGGGAGAGGATGGCATTCATGCACCGGCTAGATCCGGGCTGGTCGGATATGAGCGATGAGGGGCTAACTGCCAGCATGAAAGAATGGCTGCTGCCTTACCTCATCGGCTGCCGAAGTCTTCGCGATGTACAGCGTCTTTCGCTGCGGGATGCGCTGGAAGGGATGCTGGGTTGGGAGCGGAAACGCGAGCTCGACCGGGAGGCTCCTACGCATATCACGGTGCCCAGCGGCTCCCGGATTGCCGTGGATTACAGTGATCCGGCGGCACCGGTGCTGGCGGTGAAGCTGCAGGAAATGTTCGGACAGAAGGAGACACCAGCTCTGGGAGGAGGCAAAATCCCCGTTTTGCTGCACCTGCTGTCCCCGGCGAGGCGTCCGGTACAGGTAACTGCCGATCTGGCCAGCTTTTGGCAGAGTGGGTATTTTGAGGTCAAAAAAGATTTGAAAGGGCGGTACCCCAAGCATTACTGGCCGGAGGACCCGCTTCAAGCCATTCCGACCAACCGCACGCGGCCGGTCCATTAGCATCAGGTGAGTATCTTTTTTTAAAAAACTGCAATTTTGGAAACAGCTTGATGCTCCTCCACTTTCGCTCATTTCGTTTGGAAAACCTCATGAAGGGTAATAACTAACGTAGCACCATGACAAAGGAGGGCTTCAAGTGACAAAGAAAATTGTAGGCATTTTCGATACGGAACGAGAGGCGACCCAAGCGATAAAGGAATTGCAGGCCAGAGGATTCCGTAATGAAGATATTTCAGTGGTAACGAGGAATCGCGATGATCTGAATACGATCACTGACGACACGGACACAGTAGGACTGGAAGGAGTCGCAACAGGCGCTGCAACCGGTGGAGTGGTTGGAGGCATTGCGGGTCTGCTGGCCGGGATTGGCGCATTGGCCATTCCGGGTATTGGCCCGATTATTGCAGCAGGACCGATTGCGGCTGCGCTGACAGGTGCTGCGGTGGGAGCAGGAGCAGGCGGACTGGTCGGAGGACTGGTCGGACTGGGCATCCCGGAAGACGAAGCAAGAGAGTATGAAGGATACGTCGACCAAGGCAAAATTCTGGTGATGGTGGACGACAACGGCCGAGATACCGAAATTCATGACATTTTCCGCGGGAACCGCTCATTAAACGCTTCCCGGTACCGATCGTCGGCAGGTGATCCGGGGATCAGCACTCTTGCGCGGCTTCAGGACAGAGGTCCGACCAACCCGGATATCGTACCGGACAATACAAGGGTTGGCAACGCGATGGGCAACAGAGGCCCAATGAACGCAGATACCGATCCGGAGGTCAATAAACGGGACAAGTTCTAGTATGAACCCGTTGTAATCTCTCTAAAATAAATTGATCAAACCGCATTTCCCCTTCACCCGGGAAGTGCGGTTTTTTGCGTCACGAAAACCAACCAACCAAACTCACCCACTATTAACAATATTTCAACATATGAAAAATTCATAATAGAAAAACATAAAAACTCCCCCCATTCCTTTCACAAATACCATCAATAATCTCTCCCCACATCCGTTGCATTGGAAAAAGGTGAGCCAATTTCCTAAAATCATATTGTGAAATTTGGGAAACAGTGATTATATAGAGATATGTTACCCGTAATTTTGAAATAAGGGAGGTCTTTCATGGCTTTTATGATTGCCCAAAGGGCGTTTATCAAGCTGTATCTCATTACGATGGTGGAGAAGCATCACGGCTACGGCTATCAAATGCTTGAAGATTTGCGCAGAGACTTCAAAAATCACGGGTATAATCCTCCGCAGAGCGAAATATACCGCGCCCTTCACGAACTGGTGCAGCAGGGGATTTTGTACCGCACGAAGCAGTTGAAGGGAAATGATCCCAAAGTTGATTTTCAGGAAATCGTTCTATACCATTTCACTTCGGACGGAGCGGAGAAGGCAAAGCTTTACAAAAAGCAGGTAAAGACGGATCTTGACCGCTGCCTGGGCATATTAAACAAAGCGGTGGCTGATAACTTTTAGAAGGACGGGAAAGCTTCGATCCTTGTGGTCAGTGTTTTCAGCATCTTCTCACCTTGCTATAATAAGAAGGCCGGAAGAGAGCAGTCCACATTTGGAGGTAATGGAAGATGGATGAACATATGAAGCGGAGGCTGGACAAACAGAGAAAATTGTTCACTCAGCTTGGAATCGCGCTTGACGCACTCACCATTCATGAGAAAGAATTCGGCATGAAGCTGCGCGGATACGATCCGGAGGAAGTAGATACGTTTTTGGACAGCGTCATTAAGGATTACGAGCGGTTCTATGCAACCATCGCCGACTTGATGGACAAATGGCAGGAGCAGCAGATTACCCTGCGTGAATTGAAAGAGGAAAGCAGGCAGGCGCCGCCCCCCGTTGTCCGCGGAATCGATCCGAAAGAGATCGAGGAGACGATTTTGAGGCTTGAGTCAGGCGTCCGTCAGCTTAAGGAACGCGTCATGCGAACCGAAATCATTTAGCCTCCGGGAATGGGGATGCCAAAATAACCGGTAAATCCGCCGGATGCCGGGACGGAGGTTGTATTTTTTGTGGATAATCGTGTATGGAATTTGAAAGTCCGTGGAAAAATTGCACTCGGCTATAGTATGATTCTGTTTCTGCTCGGTCTGTTTCTGGTCATCGTTCAGGGCCGGATCTCCGAACTCGAACAGGAAACGGTGATGCTGAGCGGACATGATATGCAGGTGAATGCCCTTACTTTTCAGATTGAAAAAAATGTACTCGATATGGAGACCGGCCAACGCGGGTATGCGATCACAGGTGATGAATCCTATCTTGCCCCTTATTACGACGGGCTGGAGCAATGGCGGATCCATTATACCGATCTGCACGCAATGATCTCCGGCAATTCCACCCAGGTGGATAATCTGAGCAACATCAAAACCAATATCGAAACATGGATCGTCAAATCGGGACAATATGTCGTCGATCTCAAGCAAGCAGGACGAAATGCCGAGGTAAGCGCCTATTTCCGGGCGGATACCGGCAAATCGATTGTCGATCAAATCCGCAAGCAGTCTAAACATTTTCGCGATATTGAGAAAACCATAACGTCACAACGGATCACCAATCTTAAGAGTCGCAACAGCCAACTGATTGTTACCATGTATATTTTATGGAGTCTGGTCGCGCTGGTCGCCATTGCCGCTTCCATTCTGATTTCCGGCGGGATCGTCAAAACGCTCAAGAACGTGATTGATGCCATCAACCATATCGCCGATGGAAACAGCAAGGTGAGACGAATTGAAGTGAAGACCAAAGACGAGATCCACGATCTCGCCATGGCGACCAACCGTCTTCTGGAAAATGTGGAAAGAGAACAGCGGATCAGCGATCAGGTAGCCCGCATGTCGGTTAAGCTTCAGGAGAAAACGGCTCCTGCTGATTTAAGCGATACGTTCCTGAGCCAGCTGGCTACCATGCTGGAAATCCAATATGGCGCGGTTTATATTGCCCAAGGCAACTACGGCGATAGTCTGGTTCGGGTCAGTTCTTATGCGGGCGGCGAAGAGGATATTCACATCGGCAGGGAAAAAGTCATGATGGGTGAAGGCCTGGTCGGACAGTGCGCGCTGGACCAGAATGTCCTGAAGCTTCAAGAACTCCCCGGCGATTATATTCACATCAGCTCGGGTCTTGGAAGAACTCCTCCAAGACAGGCGGTGATCGCGCCGGCTATATTCGAGAACCGAACGGTTGCGGTGGTGGAGGTCGCTTCGCTCATGAAATGGGCTCCGGAGCATTTTACGCTGCTGAAGCAGATGCTCGATCTGTTGGCCGTCTCTGTCAATTCGGTTATGACCCGCATGCAGATTGAACAGCTCTATTCGGAATCCCAGACTATGAACGAGGAGCTGCAGACCCAGTCTGAAGAGCTCCAGATACAGACCCACGAACTGATAAATGTTAACAGCAAGCTCGAAACCCAAAAGCAATTCGCAGAGAATACGGCAGCGGATCTGGAAGAGCTCAACGAGGAATTGGAAAGAAGCTCCCGCTACAAATCCGAGTTTTTGGCCAATATGTCGCATGAACTGCGGACTCCGCTTAACAGCATGCTCCTGCTTTCGCAAATTTTGGCCGAAAACCAGGGGGGCAATCTGACGGAAGAGCAGCAAACCTATGCATCGGTCATTCACTCCTCGGGCAGCGATCTACTTGCAATTATTAATGATATTCTGGATTTGTCCAAGGTCGAGGCAGGCAAAATGCAAATCGAAACAAGCGCGGTTAATCTGACGGAATTTCCTTCCCTGTTCGACGGCTATTTCGGCAAGACCGCAGAATCCAAGAAATTGGAATTCATTGTCGATATTCAAGATAATGTGCCTGACATCTTTTACACAGATGAGCTTCGGCTGCATCAAATTCTGCGAAACCTGCTGTCCAATGCGTTTAAATTTACGGAAAAAGGCAGTGTAAAGCTCGAGGTATCCAAGCTCGACAGCTTCTCAGCCGCCGGATATCATCCTTCCGGGGCCGTGCTGGCGTTCTCCGTTATAGACAGCGGCATCGGAATTTCTTCGGACAAGCGAAATCTGATTTTTGAAGCTTTCCAGCAGGCCGACGGTTCAACGGCGAGAAGATTCGGCGGTACAGGGCTCGGATTGTCGATCTCCCAGCAGCTTACAAAGCTGCTCGGTGGGCATCTTGGGCTTAAGAGCAAGCCGAATGAGGGCAGTATTTTCACTTTGTATCTTCCTTGCACGGAAGAACCGTGGGATCCGCAGAGCCAATTATTCAATTCCGAAGCAGCTGCAGCAGTTGAAGTCGGAGGGCCTGCAGATAGCGGTTATTCGGAAATGCGGATCGACGACAGCTTGAACTCAGCCGAGTACCAGTGCCTGGCCGGTAAAACCGTGCTGGTGGTTGATGACGACTCCCGCAATATTTTCGCGCTGACTAAGACGCTGCAAAAATACGACATGAAGGTGCTGACCGCGCAGAACGGTTTTGAATGTCTACAGACCGTCAGAGAACACCCCGAAATCGGAATCGTTCTTCTCGATATTATGATGCCGGTGCTGGACGGCTACGACACGTTATCCATCCTTCGTGAGGAACTGCTCCTGTCGGAGCTTCCGATCATTGCCGTTTCCGCGAAGACGATGAAGGAAGACAGAGAGAAGTGCCTTGCCGCCGGCGCGACGGATTTCATCAAAAAGCCTGTAGTCATCAAAGAACTTCTTCAAATGATGTGCCAATACATGAAAGAACAAAGCGATTGGCGTTCGGAGAACGCCAAGACGCGATAACGACATCTTGAAACTGCCCGCAACAGTCAGTACCACACTGCCGTAACATTCTGCAACCGCAATTTACAGCCCGCGGTCTGTCGCTTTCCTTATGAAGGCAGCGATAGGCGCGGGCTTTTTCCTGTGCAAATTCCCTTATAGCGTCCGCATATGATGATCCGCATATGATCGGTTAAGGTCGGTTACTAATTCCGGAAGCCAATCCGAAAGGGAAAGAAAAGAGTATCCGGCAGCCCGAGCTTTCGCTGTATCCATGTACCAGGACTGCCCGATGCCAAATGGAGACATATGCCGATCCTCCGTCCTTGTTTGGACCACAGCCTGTCGGCCTGCAGCCTGCTCAATGAGAGAGATGATCTCTCCAATCGTTATGGAACCGTCTGAGCAAGCATTCACCGGACCAGTTAATGATGAACGCCCGAGCCAGAGCAGAACATTGGCGGCCTCATCCGAGCGGATGAAGGAGATCCGTGCTTCAGGATTCGGAATGCGTATCGGCTCTCCCTGCCGGACATGCTCGATGTGAAAATGTAAACGTCTCGTATAATCATCTGCGCCGAGTACGATCGGAAACCGGACCGCGGCTACCGGAAACGCAGCTTGCTGCATGAATACCGCTTCGGCCTGCCGTTTTGCCTTCGAATACGGGAGATCTGCCTTACCGCCCCCCTGAATCGGATAAGCTTCGGGATCAAACCTGTCTTCGCTCAATATTTCCGGGCTTGGATCGTAAACAGACTGACTGGAAGTCAGAATATACCGATTTGTTTTACTATTAAAAATGCGGCAGGCGGCCATGGCTTCATCCGGCGAATAACAAATATTGTCATAGACAACGTCCCACATTTGATCCCCTATCGCTGCGGCAAGTTCATCCGGATGGGTGCGGTCCGCATGGATGCGGCGAATCCGGTCTCCAAAAGGGTCAACCGTCGTTCCCCGCGTCAGAATTACAACGTCATTTTCAGGGTCCTCCAATAGCAGCTCTACCAGCCTTTTGCCAAAAAAACGCGTTCCGCCGAGCACCAGAATTTTCTTCAAGAGGCTCACTCCTTGCTTGAGATTGATTTCTCCAGTGTATCACAAAGCCAATACTTGGCTATCTCTATTTCTGGTATACTTTTGGATAACTAGATCAAGCCGAAGGGGGCACTAAAAATGGTAAACCAGCGGACGGCTTTCATTCTGATTGACGTGCAGGAGGCGATGTTTTCCTATCCGGGAATGAAGCTGCATGACGAAGAAGGTGTGATGGAACGAATCGTGTCGCTGCTCGATCGGGCGCGGAGGAGCAGCACGCCGGTTATTTTTATTCAGCATACCGAGGACCAGGAATTTACCAAAGGACTGCCTACATGGCAGATCAGCTCGCGCGTCACGCCGCTGCCCGGGGAAACGATTATTGAGAAGCCGACGTGGGACGCCTTCCATCTTACCGGACTTAGGGAAGAGCTGGAGCGTGAAGGAATCACCCATCTGGTCTTCGCAGGCATGCAAACCGAGTACTGCGTAGATACGACATGCCGCCGGGCGTACAGCCTCGGTTACTCTTCCGTTCTGGTGGAGGATGCCCACAGCACATTTGACAACGGACAGCTTACCGGTGAAGAAATTATTCGCCACCATAACGCAGTGCTCGGAGGACGGGTCGTCACGCTGAAACCGGCTGGCGAGATTACATTCTGAAACAGGCCAATTTTTAATAAAAAGGCTGATTTTTTTCGCCGTCTGCGTTACATTAAGAAGGCAGCTTTTTAACCCCATCGACGCACACGGAAAGGAAGACCGATTCATGACTACCAAAAAACCGCCGGTCCCCGTCGCATTGCTCATGCTGGTCGGGATTATTGCCATCTCGTTCTCGGCCATTTTTATCAAATGGTCCTCGGCGCCGGCTTCTGTACAGGCGATGTACCGCCTGCTGTTCACCTCGCTACTGATGGCCCCGTTCGTCCGCCCGTACAGTGGAGCGCTGGCGAAGCTGCGGCTGAATGACTGGCTGCTGCTGGCAGCCTCGGGATTCATGCTGGCGCTGCATTTTTACTGTGGATGGGTTCGCTTGAATTCACTTCGGTCGCCAGTTCTACGATGATTATGGCGCTTGAACCTGTTTTCATAATGATTGGCTCGTTTCTTCTATATAGAGAGCGCAGCTCCGTTTCGGCGATAGCCGGTCTTGGCGTGGCGATTGTCGGCGTCGTATTCATTGGCTGGGGAGACATCGGACTGTCGCAAGACAACCTTAAGGGTGACTTACTTTCCATTTTTGGGACAGCGGCGGTAGCCGTCCATCTGATGATCGGCAAAAAGCTGGTCGCCCGAATGCCGTCTTATCTCTACAGCCTGATTGTATTTATCATCGCCGGCGCCGTGTTTGCATTGTACAATTTGGAAACCGGCATCGCCTTTTTCGACTATCCACCTAAAGAGTGGGGCATTTTTGCGCTGCTGGCTGTTGTGCCGACCGTATTTGGGCATATTTTGTTTAACTGGCTCCTCCAATACACCTCTGCCACTACCGTCTCCATGAACATTCTCGGTGAACCGGTCGGAGCGAGCATCCTGGCCTATTTGCTGCTTGGCGAACGGCTGACCGGACTGCAATGGGGCGGCGGCGTGCTGGTGCTCGGCGGTCTCGCATGTTATTTGTATGTGGGCGCCCGGATAGCAACCAGAGAAGAAGAACGGCAACGCAGCTATGCGCAGGACGCTCAGGTGCTCCCGGAAAACGCTTCTTGAGAGCTGAAAGTCCCGATTGCACCACTTAAGAATGAGGTAAAGGAGTTTTTACATTATGCATGACAGTCCTACGGATGATCATAAACCCGATACGCCGGTAACCTCCTCCGTCAGCGAAGAACTGTGGAATGAGGATACATACAGCGCTTGGACAAGCAGATTCGGTCCGCCTCAAGAAGCCGCGGTCAAGCTGCACAATAATCCGGCCGCCAAGCTTCAGCCCATACTGGCCCATTTTGGAGAAGTAAGCGGCAAGAAAATAATGAACCTGATGGGATCGAACGGGGTAAAGGCGGTGGCTCTTGGCCTGCTCGGCGCGGAGGTGTCGGTCGCCGACTTCTCCGAAGGCAATGCGCGTTATGCGTCCGAGCTGGCGGAAGCGGCGGGAGTCCGGCTGAAATATATCGTATCCGATGTCTTGCATCTGCCGCAGAACATTTCGCGGGAAGCTTATGACATTGTCTTTGCGGAGCAGGGGATTGTCCATTATTTTACTGACCTGAAGCCTTTCATGGACACGGCATATTCGCTGCTGGCTCCGGGCGGAACGTTTATTTTGCGGGATTTCCATCCCGTATCTACCAAGCTGATCTCCTCCAAAGGCTCAACGGCCAAAGTTCGGAAGCATAAAGTAAGCGGAGATTACTTCGATACAACGCTTGAGGAAAAGCGGGTGTCGTATGCCAAATATTCGCCGGAAGACGGGACAAGCGGGGTACAGGCGGACGTCGTATACTGGCGCAAATGGACGCTCGGAGAGATTGTGACCGCTGCAGCTGACAGCGGATTCCGGATCAGGAAGCTGATCGAAGAGCCGAATTTGTCCTCGGATGTGTTCGACAAGGGCATCCCGAAGACGTTTGTACTGGTTGCAGAGAAGCCGATGTGATCCCGATCTCTAAGTGTAAAAAAAGTGCCGGGTAACTGCTGCCCTGGCACTTTTTTGTCTTTCTGTCATTTCATCACTTCTTACGCATAAACAAGGACGGCTTAAATTCATCGCTCTCAAGGCTGTCTTTACTGAAATGATAAAGCTCCATAAAAATATGAACCTCCCGTATTCTAAGAAATAGACTCCAGACTGTCTGCAAAAGCCTGCTGTATTTCCGTCAGGGCGTGGCCCTTTCGCCAGGCCAGATAGAAACCCCCGCGCTCTGGCATGATCCCCGGAAGCTGCCGATACCCCAAGCTCCCCGACTCCAGCTCCGCAGCTATGCCGATTTTGGAAAAAACAGCGACCGCATGGCCTTGAACGACTGATCTTTTGACGGCCTCAGAGCTTTGCAGCTCCATCTTGTTCCATAAGTGCAGGCCGTTCAATTCGGCCCAGCTGTCGGCGAATTCCCGCAGACGGCTGCCTTGGGCATGCTGAATCCAGGGTTCCCGGGCAATTTCATCCGGTGCGAGATCATCCTTGTATATAAAAGGGTGACCTGAAGGAAAGATAAGGACAGCTTCATCGTCAGCGATCTTTTTCAAATGTAAAGATTCATCCGCCTGCCCGCTGCTGTGCAGAACGCCTAGACCGAGCTCGCGGCTTCGCAGTCGTTCGCGCAGACCGGATTCACCGGCTTCCGATACGCTGATTTCGATTTCCGGATAATGCCGCACCAGTCCGGCCAATACAGCTGGCAGCAAATAAGCCGCCGGGACCTGCGAAGCACCGATGTCCAGCTTGACCTTTGAGCGGGAAACGGTCTGTTTGACGCTTCGTTCGGCCTCCGATGCCAGCGCGACAATACGGACGGCATAGGGATGCAGCGCAAGTCCGGCTTCGGTCAGCAGCACCCGGCCGCTCCGGCTTTGGAACAGCGGGGTACCTAGCTCACTCTCCAGCGATTTCATATGAAACGACACTGTCGGCTGCTTGAGCCCAAGCTCGGCGGCGACGTCGGTAACTTTTTTATGTTTTTCAATAAGAACGACAATTTGCAATTTTAAAATATTCATGGGATTCCTCCGTATAAACCAGGCTTTTCAACAATTCTCTTCATCTATTATAGAATATCTCTATATCGTTATACATATTTTATTTCTTTTTTTATCTTTCCGTTTACACAAGTCGGGGGTTTAACTTACGTACAGATTTTACAATTAATCATGTCAGGGCGAACGAGCCTAAATAAGACACCATTTGTAGGAGGAGACAAACAATAATGCGCTCTAGAAAATCCTGGTTTTTGGCACTTGCATTAACTAGCGTTTTGGCACTTTCGGCATGCGGAAATAACGGGGGAAACAATTCGGCCAACGGCGGCAACGCCGGGGCTAGCAGCGCGCCTACAGAAACAAACAGCGGCGCAGAACTGAGCGGTTCGATTCTGGCATCCGGTTCCACGGCTCTTCAGCCGCTGGTTGAGCAGGTTGCCGAGAAATTCATGGAGCAGCATGCTGGCCTGGACATTCAGGTTCAAGGCGGCGGCAGCGGTACAGGCCTCACACAAGTTGCGGAAAAACAAGTCGATATCGGTAACTCCGACGTATTCGCGGAAGAGAAATTGAAAGATGCGGACGCTGAAAAAGCGAAGGCGCTTGTCGATCATCAAGTGGCAGTTGTTGCGATTGCGGCAGTAACCAATCCGGCTGCAGGCGTTGACAATCTGACCAAACAGCAGCTGGTTGATATTTTCACCGGCAAAGTCACCAACTGGAAAGAAGTTGGCGGCGCGGATCAAAAAATCCAGATCATCAACCGTCCGGCAAGCTCCGGAACACGCGCTACATTCGAGAAGTTTGCACTGGGAACCAAGACGGAAGACCTTCCGGGTTCGATCCAGGAAGATTCCTCGGGTACCGTTAAAAAGATCGTAGCCGAAACACCGGGAGCAATCGGATACCTGGCTCTGTCTTACCTCGACGAAACGGTGAAAACATTGAAATACGACAGCGTTGACCCTTCCGTGGACAATGTAATCAGCGGTAAATATCCGGTTTGGGCATACGAGCATATGTACACGAACGGCGAACCGACTGAAACAGTTAAAGCATTCCTCGATTACTTCTTGACCGACGAGGTTCAAAATGGAGATGTAACCGAGCTGGGCTACATTCCGGCCTCGAAGATGCAGGTTTCCCGCGACGTTGCCGGTAACGTAACAAACAAATAAACCGGCATAAACGATACAATTCTTATAGATTCAGAGGCGGAGTTCTTCTGCCTCTCTTTTCACTTTAAAGAGAAGGGACTTACATGATAGTGCAAAACAACAAAATCGCGCAGAATCACAAGTCGCGTATTGAAAAACATCATATCGAAGACTTCATCGGA
Source organism: Paenibacillus sabinae T27 (assembly GCF_000612505.1). Lineage (NCBI taxonomy): Bacteria > Bacillati > Bacillota > Bacilli > Caryophanales > Paenibacillaceae > Paenibacillus > Paenibacillus sabinae. Next base: position 2,655,227 of record NZ_CP004078.1, read on the forward strand.
CGTTCTTATATGTCCTTTTGCGTGCTTCTACTGATTGTCGCCATTATATCGATGGTGTATTTTGTAATGTCTAAAGGAGTTTCAACGTTTGTCGTCGATAAAGTCAGCATTTCGGATTTCTTTTTCGGGACGAAGTGGTCACCGGAAGGCAATAATCCATCATTTGGAGCATTGCCATTCATCGCGGGTTCATTTATCACGACGCTCCTGGCTGCGCTGATTGCAAGTCCCCTTAGCATTTGCGCCGCTCTGTTCATGACCGAAATCGTTCCGGGTTGGGGCAAAAAACTCCTTCAGCCTGTCATCGAGCTGCTGTCAGGTATCCCTTCTGTCGTTTACGGCTTTGTGGGACTCAGCGTTATTGTTCCCTTTTTGCGGGATGTGTTCCCCGGACAAGGGATCGGCGTAGCCGCCGGCTCGATCGTGCTGTCTGTTATGATTCTGCCCACGATCACCAGCGTAGCAGTCGATGCGCTGTCCGCGCTTCCACAGAATTTGAAGGAATCCTCCTTTGCTCTTGGAGCGACCCGCTGGCAGACTATTAGCGGTGTTATCATTCCAACCACGCTGCCTGCCATTCTGACCGGCGTCGTACTTGGCATGGCCCGCGCTTTCGGCGAGGCGCTTGCGGTCCAAATGGTCATCGGAAACGCGCCGTTTATACCGAAATCGCTGTTTGAGTCGGCATCAACGCTCACGAGCGTCATCACATTGGGGATGGGTAATACTACAATGGGATCGCCGCAGAACAATTCGCTTTGGAGCATGGCGCTGGTACTCATGCTGATGACCTTCTTGTTCGTCTTCATTGTCCGCCTGCTGGAAAAAAGGAGGGCAATCTAATGAAAGCAAGAACGAAGGACAAAATTGCTACTGCAGTCATTGTAACCCTTGCTCTCTTGATTGTAGCCGTCCTGGCCGGTCTGCTCGGTTACATTTTGTTTAGAGGCTTAAACCATATCAGCTGGGACTTTCTGACGTCGGCTCCAAGAAAAATCCGTGCCGGCGGAGGCATCGGCCCGCAGCTGTTCAACTCGCTGTTCCTGCTTGTCCTGACGCTGCTGATTACCGTTCCGCTTGGGCTTGGAGCAGGCATTTTCATGGCCGAGTATGCTCGTCCCGGAAGAATTACAGCATTTATCCGTCTGATCGTTGAAGTCTTGTCTTCCTTCCCGTCGATTGTCGTCGGATTGTTCGGTCTGCTGCTCATCGTCAATATATTCGGTCTTGGCTTCTCCCTAGTATCGGGAGCGCTGGCCCTTACCGTATTCAATCTTCCGCTGATGGTACGGATCACCGAGCAGGCGTTCCGCAGCGTTCCCGCTCAGCAGAAAGAAGCCGGATTCGCGCTCGGGCTCTCCAAATGGAAAATCGTTACCACCGTCCTGTTCCCGGTGGCGCTACCCGCGATAATAACCGGAACGATTCTGTCCGCAGGCCGGGTATTCGGTGAAGCCGCCGCCCTGATGTTCACGGCGGGCATGAGCAGCCCGCGGTTGAATTTTAACGACTGGAATCCGCTGAGCCCGTCTTCGCCGCTGAACCCGTTCCGCCCGGCCGAGACGCTGGCTGTACACATTTGGAAGGTCAACAGCGAAGGTCTTGCGCCTGATGCGGTACAGATTGCCGCTGGAGCGTCTGCCGTCCTGGTCATTACGGTACTGATCTTTAATCTGGTCGCCCGCTACATGGGCCGATTGATCTACCGGAAGCTAACCGCATCGCGAAGAATGAATTAGAGTGGAGGAGTATTAACATGGAAGCAACACTTACGGCACCGCATGTTTTACAGGAATCGAAGGTAGAGAAGAATTTCCGCACCGAAAATTTAAGCATTTTCTACGGCACGTACGAAGCCGTCAAAGGCATCAGCCTGCCTTTCCCGGAGAAGTCGGTTACGGCGCTGATCGGCCCTTCGGGCTGCGGTAAATCGACCTTTCTCCGGTCGCTCAACCGGATGAACGATGAAATTTCCGGGTCGACAACCAAAGGCAGCATTTGGATCGACGGGGTGGATATTAACGCCTCTGGCACCGATGTCATCAAGCTGCGCCAGAAAATCGGCATGGTCTGGCAGAAGCCGAATCCGTTTTACAAATCGATCTACGACAACATCGCTTTCGGACCGAGATATCACGGGGTGAAGGGTAAGAAAGCGCTCGACGAAATTGTCGAGAGCAGTCTCCGGCGCGCAGCGTTGTGGGACGAGGTTAAGGACCGTCTGAAGGATTCCGCTCTTGCGCTCTCCGGCGGCCAGCAGCAGCGTCTCTGTATTGCTCGGGCACTGTCGGTCAATCCGCGAATTCTTCTGCTGGACGAACCCGCATCGGCGCTTGACCCGGTTTCCACCGGCAAGATTGAAGAGCTGATCAAGGAACTGAAAGAGGAGCTGCGCATCGTTATTGTTACCCACAACATGCAGCAGGCGGCGCGGATCTCGGATTATACGGCATACTTTTATCTCGGTCAGTTGATTGAATACGGGCTGACGGAGAAGGTATTCACCAATCCGGATAATTCGATGACCCAGGAATATATCATGGGCCGTTTTGGCTGAGTTCACACTTGTAAGATTCATACTCCTGACTGTTCAGGTCACCCGCCGGGGTCAACCGCTTCTGGTTAAGAAGAGGGGATTCCGGTTTTTTGCGTTCAGCGAAAATTAATCTCCTCGAAAGGATAAATAGGGATTGAAAAACTAATACCATTAGTTTATATTATAACTAATAAGATTAGTTTGGAGGGAAGACAATGAGAATTACGCGTGATAGCTGGATGCTTCAACTGACTTGGATGCCGCGCCTGTTTCCGGTAAACTGTTATCTTGTGGAGGAAGACAAAGACCTTACCCTGATTGATGCGGGAATGCCTTTCAGCCTGAACGGCATTCTAAGCACCGTCCAATCACTCGGAAAGCCGCTTGCCCGGATTGTGCTGACTCATGCGCACGGCGACCACGTCGGCGCGCTCGATGCTTTGAAGAAACAGCTGCCCGAAGCCGAGCTGTATATTTCGGAGAGAGACTCGGCGCTGCTGCGCGGCGACAGCTCGCTGCGTCCGGGCGAACCGCCAACGCCTATTCGCGGTGCGGTTCCCAAGAACATCACCAGTGTTCCCGATCATTTGCTTCACGATGGCGACCAGATCGGTTCGCTGACAGCCATTCTCACACCGGGACATACACCGGGGTCGATGTCTTTCCTCGACCGGCGGAGCGGTACGGTGTTCGCGGGCGATGCGTTTCAGACCTTTCGCGGGACAGCGGTATCCGGTACAGTCATTCCTTTGTTCCCGTTTCCGGCCATGGCCACCTGGAACAAAGAAGCCGCATTGGAGAGCGCCATTAAAATCGCGCAGCTGAAACCTTCGCTTCTGGCGGTAGGGCACGGGAACTTGTTGAAGCAGCCCGGTGAACGGTTAAGCGCAGCGATTGCGAAGGCTGAAGCGGAACTTAAACCACAAGGTCTCATTTCCTAATTTCATAACAGAAACGGAGGATAAGTCATGTCGCCAAGAGCGGGACTTGGTCGCGGCAAAATAGTAACGGCGGCCGCGCAAATTGCCGACGAGCATGGAATGGAAGGGGTGACGCTGGCGGCTCTTGCCGCCAAGCTGGGCGTTCGCCCCCCTTCATTGTATAATCACATTAACGGACAGGCCGGTCTAAGGACCCTGCTTGCAGTACACGGAGTGAAACTGCTTTATGAGGCCCTGGCTTCCGCGTCGCTTGGTTTAAGCGGCAATGAGGCGGTGCTGGCCATGGGAAAAGGCTACGCCGAATTTGCCAAGCAGCATCCGGGATTGTATGAGGTGACTCTGCAAGCCCCGGATGAGGAGCATGCGGAGCTTATTGAGGAAGGGGAGCGTTTACTGAATCTGATTATGGCTGTTCTGAAACCTTATCAATTGGGGCCGGATGGTGAACTGCATGCGGTAAGAGGGCTCCGCAGCATTTTGCACGGGTTCGCATCGCTGGAGCAAAAGGGAGGCTTCGGGATTCCGCTTGACGTTAGCGAAAGCCTGTCAGCGACCCTTAGCGCTTTCCTGGCAGGGATTGACCGGTTCCGGGAACATTGAAAGCCGATGAAGGAGGAGAAATGCAGCATGGTATTTGAAGCAGCACCGGCGTCCTTTACTTTTGAAGATGCCGCGAAACTTGTGTCACAAATCGGGATTCTGCCGCTTGCGCCGCTTATCCCGGATCACCCTTCGCTCAAGAGTCTTACCAAAGAAGAAGATTGGCACACCGATACGGAACTCGATCCATGGAAGTGGCGTGTACGGTTTCCGGCAGAGGGTCTGGCAGCGTACGGGAAGTTTCTGAAGAAAAAAGCTGTGCTCGTTGACAGAGAATGGTTTCCTTATTTCGCTGCCGTATTGGGAAATGCGCGGACGTTCAGGGAGCGTTATAGCGGCGGTCTGGCCGGCAGGGAGGCGCACGTTATTCTGGAGATCATAGAGGATAATGAGGGGATAGAGACGCGTCAGCTTCGGGCGGAGGCTGGGATGAAGGCCAAAGAGAAGAAGACCGCTTTTGACAACGCCTTGAACGAGCTTCAGGGAAGCTCGGATATAGTCATTTCGGGGGTACAGCAGAGGCTGAACGCCGATGGAGCGAAAAACGGCTGGAACAGCACCTCATTTGAGACGGCCGGACATTGGATGCGCGGGACCGGAATCGAATCTTTTCCAGGAACAAGGGAGGAAGCCGTTCTTTGGCTGAAGGCTCGGATGGAACCGGTGTGGACGCAGGACGCGATGGCATGGATTCACAAGTGCTGGGCATAGCTTCTATGCCCACACAACAAAAAACGGCTGGCTCCGCACCTCTCAAAAGAGGATCGGGACTGGCCGCAAGCGCTTTCTATTGGTTTTTTAAAAGAATTTCCGTCAATCGAACATCGGGAGAATAAAGGCAACCAGGAAATAGAGAAAACCCAGGAAGAGCATGACGTAAGCGGTGTACTTGATAGCGTTAGCCGCATCGATGCGCTTGTCATACAACGGCTCGCCATCATGATCTTCCTCTTCAATCCGCTCAGACTCGTTGGAGTACGGATCTTTCATCATTTGAATCGCCTCCTTGGATATTGATTCCCACATTTTTATTGTGACATTTTTGTGAACTAAAATCAACATTTTTGTGTCTATAAATTGAACAAAATTTGAAATATGGGTCGCTTAGCTCAGCTTATTGAAGGGAAGGCCCCCCGACCATTATTTAATGCAAAGACCCCGGGTCTCCAATAGTAGGAGTACCCGGGGTTAACGTCGTTATTATTTGGCTGAAGCTGCCTTTACGCCCATCCGCCACCACGGAAAATCGGATCGACCGTGCCGTCATCCGTAATACCGTCGATATCCATTTCCGGGGAGCCCATCATGAAATCGACGTGAATCAGACTTTGGTTCATACCGCGCTCGGCCAGTTGTTCTTTCGTCAAGGATATGCCGCCTTCCAGAGTGAAAGCATACGAAGCTCCCAGCGCCAGGTGACAGGACGCATTCTCGTCATACAGCGTGGTGTAATACAGAATGCCGCTTTGAGAAATCGGTGAACGGTGGGGTACGAGCGCCACTTCGCCAAGCGAAGCGGCTCCTTCATCCATGGAGAACAGCACAGCCAGCTTGTCCTGTCCCACCTCAGCGGTATAATCCGTAACCTTGCCGTCTTTGAAGGTCAGGGTAAAGCGGTCAATAACGCTTCCCGCATAACTGAGCGGCTTCGTGCTGCTGACCTTGCCGTTTGTCCCGTCGCGGTGCGCAACCGTGAACACTTCCTCGGTAGGGATGTTGGCCAGAAAGGGAGTGCCCTTGCCGTTTACCGCTCCGGCCTGGCACCAGATATGGCCCTCCGGCAGCTCAACGGTCAGGTCGGTGCCCGGCGCCGTGTAATGCAGCTTGCGGTACTTGCGCTCATTCAGCTTGTCGCAGCGGCGCTTCAGTTCACCCAGATGCTGCCGCCAGGCTTCGAGCGGGTCCTCCGCGTCCGCGCGGACAGCGCGGAAGATTGCGTCCCACAGCAGCGGGATGCGATCTTCCTCCGGCGCATCCGGGAATACTTTGGCTGCCCAGGAGGCCGAAGGATAAGCGACGCCGCTCCAGCTCGCCTGGTTGCTCATCAGCAGCTGGCGGTAGCCCGCCATCGCCTCAGCCATAACTCGCTGATTGAGGGAGATCCGCTTCGGATCAATACCTTTCAGCAGATCTGGATCGGCCGAGATGATGGTCAGGAAGCAGGCATTGTTCCGCGCAAGCTCCTCCATTTCTTCCGCGAACCGTTTCGGAGGCTCCGAGAATGATTCCTCCGGGGCGAGATCATAGCGCGTTCTCGTTACAACCTCATCCGAATAGTTCACCTTGACGAACTTCGCTCCAGCCTCATAAGCTTTGCGCACGACTAGTCGAACCAGCTCGGACGCTGCGATATCCGCGTTGACGACAAGCGTTTGCCCGGGCTGAATGTTGACGCCGATCTTTACGGCAAGGAGTGCATAATTCTCCAGCTTTTGATTGAAATTCAAATCCCGACCCTCCTTCGATTAAAACGCCCAGTTTCCGTTCAAGAATACCGGCTCTTCCGTTCCGTCCCCTGTCACGCCGTAGATATTCATCTCAGCTGAGCCGATCATAAAATCGACATGCGTAACGCTCGTGTTAAGACCGCGCTTTTCAAGTTCTTCCTGTGTCATGCTCTTGCCGCCCTCCAGACAGAAAGCGTAGGCGGTTCCGATCGCGAGATGATTCGAAGCATTTTCGTCAAACAGCGTGTTGTAATACAAAATATTCGACTCCGAAATCGGGGAATGATAGGGAACAAGCGCCACTTCGCCCAAATATTTGGCACCTTCGTCCAGGCTGATCAAATGCTCAAGCGTTTCCTGTCCCTTTTCTGCGGTAACCGAGACAATTTTTCCGTTCTCGAAGGTGAGAGAGAAGCCGTCGATAATGTTGCCGCCATAACTGAGCGGTTTCGTGCTGCGGACGGTTCCGTTGACGCCCGTTTTCAGCGGAGCGGTAAATACTTCTTCGGTCGGCATATTGGCCACAAAGGTATGGCCCTGGGCATTGATGCTGTCGCCCTGCGCCCACAGGTGGCCTTCCGGAAGCTCAATGGTGAGATCCGTACCCGGTGCGGCGTAACGCAGCTTCTTATATTTCTTGGCGTTCAGCACGGCCGCTTTGGCTTCCAGCGTGTTCAGATGATCCTGCCAGGCGGCTACCGGTTCTTCCTGGTCAAGACGCACAGTGTGGAAAATGGCTTCCCACAGCTTGTCGATCCGCTCTTCCGCAGGCACATCGGGGAACACCTTGTCGGCCCAAGCCTGCGAAGGGATGGCGACGATGCTCCAGCTGATTTTATCGGACATGACATACTCGCGGTATTTGGTCAGGGCCGCTCCCCGAGTCTTGTGATAGTTCGCGATCCGGGCCTGTTCGATGCCTTTCAGAGCATCCGGGTCCTCAGCGATGACCGACAGCACGGCCGCGCCGTTCTCGGCAAACTCGGTAATTTCGCCGGCATACCAGGTCGGGGCTTTAGTGAACACCTCCGGGGCGGCATGTTCGAACATCAGCCGCGTGATGCGCTCGTCGCTCCAGTTCACTTTAACCTGGCTGGCACCCGCTTCATATGCCTTGGCTGCGATCAACCGGACGAATTCTGCCGCAACGATGGGCGCATTCACGACCAGCGCCTGTCCGGGCTGCACATTTACGCCTATTTTGATGGCCAGGTCGGCGTATTTGGAGAGCTTTGCTTCAAAATCGGTCATAAAGATTTTCCCCCAATTTCTTTAAGTTCGATGAAATCGTTAAGCTTCGCACTTAATCTTAGCTTTAGAATATCCCAAGAGACGGATTTGTCATTAAGGCGGACCTAAGACCGTTTCTTCCTGCCAAATTAAGCTTGCTAAGTATTGTAATAAATTATTAACCGCCGGATGAAAAAAGTCAATCAGCTAGGAAGGACGGGATTTTTAGCGGGAAACAATGATATACTGAAAAGGATTTCCACTTCGCTTCTGAAGCGACTGGACATCCGATTCAATGAAAGGAAGGAAGCTGCATGAGCGTTAGTATAACGGAAGCGGCCATGCGCCGCGATGCTGAAGGAAATTATGTGGGACGAACCGTATTTACCCTGGAGGGCCACGCGGCTCACTACGAAATTACGTTTTTCAGCAAGAAGGGCAAGGAATGGGATTACAGCCTGAGCTTTGCGGGCGAATCCGGAAACGAAGAGCAAATTCTGGAGCTGGACGCCAAGCTGGAGGAAGACGACGAGCTGTTCGACCGTCTGCTGGATGCGGCGCTGGATGCGGAGGAGTCGGACAGTTAACAAAAGAACGGCGAAAATCGCCGCTCTTCTGTTTATCCGATCATAATATGGCCTTCAGGGTGGCGGTACAGCTCCTTCCCCCGGTTTGGCCTGAGAGCATAAGCCAGCGTAAGAGGGCCGATCCGTCCCATGAACATGAGGAGGATGATGAGGATTTTTCCGGCAGCGCTCAGCTCTGCGGTTAGTCCCATTGAAAGCCCCGAGGTACCGAACGCGGAGACCGCCTCAAACATGACGGCAAGGAAATCCGCTTCCTCGGTAATGGACAGCAGCATCGTTGAAATGATAACAAGCAGCAGAGAGAGCAGCGTCATTGTTATGGCCCGGTAGACGTTCTCCTTGGACAGACGATGGCGGAACAGCACCACATCTTCTCTGCCGCGAACCCGAGAGTATACGGCGGCAATGAGCAGAGCAAACGTCGTCACCTTGATCCCTCCGCCGGTCGAGCCCGGTGCCGCTCCGATGAACATCAGCAGGATGATCAGAAACTGCGTGGATTCCCGGAGCTGATAAATATCCAGGGTCGTAATACCGCCGGATCGCGGGGTCAAGGCTTGCAAGAAGGAGGCCATCACTTTACCCCCGAAATGCAGCGGTTTCAGCGTATGGAACAGCTCCAGCCAGAAAAATAACGCGGCACCGGCACCGATCAGAATTAGGGATGTCGACAGCACCACCTTGGAATGAAGGGTCAGCCTTTTGCGCTTACGGAAATCGACAACGTCGGACAATACGATAAAGCCGATACCGCCAAGAAAAATAAGCAGCATGGCCGTGATGTTAACGACAGGATCTTCCACATACCTCGTCAGTCCGCTGAACGGCCCGTGAACATCGCCGAACAGGTCGAAGCCAGCATTGTTAAAAATGGAAATACTGTGGAAGATGCCGTAATATACCGCTTTCCCGGCAGGCATTTCCTCCAGAAAGCGAAGCGTCAGCGCCACAGCGCCGGCAAACTGGATTACGAGCGAATAAATCAGAACCCGGCGGATCAGGCGAACAATGCCTTGCATCGAGTTCTGGTTCATCGTCTCCTGGAGGAGCAATCTGTCTTTTAGCGAGATCCTCTTGTTAAGTACGAGCGTAATCAGCGTAGCCATTGTGACGAACCCGAGGCCGCCGAACTGGAACAGCACGAGCAGCACAATCTGGCCAAAGGTCGTCAGTCCCGTCCCGGTATCGATAACGGCCAGCCCGGTCACGCATGTCGCCGAGGTGGCCATAAACAGCGCATCAATCCATGAGATATCGCCTCCTGCAGATGAAACGGGAAGGGACAGCAGCACGGTGCCTACGGCAATAAGAAGGATAAAACCGAGGGACAAGATTTTGGGCGGAGTCAGACGCAGCCCGCCATAGGATAAATTGGCCATGAGTCTATTCTCCTGACTATTGTTGTGTTCGTTCCGGCATTGTGACAAATTATATCATAATTTTATCCTTTTCCTAAGCGTACGGCAGGAAATGCACTTGCCATCTCGAATGGTACTATTGGAATAACCTTATTCCCATCTTCCAAAGGAGGGTTTTAACGGTGAACAGTCCCATCCTGAGTCAGATTGGTGGCGTTTTTATTCCGGTCAGTGATATTGAAAGATCGAAAGAGTGGTATTGCCGTCTGCTAGGATTGCCAACACATGATGAAATTCTGTTCGGACACATGTTCGTTATTCCAGAGACCAGCCCGGCCATTGTGCTGGACAGCAGAATTTACACCAGCGAATGTGTTCTGAATACACCGTTATTTCACCTGAACACGGAGGATATCGACGCCGCTTATGATTTTGTGAGGCAGAGCGGAGCCGAAGTATTGACCGATATCGAGCATGACCATTGGTTTAACTTCAAAGATCCGGACGGAAATGTGCTGATGGTCTGCCGCTCCTAGGAGGACGGAAAGTGAAGGAAGACCGTTGTTTGATTAGAGAAGCCCTGCCGGAGGATGCCCGCCGGATTGAGGAGTTGTACCGGCTGCTGCTTCAAGGCAATACAGATATTGAGGTTCACCCAGGCCGCATACGGCAAATATTTTCGAATCCGGACAGTTTCTTGTATGTATACGAGGAGAATCGATTGATCGCCGGTACGGTGCATTTGCACTTTTGCATGGATGCGCTTAGCGGAGCCCGTCCTTTTGCTGTTGTCGAAAGAGTCATTGTAGCTCCCGAAATGCGGGGAAGAGGCATAGGCGCAGCTTTAATGAGACATGCCGAGAAAGCGGCAGCAGCCAGAAATGCGCTCAAAATCATGCTGTCCAGCGCGGCCCGCAGGGAGGAAGCGCACCGCTTCTACGCCTCTCTTGGCTATGACGGAGAAGGAAGCAAACTGTTTAAAAAATACCTTTAGATGATCTTCTAGTAGTGAAGTTCAGACGTTAGGGAAGTGAGTAAAGTGGATGTTACTTTAAGGGAACTGGTTCCCGGCGACGCCGAGGAACTTCTTCGCCTGCAGCATACGCTGGACGAAGAAACCGCCTTTATGATGCTCGAACCGGGCGAACGGCAATCCAGTGTGCAGCAGGTTGCGGAGATGATCCAAAGCTTTGCCGAATCGGCGGCGTCCATCCTGATCGGTGCGACAGCAGACGGACAGCTTGGGGGTTATGTGGCTGCCAAAGGAGGAGGGGCAAACCGTAACCGCCATAGCGCTTATATCGTTATCGGGGTGCAGAAGTGCTGTCAGGGTAAGGGCGTGGGTAGCGCTCTGCTGCGCGAACTGGATGCGTGGGCCAGGAAGAACGGGATCGTCCGTCTGGAGCTCACGGTCATGAAACATAACGAGCGGGCCATTGCCTTGTACACCAAGAGCGGCTTTTCCGTTGAAGGAACCAAAATGAAGTCGCTTAAAGTAAACGGCGAATGGGTAGATGAATACTATATGAGTAAAATTATCGAGGCTTAACGGGTAAATCTACATACGAAGGACAATCCGGCGACAGCCCGACACAGGTGGACGAGGATCGAAAATACCGATGTTCCCCCAAAAATTAAAACAGCCCGGTCTCAGCGAGAACGGGCTGTTTTTACCTTGGACTTGCAGTGTTTCAAACCGAATTTCACGTCAACGATTGCTCTGGAATATCTCTGCACTCTCCCGTCCCAAGCTCGATTTCCACTTTGCGGACACGGTGGCGGTTCATTTCGCGGATGATAAACGTATCCTGCCCGTGCACGATTTCTTTGCCGACCGCAGGCTCTTCCAGATGGCTGTATACCCAGCCGCCGATGGTGGTCACTTCCTCGTCTTCGAGGTCGACACCGGTCAGCAAGCGCAGTTCTGGCAGCGACACTTTGCCGTCCACCATGTACCGGTCTTCTCCGAGCTTCTCTACGTTCTTCAGTTCATCCGCGTCGAATTCATCCCGTATTTCGCCGACAATTTCCTCCAGAATATCTTCGATCGTGATCAGACCGGAAGTGCCGCCGTATTCGTCAAGCAGGAGAGCGATATGAACGCGTTCCTTCTGCATGCGGGTAAGCAGCGTCTTTACAGGCGTAACTTCAGAAACCGTAAGCAGCGGATGGATGAGATCTTTAAAATTAAAGCCGGGATTGCTATCATATTCGAGATACATCTGCTTGGTATTGATCATCCCGATAATGTTGTCCTTGTTGCCTTCCGCCACCGGGAAGCGGGTATACTGCTCTTTGCGGATAATATTCAAGTTTTCTTGAAGAGAATAATTGGTGAACAGGCAGACCATATCGGTACGCGGCACCATAATATCCCGGGCAAGCATTTCGTCAAAAGCGAAGATCCGGTTGACATAGCCATACTCGGCTTTGTTGATCTTGCCGCTTTCGTAGCTCTCGGACAGAATCAGACGAATCTCCTCCTCCGAGTGCGCATCTTCATGCTCGCTTGCCGGCTTCATCCCGAACAGACGGACGATCAGATTGGCGGAGCCATTAAGCAGCCAGATCATAGGATACAGGATGCGATAGAACCAGATAATCGGTTTGGCGGTCAGGAGACTGATTTCTTCCGCTTTATTGATGGCTGCGGTCTTTGGCGCGAGCTCACCGATAACGACATGCAGGAAAGTCGCGATAAAGAAGGCGAGCACGAACGACAGAACATGGCTTAATTCTGCTCCGACGCCGGCCAGGTGAAAGAGGGGGGCGAGCAAGCGGTCAAAGGCCGGTTCCGCAAGGGCGCCAATGCCCAGTGCGGTAATGGTGATGCCAAGCTGGCAGGCGGATAAATAGCCGTCAAGATTGGCGGCAACCTGTTGAACGGCAAGCGCATTTTTGCGCCCTTCAAGCACCATTTGGCTGATCCGGCTTCCCCGGAGTCTCACCACTGCAAATTCTGTAGCTACAAAAAAAGCGGTCAAAAAAATCAAAACGGCCACCAACGTCAAACTTAGTCCTATACCCATATAATCGGTACCATCCCTTTCCTAGATAAAATAAGTTATAATTACAATACAAGTTCATATGAACTTATTTTACGAACTTTTCGTCGGAATTACAAATTTGGCGGATTTTCAACAGGTCAAAGACAAAAGGAGGCGCTGAAACGGCTATGGAATCATTTACATTAACCCGCGTGGAGATGTCCTCTCTTCTGCTCTCATTGACCGGCGAGTCCGACCATACGCCGCTGCATATTTTACAGAACGCATGGGGTAAGCTTCACCGTCAGGAAATGAAGGAGGGCACTTCGCTGAGCGCGCTATTGACCACGGATATTCCGGCTATTCTGCAAAAAATCATCCGAGGGGGAAAAGCCAAAGGGCTGTCCCTCCAGGAAATAGCCGCGTTAGGAGCGCTAATAGAGTATTCCACAATTTCCATTACCGCTATGCAAAACTGGGTGAAACGCGATTTCAAAGAATATCTTGGAGCGCCGAGAGAAGGGAAAAAGTATTCGGTCAATCAGGCGGCTATGCTGTTTATGATTGAGGATCTGAAATCATCGCTTGACTTTCGGAGTATCCGCCGGTTGTTTCGCAAGCTGTTTTTGAAGCCGGAACAGGATGACGACGATTTGCTGAAGCCCGTAGAGCTGTACGGCGCTTACGCCCTGTTGTTCGAAGAGAATAGGGAAGCAGGCGGTCAGGCCGAAGAACGGAAGCCGGAACCTATGCGGGACAGGCTGTGGAGCGGGGGAAGACTGGCGCTGGCCGCCGAACAAGCGGTTCGTCAGCTCTCTCATCTGAACCCGCCTCAGCGGGAAACCGTGCGGAACTCGCTGTTAATTGCGGCGGTTTCCGTTCAAGCCTGTTATTTTCAGGCGCTGGCCAGACAGTATTTCAACGCTTCGCTGTTCCTGGACTTCTAACCAAAGGTAAGACGAAAGGTTTCAATCCAAACAGGGAAAGTTAAATACAATTAACCAAGACGGAAATTAGGGGGATTCAAGCGTGGAAGCAAAAGCTGGTACATTGCTAACAAGCCCGAAGCAGCGCAAGCTGCTCTTAAGCGCGGGCCTCAGCTGGATGTTCGACGCCATGGACGTCGGGATGATTTCTTTTGTCGTTGCGGCGCTGGCCAAGGAATGGAGTCTGAGGCCTGGACAGATCGGTCTGTTGACCAGCATCAATTCGCTGGGAATGGCTGCTGGGGCCGCTGCGGCGGGAATTCTGGCCGACAAATACGGACGGAAAAATATTTTGCTCTGGACGCTGATCATTTTCTCGGCCGCCACCGGGTTATCTTCACTGGCAGCGGGATTTGCACTATTATGCGTATTGCGATTCATAGCAGGCTTCGGCCTTGGCGGTGAGCTTCCGGTTGCCTCCACACTCGTCTCCGAGAGCGTCGAGCCGAAGGATCGGGGCCGTGCAGTCGTTCTGCTCGAAAGCTTCTGGGCCGTGGGTTGGATTGCCGCCGCTCTGATCGCATATTTTGTCATTCCGGACTACGGCTGGAGGCTTGCTCTCGTGATCGGGGCGGTCCCGGTGCTGTATGCGCTGTATCTCCGGCGGGCGATCGAAGATTCTCCCCGGTTTGCGGGAATACGCAAGGCGCCCGTTCCTTTTACCAAGCGGTTCGCCTCGGTATGGTCGGCGGAATACATCAGATCGACGGTCATGCTCTGGATTTTGTGGTTTACTGTTGTTTTTTCCTATTACGGAATTTTCCTGTGGCTGCCGTCGGTAATGGTGCTGAAGGGCTTCAGCCTTGTGCGGAGCTTTGAATACACGCTGATCATGACGTTGGCACAGCTTCCCGGTTATTTTACCGCCGCCTATTTCATCGAGAAGTTCGGCCGCAAATTCGTGCTGATCGTCTACCTGTTCTTTACCGCCGTTAGCGCGGCCTGGTTCGGCTTCGCCTCATCCGAGGGAATGCTGATCGCCGCAGGCGTTTGCCTGTCCTTCTTCAACCTCGGCGCCTGGGGCGGAATGTACGCGTACACGCCGGAACTGTATCCGACGGCGATCCGCTCAACGGGTGTCGGAATGGCCGCTTCCTTTGGCCGGGTCGGAGGTATTATCGCACCACTTCTCGTAGGCGTGCTGGTAGAGTGGTCCGTGAGCATTCAAGCCATTTTTCTGCTGTTCTTCGTTACGGTTATTATCGGCGCAGCTGCTGTACTGTTTCTTGGCAAGGAAACGAAGGGATTGGATTTGCAATAACCAATGAGGGTTGGTCTCGCATTAGTTACTTTTGCGCAGCCAACCTTCTGTTATTTTTAAAAACTCATCAAAATACCCATAAAATTCCTTCTTGTTCGCCAAATGAACGTTGTGGTCGGGATGCGACACTTCACGGGCGACACAATGGGCGAGAAGAGACTGCATTTTAGCAAAATCCTCGTCGGAAACGGCATCATTCCCTTTGGCACGGATTAACAACACCGGACATTGTATCTTCGGCAGGAGATGAAACCAATCGACATCATGCGCCATTCCAGCGGCCATAGCATGAGAACTGAACAGCATCCGGTATCCCTCAACCGTTTCGACGAGACTATTCATGAAATATTGATAGCTCAGCTCCGAATCAGTGAACTGCTGGATATAATTCATCGCTTCGCTCAAGCTGGAAAAAGGCAGCGGCCAATCCCGGGTCAAAGGGTCGACGGCTGGGAGCGGGTCTGATGGCGGCGTGCCGGTCTTGGCTAGTCCGGATGCGGATCTGTCGAGAATCGCCAAGGCTTTTACATATTCAGGATATAGCGCTGTTAAGTAACCGGCGACCCGTCCGCCCATCGAATGCCCGGCGACAAGTACCGATTCAATCTTTAACTCATCCAATAATTCAACCATGTCTTCCGCCATTTCTTCCGCTGTATAGTTCGATGAGGGTTTACCGCTCAGGCCGTGACCTCTCTGATCCGGTGCAATTATTCTGTACTGCTGCCCATAGCGCTCCATAAAATCAACCCAGGTTTCCGCCCGGCCCCATCTGCCGTGAAGACAAAGTATGGCGGGTCCTTCGGTTCGGGTATCCAGATAAAACAGCTCGATGTTCTTCAATTTCGCAAGGTTTCTGTGGATTTTAACTTTTTCCATTCTGTGGTCTCCTCTCTAATCCCCGAAGTACATGTCTGATAAATGAATGTTCCAGCAGTAAAAAATGAAAGTTCAGTTGTACCGGGTGCAATGCTTCAATTATAATCCGAATAAACGTTCCCATGTTAGGAAGCAAATCATAGAATTCATGGTATAATGGGAGGAACTAAACGGGCGGTTCCCTGAGCTGCCGGCAATGGAGCGGGATCAATTGATGGCCTATAACAACGAGCCGCATTTCTCGGATCTGATCTGGGAAGGCGATGAACAAAATATGGCGGTGCCTTCGCGCGAAGACGTTCGGGCAGAGGAGACGAAACGCGCGGCTGCAGCGGAGAAGAACCGGGGGCTGAACGAGAAAAGCCGGAGCAAGCCCGAGGGTCCCGAACAGCTGAAGCTGTGGGATTTGGAGCTGCCGGACCGGAGAGAAGAACAGCGGAGAGGTCATTCGGAAGCTTTTGTACCGCAACAAGACAAAACTATTAGTGCAAAAGAGGGCGGAACCCGGAATGATGTGCGGGGAGATGGGGAGCGGGAACGCGCTGTGACGGAAGTGGAGACCCGAAAGGAACAGCCTTCGACGGGGCGAGAGACTCCATCGCATCGGAACCGATTTGAAATGGAACGGACGGCGTATCCGTCGGACCGTTCAATCGGAGACGGCGAATCGGCATCCTCTAAACGACCGGTTACGATGGAAAGCCAGTTCGTGGTGCACGCAAGGGAACTAGCCGGCTCTACCCAAGCTTCAGCCGAATTCGTCAAGTTCAAGAGCTACTGGCCGACCTACGGGCACATGACCGGTCCGCAGACGAAATGGTACTTCTATTGGCGTAACGAGGTCAGACACGGCCGTTATCCCGAAACCGATTTGTCTTATATTTTTCTGCATGTGTACGAGCTGATCAATGGGGTCGGCTGGGAGACGCCACAGGACGGATATGAACAGCTGTCCCGGCTGTGGGAAGCTTACCGCGGCACTTTTGGGCGCCTCGATCACTATCTCGGCGGGTGGATTGCGGATTTTTCTTTTATCCATAAGCTGGACATTCCGCTGCGGGAAATCGTCGTCCGGGCCAAAGGGCTGGGCGGAGATTTGGCGGAAATCGAGCTGATGCGGTGCCTTGCGTCCGCGCCGGAGCAGCTCACTTTACCTGCCCTGTCGCTGATGTCGGATTACGACATGACCAAGTCGAAATTTTATGCAGGTCCGGGCAATGAAACGCTGGAGCGATTCGTTCCGCAGGTCATCGCGCTGGTTGACGCTTATGCGAAGCGCAAGCACGGAACTTCGCTGCTCGAAATGTATCCTCCGGGACCGCCGGTGACGAGGGAACGCTACTTGTTCCGGAGCGCTGTCTACGACATTTCGCTGTACGGCTATTCCGTTCTCGTTCCGGTCGTTCGTATAAGCAAATCGCCTCCGCTCAGGAGTCTGATTACCCGGTTGCTCCGGCTTGCCGAGAACAAGCTGCGAGCACTGATGGACTATCGGGGCCGTCTGAAAGGAATCATCATAGATAAAGATATTGAAGAGCTAGTAGGCAAATTTCTTGAACGGGAATACCGCAAGGCGGAGCGTGAAGAGAAAGGGCCGGATATCGTGATCGACAAGGAGAAGCTGGAGCGGCTGCGCGGCGACTCCGACGTTGTCCGCAATCTGCTGACGGTGGAAGAGTCCTTGGAGGCTTTGGAGGAGAAGTCCGCTTATGGGGATTGGCCTGTGGTGGAGCTGCACGATGTGAACGGTTCTGATGGCATCCCGCCTGTTGAACTATTGGTAGAAGGAGCAGTTCAGGGGCAGCACATTGGCGCAGACTATTGCGAACCGGCAGGATCTGTAGGACATGGGGAAGGCGTTTCGGATAGCCGGAAGCTGGAGAAAGATCTTCCGTCTACAGAGAACGAAGCTGTTAAGGAAGCAGCAGCGGCTGCTGTACATGAGGGAGGCGCGGACTCTTTGGAAGCCCAGGGCGAGCGCATCAACCCGCAGACCCTGGTTATGGCGCCCGGAAGTGATTGGAAAGCCATGGCCGAAACTGAGGGAGGTGCAGCCGCTCCGGAAGCGCAGGCGGAACCGAATATGCTGGAGACAACGGATTTAATGCCCGGCAGCGAGTGGGAAGCTTTGGCTCAAGCGCTCAGTCCTTTGCAGCGTGAGGCGGTATTGGCTTTATCCGGTCCGGATGGCCCGGCCGAGCTGCGCAGACTTGCCACTGCTCATGCAGCGCTTCCCGACCTGCTGATTGACGAAATCAACGAAATCGCTATGGACGTTATCGGCGACCTGCTGATTGACGGCGAAGAGATCTCGCCCGAGTATGCGTCCTTGCTGCAATACTTGAAGAGGTGACATAAGGCATGAACGAACTGAAAATACCGAAACGAATGACGACAGCGCTTGTCAACTCGATTACAGCGGGGGTTGTTCCGCGCATTGGGCTGGAGTATATTGCCGTCGGCCGCCGCGCGGAGATCGAAGCCATCCTGCGCGATCTTGACAACATCGCCGAGGGAGGCGCGGCGTTCAAGCTGATTACCGGCAAATACGGCAGCGGCAAAAGCTTTTTACTCCAAATGATTCGCAATTACGCGATGGACCGCGGCTTCGCGGTGGCCGACGCCGATTTGTCGCCCGAGCGCAGACTTGTCGGCACCAAAGGACAGGGTCTTGCCACCTACAAGGAGCTGATCAGCCACTTGTCGACCCGCACCCGGCCGGACGGCGGAGCGCTGGAAGTCATCCTCCAGAAGTGGATATCCTCGCTTCAGCAGAAGGTCATGAATGAACGAGGAGTGGAACCCGGACATCCTTCTTTCGCCGGCGAGGTTGAGAAGGAGATTTTTGCCGTCGCCTCCGAGATGCGAAGTCTTGTGCACGGCTTTGACTTTGCCAAAGTGCTGGCGTCTTACTGGAACGGCCATAAACTTGGCGACGAGGACTTGAAGCAGGAGGCGCTGCGCTGGCTTCGCGGCGAATTTGCGACCCGCACGGAATCCCGGAAGGCGCTGGGCGTCGGCGTCATTATCGATGACGACAACTGGTACGATTACATGAAGCTGTGGGCGGAATTTTCCGCGGCCATCGGCTACAAGGGACTGCTGCTGTTCATCGACGAAGGTGTCAATTTGTACAAGATTACGAACAGCGTTTCCAGGCAGAGCAATTACGAGAAGCTGTTAACCATGTTCAATGACACGATGCAGGGGAAGGCGGAGTATCTTGGCATTTTCCTTGGCGGAACTCCGCAGTTTGTCGAGGATCACCGGAGGGGACTCTTCAGCTACGAGGCGCTGCGTTCCAGGCTTGTGGCCGGACGGTACGGGGCAGCCGCTCCGAATAATTTCTCGGGGCCGATCATTCCGCTCGAGATGCTGTCCTCAGAGGAAATACTGGTGCTGCTGCAGCGGCTGCGGGATATTCATGCGCTGCATTACGGCTATGCCTCTGTCTTGACTGACGATCAGCTTGTGCATTTTATGGAGGAAGCCTCTTCCAGACTGGGCGCGGACGAGCTACTGACACCCCGTGAGCTGGTGCGAGATTTCATGGACCTGCTGCATACACTGCACAGCAGCCCGGAGACGTCGTTTGAAAGCCTGGTCGGAGAACGGACGGGAACCGGTAAGGCTGAAGGAGGCAAAGATACGATGGACGACCTTTTGGCGGAGTTCGAGTTATGAGCGATAATCCGTTTTACCGGCTTGCGCCGTTTATTAAAGAATTTATTTACAAGAACCGGTGGGAGACGCTGCGCGAAGCGCAGGTGGACGCCTGCCGGGTGCTGCTGGAGTCGCCGGACCATTTGCTGATTGCCTCGGGCACTGCGTCTGGCAAGACGGAGGCGGCTTTTTTTCCAGCACTGACTGAACTGCATGAAAATCCCTCGACCTCTGTCGGCATACTGTATATCGCCCCGCTCAAAGCGCTGATCAACGATCAGTTCGCCCGGTTGAACGACCTGCTGATCGAAGGCGGCATCCCAGTCTGGCATTGGCACGGCGATGTCCCGCAATCCGAGAAGACGAAGCTGATGAAGAATCCGTCCGGCGTGCTTCAGATTACCCCGGAGTCGCTGGAAGGGCTGCTGATGAACCGTCCGAACGCTATTCCGGCGCTGTTTGGCGATCTTCGCTTCGTCATTATTGACGAAGTGCACGCCTTCATGGGCGCGGACCGGGGAATCCAGGTGCTCAGCCTGCTCTCGAGGATTTCCCGCATGGCGGGCTGCTCGCCGCGCCGGATTGGACTGTCCGCGACGCTCAGCGATTATGAGACCGCTACCCGCTGGCTTGCAGCAGGGACGCGGCTGCGTGTGCAGGTGTCCGCGCCCCAGGGCGGGCGGAGACTTCGCTTGAGCGTCGAGCATTTTTCCTTTCCGGACGCGAGGGACGAGAAGCAGGCTGAGCAGCTGGAGCTTGCCCGCAAAGCCTATTTCGACTACATATACGACCATACCCGGCTGAAAAAAGCGCTGGTCTTCACCAACAGCCGCACCGACGCGGAAACGGCGATTCTGGAAATGCGGCGCATCGCGGCGAGGCGCCAGGAGCCGGACGTGTTCCACGTCCATCACGGCAGCATCTCCGCGATGCTGCGGGAGGAAGCGGAGGCCGCCCTTCGCCAAGGCCCCGGACCGGCGGTCGCCGCGGCTACGCTTACGCTGGAGCTGGGCATTGACCTTGGCGAGCTGGAGCGGGTCATGCAGCTCGGGGCGCCTTACAGCTGCTCCAGCTTTGTGCAGCGGCTCGGCCGCTCGGGGCGCCGGGGCGACGCTCCGGCGGAGATGATGTTCGTCACACCGGAGGAGGAGGACGAGGAAGCCCAGCTTCCGGCGCGCATGCCGTGGACGCTGCTCCGGGCGATCGCCGTCATTGAGCTGTATGTGCGCGAGAAATGGGTTGAGCCCCTGACCGTCCGCAAGCTCCCGATGGGCCTCCTGTATCACCAGACGATGAGTATCCTGAAGAGCATGGGAGAAGCTGAGTCGGAAGATTTGCGGGAGGCCGTTCTTTCGCTCCCTTCGTTTCAGCATTTCAGCGAAGACGATTATAACGCCTTCATGGCTTACCAACTGGGGATGGGTCATGTTGAGCAGATGGATGAAGGCAGCCTCCTGATCGGACTCGCGGGAGAGAAGATCGTCAATAACTTCCGTTTTCTGGCGGTCTTCAAGGATGACGAGGAGCATGTTGTATATAACGGCACGGAAGAAATCGGCTCGATTACAACCGTGCCGCCTCCCGGTTACTGCTTCACCCTGGCAGGCAAGCTGTGGAAGGTGGAAGAGGTGGACAACCGCCACAAGGCTGTGTATGTGAAATCGTCGCGCGGCAAAGTCGATACGTTATGGCTTGGTGCCGGCGGCGACGTGCATACCCGGATCATGACCAAAATCCGGGAGATACTTGGCGATACGGCCCTTTACCCGTATCTTGCACCCCGAGCAGCAGCCCGGCTTGAGCGGGCCCGGCGGCTCGCCCGGGAAAGCGGGCTGCTCGAGCGTTCCGTGCTTCCGGCGGGCGGCGACTCGCTGTTCATCCTGCCTTGGGCGGGCAGCCGGACATTCCGCACGCTGGAGCGGCTGCTGAAGCATAAGCTGACGCGCCCGCTGGCCTTACGCTCGGTTGTCCCGATGGAGCCTTATTACATGGTCGTCGCCGGAAAGGCGGACGCCGATTGGCTGGAGAGTGCTATCCTGGAAGCAGGCTCCGCCGGGCTTGACCCGCTAGAACTGCTGGCACCAGGCGAAGCTCCCTATTTGGGGAAATATGACGAGTGGATTCCCCAAGACCTGCTGCGCAAAGCTTTTACGATGGACGGTCTCGATGTTCCTGGCTTACATGAGATGGTAAAGCGCTGGCAGAAGGGCTAGGACACATAGTGAAGAACGCTGAAGATTCGGTTGGCTATATCAGAACTGCATAGAGATGCGCTTGACCGTATCAGAATTGCGTAGAGATGCGCTTCGCTAAACCGCAATGTCTGACAGCATGAACGGTCGCACTAGGTTTTCACTATGTTGAATAGCATATTGGGGTGGCAATAGGGTATGTCGCAATGTCCGAACGGTTTGAAGGATACGATAGACTATGTGCCTAGGTCCGAACAGCTTGGATGATAAGCTGATCTATATCGCTGTGTCCGAACCGTATGAAGCATCTAGTCGACCATACGTTCATTTCATGAACGGGAAAACCTCCCTTTAATTCACCCGATAAACGGCTATTTCAGCTGATAAACAGGAAAAACTCCAGCTTAATAGCGATTTTTGCCTGATTTCAAACGAAATCGGACAATTATAAGGGAGTTTTTCCGTCTTAAGCCTGAAGTCAGTCTCTTTTCCCAAAATAAAAGGGAGGATTTCCGCTTCGTCCAGTAGAGTGAGATAGATCGCTTCGTCCAGCCGAGTGCGATAGGTCACTTCGTCTAGTCAAGTGCTACAGATTTCTTCGTCCCAGTCGAGCGCGATAGGTCACTTCTTCAAGTCGAATCAGTATAGGTCGCTTCATTCTATCCAGTCCGGTAGCAGCTCGTTTATTCCAATCCCGTCGAATGCGATAGACTGAATCATTACACGGCTTTCCCTTTGTGCCCACAAGCATAATCTGAAAAAGCTAAAAACTCCCGATCCGCTAAAGAGCAGAAAGGGAGTTTTCACTTTAAATTGTCTATCTGCCGGACATCCTGTGCGATTAGAGCACCAGAGAACCTACAATACCTCCGAGAATACCGGCGGCCAGGACCGAGAGGAAGACGAACGCCAAGACCCGGCGCGGAAATGAACGGTATACCATAAGCAGGGACGGCAGGCTGATCGTCGGCAGCGTCACAAGCAGCGCCCCGGCAACGCCCGTTCCAAATCCGAACGAAAGAAAGGTTCCGATAATCGGAATTTCAGCGGCAGTCGGAATCACAAACAAGGTGCCAGCGATCGCGAAAATAATGACGGCGAGAATGCCACTGGCCACGCCCGCTCCAAGAGAAGGGAACATCCAGGCCCGCGCCGCTCCAAGCAGGAGAACCGTTACGATATAGGCAGGAACGACGGCAAAAAGCATTTTTCCCGCAGCGGCGATCCAGCGAAGCAGCAGCGGTCCTTCATTTTCGGCAGATGGCTTCTCCGGCTCGGCAATCGCCCCCGGAACCGCCGTATCTCCGGCGAATTTATTGGCGAAGTAACTGATCCCGAACGTAATGGCAATTCCGAATACGATCCGCATCAACGTAAACTTCCACGACAATACAAAGGTCATGAAAATGAGGGTCGCCGGATTTAGGACCGGATTGCCGATCCAGAACGCGAGCGCGGCGCCTACCGATACATTCTTCTTTCGTAAACCAACGGCAATCGGCGCGGCACAGCATGAGCACATCATACCGGGGAGTGAAGCCAGTCCGGCGAGTGCCGTACTCTTGAAGCTGGCCTTGCCGAGAACGCGCAGAAGCCACTGGGACGGGATAAACACCTGGACGAGCGAGCCCAGCAGAATACCAAGCACCGCAGCTTTCCATACCGATTTGAAATAGGCAGCCGCATAATCCAGCGCAGCTTGCAGCGAAGGCGCGGGAGCCGCGGCTTCCTTGCCGGTCAAAATGGAAGAACCGATCGAATGCTCGGCGGCCGCCTTAAACGCTTTGTGGTAGTAAGGCCACCACTTGACGTATGTGAGACCGGCTATAGCGATAACGAGAAAGATAACCGCTAGCGCTACGGCTTTGAAATCTCCGGATTTTTGGGGCACCGATGAACTGCTTGTTGCTGGTGACATAACAATAAATGACCTCCATCTGTATAAACTCGAAATGTTACAATTATAACATAGCAGGGAAGCTGGAAAAGCTTTATTTTGCGAAAATATACAAGAATGATGTAAAATATTAGGTACTGTGATTTTTTGAATTCATTCCTAAGGAGTTGAGTCTGTTATGTCTCAAACTGAAACAATAAAGCTGACCTCATTATCCAGCAAAGGAGGGTGCGGCTGCAAAATCGGCCCCGCTGATCTGATGCAGGTGATCCGGAATTTGCCGAAATCGGTACCGAACCCGAATCTGCTGGTCGGACTCGATACGAGTGACGACGCCGGTGTCTACAAGCTGACCGATGACTTGGCGCTGGTTCAGACGGTGGACTTCTTTACACCGATTGTCGATGATCCTTATTCATTCGGCCAAATCGCCGCCGCCAACGCGCTGAGCGATATTTATGCCATGGGCGGAAAGCCGCTGACCGTGCTCAACATTGTCGCTTTTCCGATTTCTACGCTGGATAAAAGCATTCTAGCCGACATTCTGCGCGGCGCGGCGGACAAGGTGAGCGAAGCGGGCGCGACGCTGGTCGGCGGCCATTCCATCGATGACAAAGAGCCTAAATTCGGCCTTGCCGTAACCGGCCTTGTGCATCCGGATCAAGTCCGGACCAACGCCGGCGCACAGCCGGGGGACAAGCTGATCCTGACCAAGCCGATCGGGGTCGGCATACTGACCACCTCGATCAAGAAAGGGCGCCTATCTCCAGAAGAAACCGCGCGGCTGACGGCGGTCATGTCCACACTCAACAAAACGGCGGCCGAAGTGATGGGCTCCTATGAAGTTCACGCCTGCACGGACGTTACGGGCTTCGGCCTGCTCGGACATGCTTCGGAAATGGCGAAGGGCAGCGGGAACGGACTCGTAATCTGGAAAGACGCCGTTCCGGTGCTGCCTAGAGCGCGCGAGCTGGCGGAGGAAGGCTTCGTTCCCGGAGGAACGCGCAATAACTTTGCCCATCTGGAAGGCACGGTCATCTATCCCGAATCGCTGGATCAGATCGGCCGTTTTCTGCTGTGTGATGCCGTCACCTCAGGGGGATTGCTGATCTCCGTGGCCGGTCAAGAGAGCGAATCACTTCTGGCAGCTCTGGCAGCCGCCGGCGTAGAAGCAGCTATCATTGGAGAAGTTACCGCCGAGAATCCGGGACTGATTACGGTGATCTAAGACATAAGAAGGAGAGAGGGCATTGTTTCAGGATATTTCGCTCGAAGAGCTTCGGGCGCTACAAGCACGCAAAGAGATGACGATCGTCGATGTCCGCTCCCCATCCGAGTACAGAGATTCTACCATTCCCGGCAGCCTGAATATTCCTCTCTTCGACGATGCGGAGAGAGCCGAAGTCGGCACACTGTACAAGCAGACAAGCATTCAGGCGGCCAAAGATCGCGGGCTGGAGCTGGTCTCCGCCAAGCTCCCGGCATTTATCCGGCAGTTCGGGGGAATTCCAGGGAATAAGGCGGTGTTCTGCTGGAGAGGGGGCATGCGAAGCCGGACGACGGCGACTCTGCTCTCCTTGATGGACATCCATGTGTACCGTCTGACCGGAGGATACAAAGCCTACCGGAAATGGGTCGTCGAGACGCTGGAATCGTATGATTTCAAGCCCCATTCCTACATCATTAACGGCAATACCGGAACGGGCAAAACGGCGCTGCTGCACCGCCTTCGGCATCACGGGTATCCCGTGATCGATCTGGAAGGTCTGGCAGGGCACCGGGGCTCGATCTTCGGACAGGTTGGCCTTCAAGCCAACAACCAGAAAACCTTCGACAGCCTGCTGCTGGAACAGCTGATCCAGCTTGAACAATCGCCGTATGTGCTGTTTGAAGCGGAGAGCATGCGGATCGGGAAGGTTGTCATGCCGCCGTTCATGGGCCGGCAGAAAGAGACCGGTACCCAGATTCGAATCGAAATGCCGCTGGAAGCCAGGGTTGCGCAGATCATGACGGATTATCGGCCCCATGAGCATCAGGAAGAGATTCTGGCGGCGTTCCGCAGAATCAAATCCCGTATTCATGTGCCCATTGCCGCAGAGATCGACCGGTGCCTGATTTCCGGAAATTTCGAGAACGCGATCCTGCTGCTGCTGGAGCACTATTATGACCCCAAATACGACTATACCGCTGAACTGTACGGCGAATCCGAAAAAATCAGGCTGACCGTAAACAATGTTGAGGAAGCCGAGAAGGCAATAGCCGCTTTACTGCAAGAACGTCATGCCAGGTCTACGAGCCTGGGAGAACGGCGTTTACATGTGTAAGAGGCGGCCAGACTCCGCTCTTCAGCCGTGAAATTCCACATATGAAGCTTGAATTACTCCGAATGAATCTTTTAATCCCCGGACCCCCGGGGATTTTTGTTTTAGATTCACATCCGGTGAAATCTATCATTTGACAGCGGCTGATATAATATAAACTAAACGATAGCCGCTATATTATTTGTAGCTAGAAACGGAGGATAAACTGCTATGACTTCATCCATTGCCGAAATGGATTCCGACAGACACAGGAGAGGATTATCGAGCGGCCTGATTCTTATGCTCGCCATAACGTCCGGACTGGGCGTGGCCAACCTTTATTACAATCAGCCGCTGCTGGCCGACATCGGACGCGCCTTCAACGCGTCTCCGGGCGAGGTCGGATATGTCTCCATGTTCACGCAAATCGGCTATGCCTTGGGCATGCTGCTGTTCGTGCCGCTAGGGGATATCCGCGAAAAACGCAAGCTCATTTCACTGCTGTTGATTTGTGTCGCCCTGTCATTGGTGAGCTTTGCCGAATCCCGCAGTCTTGGGTGGATGTATTTCGCCAGCTTTGCGATCGGCTTCACGACCGTTACTCCGCAGATCATTGTTCCGCTGGCGGCGCAGCTGGCACAGCCGGAGGAGAGAGGAAGGGTCATCGGGACGGTCATGAGCGGCCTGCTGTTCGGGATTCTGCTTGCCCGCACCGTATCGGGCATTGTCGGCGACCTGTTTGGCTGGAGATCCATGTACTGGATTGCGGCCGCCTGTATGCTGCTGCTTTCGCTGCTCATGTATCGCCAGCTCCCCGCCACGAAGCCGCAGGTGTCGGCTTCTTACGGCGCGCTTCTTCGCTCCATGCTTCAGCTCGCCCGGAAGTACGCCACCCTGCGCGAGGCTTCCTTGATTGGCGCCTGCATGTTCGGCAGCTTCAGCGTGTTCTGGACTTCGCTGACCTTCTTCCTGGAGGGCCCGCCTTATCACTACACCAGCTCGATTGCCGGGCTGTTCGGTCTCGTCGGCGTCGCCGGTGCGGCCGGAGCGCCGATCGTCGGCCGACTTGCTGACAAAGTCCCGCCTTATCGAATCATCGGCGCACTTATTCTCCTGACGCTGTTGTCATTCGTACTGTTTGGCTTGACCGGCTTCTCCATCGCCTTTCTGATTGCCGGCGTCGTCATTCTGGATCTGGGTATCCAGGGGACGCAGGTCAGCAATCAGGCAAGAATTTATGCCCTTGAGCCCGCTGCCCGAAGCCGCATCAACACAGTGTTCATGGTCAGCACCTTCGCCGGCGGCTCCATCGGCTCGACGCTGGGTAGCTTCGCTTGGCATACCAGGGGCTGGATAGGCGTCTGCCTGGCCGGCGGCGGCCTGGTCTTCGCCGCGTTTGCCGTTTGGTCGGCGCACCGCATGACTGGCCGGAAGCCGCAGCGCGCATGACATACTGGTCATGCTGAACTCTACCAGAATAAACCTGCCCTTTTGAATCAGACCGTAGGGCTCACATCCCTAGATGCACAAATACTCGCAATATAAGGTCACGGTCTCCGTCCGATTATCCTAAAATGGAGCAAGCCGGCTTCGGTATTCACTCGGTGACTGTCCGAACCAGCTTCGGAACTGCTTGGAGAAGTAGAGCGCGTCGTTGAACCCGACGGATGATGAGACCTCATCTATCGTAAGCGCTCTGCTGGCCAGCAGTTCCTTTGCTTTGTCCATTCGGATCTTCATCAGATACTGCTTGGGGGACAGGCCCGTCCGTTCTTTAAAGGCTTTGGAGAAATGGGCCCGGTGATAGCCCAAAGAGGATGCGATCTGGCCGATGCCGAGCTGCTGATGATACTGCAGGGATATCCAGCGTATAGCTTGCTCAACCTGCCGGTCGATCATCTCCGGTTGCTCTGCCGCCCCATTCTCCAGATTACGGCTGACAAGACCCAATCGGTGAAGCAGCAATCTCATCCAGCCCGACGCCTCCAGGCTTTCCAGCCCGGGGTAGGGCGATTGGCGGAAAGACAGCCGAATCCTTTGGTATATGGAATGCAGAGCGGCGGCATCTGCGCCCTGAAGCACCGGTTTCTCCGGACTAAGCCCGGCTTCACTCAGCAGCCTCAAAGCCTGCTCACCCTGAACCGCCGCCCACACATAATGCCAGGGCGTCCGCTTGTCGGATTCATAGCTAAACAATTTACCCGGCGTAATGAGAAACGTGTCTCCCGCCTGGCATACATAAGCATGACCCTCGCTTACGAACACGCCTTGACCGGACAGGATGGTATGAACCAAATAGTAATCGTGAACGGAAGGGCCGACTTTATGGCCCGGTTTGGGACTGCCCTCTCCGCTGAACAGAACCGTGAGTTCTCTCGCCTCAGGCTGCAGGTTAATGCCGATTTCAAATTGATAATGGTCAGAATTCATGAGACCCTCCAGCTTTAGAATGCCTGTATTTTTCGCTTTCGGCTTAATTTAAGTATACGACAAAACTCCATATGCTCCTTTTATTCCTCCATATAAATTCCTAAGGTTCTGTCCTATAGTAGGAAGAGAAGATAAGGGAACGAAATCACCGGCACATCGCAATTTTCCTGGGTTTATTAAAGCTTCTTTTACAAGAAACGCACTGTGATCCCGTATTCGTCTCCCGACATAAGGAGGAATAGAATCAATGTCAAAAATTACATTCATCGGAGCAGGAAGCACGGTTTTCGCCAAAAATGTACTGGGTGACTGCATGATGACGCCCGCGCTTCAAGGATTTGAACTGGCGCTGTACGATATTGATGCCCGGCGGCTGTCGGATTCGGAGAATATGCTCCTTAACCTGAAGCAGAGCAGCGGCAGCACCTGTGAGATCAAGGCCTACACCGACCGCAAAGAAGCGCTGCGCGGTGCCAAATATGTGGTTAATGCCATTCAAGTAGGCGGATACGATCCCTGCACCATCACCGATTTTGAAATCCCGAAGAAATACGGCTTGCGTCAGACGATTGCCGACACTGTCGGCATCGGCGGTATTTTCCGCAACCTGCGCACGATTCCGGTGATGCTCGATTTTGCCGCAGATATCCGTGAAGCGTGTCCGGACGCGCTCTTTATGAACTATACGAACCCGATGGCCGTGTTGACGAATGTGATGAACACCTACGGCGGCGTGAATACCGTCGGCCTGTGCCACAGCGTGCAGGTATGCGTGCCGCATCTTTTCGAGCATTTGGGCCTTGAGCAGGAAGGCGTTAAGACGAAGATCGCCGGAATCAATCATATGGCATGGCTGCTTGAAGTTACCAAGGACGGGAAGGATCTGTACCCCGAAATTAAAAGACGGGCCGCCGAGAAGCAAAAGGAACCGCATAGCGACATGGTCCGTTACGAAATTATGCAGAAATTCGGCTATTACAATACCGAATCTTCGGAGCATACGGCGGAGTATCATCCTTATTTCATAAAGCGGAACTATCCCGAGCTGATCGACCGCTTTCAAATTCCGCTGGACGAATATCCGCGCCGCTGTGTAGAGCAGATCGATCGTTGGGAGCATATGCGCGAGGAGCTGGTCAATAACCGCAATCTGGTGCATGAGCGTTCGCATGAGTATGCGTCGTATATCATCGAAGCGATGGAGACGAACGTTCCATACAAAATCGGCGGCAATGTCATGAACACCGGCCTCATCACCAACCTGCCAAGAGAGGCTTGCGTAGAGGTGCCGTGTCTCGTCGACCGCAGCGGAATCCAGCCAACCTTTATCGGTGACCTGCCGCCGCAGCTTGCGGCGCTGAATCGCACGAATATTAATACCCAGCTTCTGACCATCGAAGCCGCAATCACGCGAAAGAAAGAGCATATCTATCATGCGGCAATGCTCGATCCCCATACGGCGGCAGAGCTGTCCATGGATGACATCGTGAGCATGTGCGACGATCTGATTGCCGCTCATGGTGAATGGCTCCCAAGCTATGAATAATTCACCTGAATAGACGCCTAACGATCAGAGACCCGGTCTTTTTCAAGACTCCGGGTTTCTTTGTTTAATGGTGGTCATAATGGACAAACCAAATCCATATCCCTATAACAGGTGATTTTATGGGCAAAGGGGAGATTGGATTGAACGAATTCGTTGCCAGGTCGCTGGATGAAATACGATTTTGGTCCAGAATTATGAAGGAGCACTCCCTGTTTCTCGGATTGGGCTTCAGATGCGAGGATACTCAGCTAAAAGAGGAGGCCAACCGGTTTTATAAGATTTTTGAGGATATTGAGAGGAGAGCCCACGAATTTCAGGTCAATACCGATCCACAAACGATCCAGGCATTTAATACCGAAGTATCCATTGCCGCGACACAGATTTGGGCTTTTAAACGAAGGGTGCTGGGATTGATCCTGCGCTGCAAGCTTCCCGGACAAACCAACTTCCCCCTGCTGGTAGACCATGTGAGCAGGGAAGCGAATTATTTCAGAAACCGCCTGATAGAACTCAATACGGGGAATCTCGAGCCGCTGCCGGATGCGATTATCGATGAAAATGTATTCTTCTTAAAAATCATGGCAGATCACGCCAAATTCATCGGTCATTTGCTCGACCCGTCCGAACGGAAATTGGTAGAACAGGCGCGGGAGTTCAGTCAAGATTTTGATATGCTGGTGTTCCAAGCGACCGATTTAAGCAGCATGCGCCCTCAATCACAAACCGTTCCGCTGCTCAGTCAATTCGTCGATGAGAACAAGGTCTCGGTCCAATCCTTGCGCGATTTCAAGAAAACGGCGCGTGATTTAATCAATGAATGCCGGATCAAAAGCATTATTCATCCGTTGCTCGCAGACCATGTATTCCGCGAAGCGGAACGGTTCCTGTTTATTCTAGATATGTTCGAGCGGTCTTTATCGGGCGCCAGGGTAGACAAGAAGGAAATTCTGCATTAGGCAACTCCACTAATAGAATAGTCAGTACGCATGCCGGCAAAAATCTGTTTTGCTGCATGCTTTTTTTTTGACAACCTCCTGAAAAGAAGTATAATTACGATGAAAAAATAGCATTTATTTTACAATAGAGAAAGCCAGGGGATTTGTCTTGAAAATACTGACTTTGAATGCCCATGCGTGGATTGAAACCGACCAGATTAGGAAGATAGAGCAATTGGCCTCTTTTATCCGGGAGCAGGAGATTGATGTTATTGCTTTGCAAGAGGTTAACCAAACCAAAGCAGAGCAAGCGCTGCCAGATGGCGTTTTGGAACGCTATTTTCAGGCGGAACCGGGAACGGTGATCAAACAGGATAATTATGCCTACGTACTGCTGCAAAAGCTTGGGCTGCCATACTACTGGACGTGGATTCCGGTGCATACCGGATTTGTAAAATACGACGAAGGGCTGGCGATCTTAGCCCGCACCCCGATTATCGACGGCTTCAGCGAATACGTATCCGTTATACGGGATTTCGAGAATTATCGAACGCGGAAGATAGTAGGCGTCAAGACGGAGGCCGGCGGAGAGGAAGCCTGGTTTGTCAGCGGTCATTTCGGCTGGTGGAGCGACGAAGTAGAGCCTTTCCGGAGGCAATGGGATGCCGCGCAGGCGAAGCTCGACACGCTGAAAGCATTTCCGGTGTTCGTCATGGGCGACTTCAACAATGTGGCGGAAATCCGGAATGAAGGCTATGATTACGTCACCCAAAAAGGCTGGAACGATCTCTACACATCCGCAGTGATCAAGGACGACGGAGCTACGGTCACCAAAGCGATCAAGGGCTGGGACG
The DNA here is from genome assembly GCF_000612505.1 of Paenibacillus sabinae T27. NCBI lineage: Bacteria > Bacillati > Bacillota > Bacilli > Caryophanales > Paenibacillaceae > Paenibacillus > Paenibacillus sabinae. Next base: position 2,686,856 of record NZ_CP004078.1, read on the forward strand.
ATAACGAGGGCAAGCTGAGGATCGATTATATTTTCTCTAACCGGTCAGTTCAGGCCAAATCCTGCCATGTCGTCATGAACGGGATCAGGGGCGCGGTCGTCTCCGATCATTTCGGGGTTGCCGCCGAGTTGTAAGTTTCTCTTCAGAGCGGACTTACAATTCCGAATGCAAATATTTAAAGCGCTCACACTCTTTGTTTGACTGAAATTATACGATTTTTGTCACAAAATAGCTGACATCCTCAATTTACATTAACCCCCCCAGGGGGATATTATTGTGAGAACAATTCTCATTATTTGTGATAATACTTGGGGAGGGAACAGAGAAATGGGAGAAGTCATACTGGGAAGTGAACAAGAGGAGAAAAGGCCGCTAAAGGCAGTCTGGGAGCAGCATGTAGGCTTGATCATCGCGGCGGCCTGTCTGCTGTTTATTGGACTAGCCTGGATCATGGGCAGAAACGGACAGCAGGCGGGAGAAATTATTTTCTTCATTCTCGCCTATATTGTCGGCGGTTATCGGAAGGCTTGGGAAGGGCTGGAGACCCTGATTAAAGAAAAGGATCTGGATGTTGACCTCCTTATGGTCGTCGCAGCATTGGGGGCTGCCGGCATCGGTTACTGGTCGACGGCGCGATTCTGATCTTTATTTTTTGCCTGAGCGGTGCGCTGGAGGATTATACGATGGAGAAGACGAACCAGGACATCGCCTCCATACTGAAATACCGGCCGGAAGAGGCGGTTCTCCTTAAAGACGGCGGAGAGGTAAAGGTTCGGGCGGCTCAGCTGCAAAAAGGCGACATCGTGCTCGTCCGGCCGGGTGAGCGCATTCCCTGCGACGGTCATATTCTGGAGGGGCAATCGGCGGTAGACCAATCCTCCATCACAGGCGAATCCATTCCCGTCGATCTTTCCGCCGGCGATCCGGTCTTTGCGGGGACGATCAATGGGCAAGGTGCGCTGCGGATTCATACCGATACAGGTGCGGAAGATACGCTGCTGGCCCGGATCATTCATCTTGTGCAGGAAGCCAAGAACGAGCTGCCGCCAAGCCAGCTGTTCGTTGAGCGTTTTGAAGGCATCTATGCCAAAATTGTGGTGGCGGCCGCTCTGCTGCTGATGATCGCGCCTCCGTTTCTCTTGGGCTGGTCTTGGGAAAGCACGGTTTACCGGGCGATGATCTTCCTTGTAGTCGCTTCGCCATGCGCGCTTGTCTCCTCAATCATGCCTGCGATTCTGTCCGGCATCTCAAATGCCGCCCGCAAAGGCGTGCTGTTTAAGGGCGGGGTTCATTTGGAGCAGATAGGGGAAGTGAAAGTCGTCGCTTTTGACAAAACGGGGACGCTCACAGTTGGAAGACCGAAGCTGACGGACAGCATTCCTTCCGAAGGCTTCAGCGAACAGGAGCTGCTCACACTTGCCGCTTCGCTGGAGTATCTGTCCGAGCATCCGATCGCCAAAGCTATTGTCGGTCATGCCAAGGACGCGGGGCTTTCGCTGGAATCGGCATCGGATATGCAGGCTGTGCCGGGAATGGGCGTTAGCGGAACCGTTAACGGCAGGAAGTGCCGCATCGGCAAAAAGGAGCTGCTTGAGAACCTCACAATAGCAGATACTGTACTGGAAACAGCGGGCAAGCTTGAAGCGGACGGCAAGACGGTGATCTTCGTGGAGACGGATGGCACGCTGGCCGGTATGCTGGCGGTGCAGGATGTTCTTCGTCCCGGTGTCCGGGAAGCCGTCATGAAGCTGAAGAGCATGAATAAAAAGGTCGTTATGCTTACCGGTGACGCCAAGCTTACGGCGGAAGCCATCGGCCGGGCCGCCGGCGTCGACGAGGTTCACGCGGAGCTGATGCCCGATCAGAAGCTCGCGCTGATCCGGCAGTTGACCGAGCAGCACGGCAAGGTTGCCATGGTGGGCGACGGCGTCAACGATGCGCCTGCGCTGGCCGCTTCCGCCGTGGGAATCGCGATGGGCTCCGCCGGAACCGACGTTGCGCTGGAGACGGCGAACGTTGTGCTGATGACGGACGACATTTCCAAAATCCCGTTCGCCATTTCACTTGGACGGCGCGCTCGCAGAGTCATCCGGCAGAACCTCACGTTTGCGCTTGCCGTAATTGCCGTGCTGGTTGTATCCAACTTCTGGGGCGGCATCAATCTGCCGTCAGGCGTAGTCGGCCACGAAGGAAGCACGCTGGCCGTTATCCTGAGCGGACTAAGACTGCTGCGCTGATCTCTCATGGGCCGAAAGGCAGGAAAATTGCCCCTCCGACGCGACTCTTGATATAATAACGGCATGGTCATCATTTGAATCAGCTAAATCAGTGAAAAATCGGAGGGGTACGCATATGGGTCAGGAATCCGGTGTTCACGAACACGATTATGAGCATAAGTACCGTAAGCAGATCGTCAATAGATTAGCCCGGATTGAAGGCCATATTCGTGCAGTGAAAGAAATGACCGCCGAGGACCGGGACTGCTCCGAAGTGCTGCTGCAAATCGCAGCCGTACAGAAGGCGCTGGACAAGGCGGCCAAATTGCTGCTCAAGGATCATCTGGAGAACTGCGTCGTCAAAGCCGTTCATCACGGCAACGAAAGCAAGGTGCTGGAAGACCTCACCAAAGCGCTGGACAGCTACATCCGGTAATAACGAAATATTCAGACATGCCCCGATGACGTCTCGGGGCTTTGTTTTTTTTGCATAATTTTCGCGTATCGGTAATTAATAATATAAACGCTTGAACACAAAGGAGCTTACCGATGAACCCAGACCCTGTTGTGCTTATCGTATCATCCGCGTTCGGAGACGGTCATGCCAAAGTGGCTCAGGCAATTGAGCAGTCGTTTCGGGCAAGAGGCGTTGAACGTGTGCACATTGTTGACCTTTTTGCCCGTGTTCATCCGTGGCTGAACGGGGTTTCCCGGGCTTTTTATTTAAAAAGCGCTATCTATGCTCCAAATCTTTACGGCTTGATGTACGGTGCAACGAGCGCAATGAAGCCGGAAGATCCTTTGGGCAGACTGCTCCACTCGATGGGAAAGCGGAAAGCGAAAGGCATTTTGGAGTATATCCGGCCCGACGTCATTATTCACACGTTTCCGTATCTGGCCGCTTCAGAGCTTAGTAAAGAGTCCGCGAGTCAGGTTCCGGTCTTTACCGTAATAACGGATTACGTGCTGCATGGCAGATGGATTCACCCCCATACGATGAAGTATTTTATCCCTACGGAAAAGATTAAAGAGGCGCTGCTGGAAGCTGGCATCGACGAGCAGGCGATTAAGGTCACCGGGATTCCGGTTAGAGATGCGTTCAGGAGAGCACCGGACCCGGCCAAGGTGCTGCGGAAGCATGGGTTAAAGGATGGCCGGCGCTATATTCTCCTTGCCGGAGGAGCGTATGGGGTGATGTCGAGAGTCCGGAATATTTTAAAAAGCGTGCTGGACCGTACCGAATTTGATCTCATCGTGCTCTGCGGGAACAATCATCGGCTCCGTACGTCAATGGATAACACATACCGGGACAATACCCGCGTCCACATCTTGGGATATACCGACGATGTGCATGAGCTGATGAGCATTTCCTTCTGCCTGCTGACCAAAGCGGGAGGGGTGACGCTGACGGAGGCGTTCGCGATGTCACTGCCGGTTATTGTGTACCGTCCGCTCCCCGGCCAGGAAGCTGGAAATGCAGAATCGCTAACGAGGCAGCAAGCCATTTGCACCGCGTTTAGCGAAGCGGAGCTGCTGGACCAGCTGCGGAGACTTGAAATATATTCTTTCCGGGAGGAAATGAAGAGGCAGATGAGGGCTGTTTCGCATACTGAATCCTCCGGTCTTATTGTAGATGAGGTACTGCTAGCGATTAAGGAGCAGACGTCTTATGCAGGACAGCAGCTCAATGAGCCTTCAGGTAAAGGCAAGGCAACATCCGCCCACGGATAGCGGCAGGCAAGAAGTTATTCCTACGCCAATCGTCCGCGTGGCGTCTTTTTTTAATTGCGCTTGGACAGACTTTACGTCAAAATATAGATTTATAGACCGAGTATTCTTTACACCAGTCGTTGCTTGTAACACCGCAGTTCAATCGCAGTTATCTTAATTATCGGTAGGGGGATGTCGGATGATTCGCAAGCTTACGGACGACGATCGCCAGACGCTGCTGGCTTTTTTGGGTCAAGCGCCCGCGCTTAATCTGTTTCTGATCGGCGACGTCGAGAATTTTGGCTTCAAGCAGGATTTTCAGGAGATATGGGGAGAATTTGATTCTGCGGACGGGAGGCTGAAGGCCGTGCTTCTGCGCTATGAGCATAACTATTTGCCATACGCGGATGGACCGTTTGATGTGAACGGCTTCGCCGAGCTGATGCTAAGGGACGACCGGCTTGAGATGCTTTCCGGATCGTCGGATCTGGTTGCACAATTTCGCGAGTTGATGAGCTTTCGAAAAGAAAAAAAATTGTTCTTTGCGGAGCTTACATCGCTGAATGAAGCCGGGGATAGGTCTCCACATGTCGGGGCCTCGGTCCGGCGGGCAGAGATTGCCGATGTAGAGCCCGTGTGCTCGCTTATGGACGTTATCGAAGAATTCGATACGAATCCAGACAGCATGCGGTCGGGTATGCGGAGGTCGCTGGAGACCGGCACGGGACGCACCTATCTCATTGAGCGTGACGGGCATGTTGCCGCAGCTGCCTCAACGGCGGCGGAAAATTCGTTGTCGGCTATGGTCATCGGCGTAGCAACGCACCCGGATTACCGCGGTCAGGGGCTGGCCACTTCCGTCGTCAGGAAGCTGTGCGCCGATGTCGTCCAGAAAGGCCGCTCGCTGTGTCTCTTTTACGATAATCCGAAGGCGGGAACGATTTATAAACGGATCGGCTTTCAGGATATCGGATTTTGGACGATGATGTATAAATAAGGCCGATCCAATTGGTCTTCTGCTGAACAGAAAACTGGAATATAGGTAAGCTCAAACGGCGGCCTTTTCCCCGAAATTACTAAGGGAGAGGCCGCCGTTTACTGTCTGACAAGGACTATTTGTTATCCAGCTGCATAGCTGGTCCAAAGAATTCGTGATGAATCTGTTCGTTCTTTACACCTATCTCATGTAATTCACGGATAATGGATTCCATGAATGGAACCGGTCCGCACACATACACGTCTCCGGCAGTATCGACAAACTCCTCCAGAACTTTGCGCGAGATGTAGCCATCCGGCTTATCCGAAAAGAACGTTTTGTACTTCATATTGCTCATATTTGCTGCATGTTTTTCCACTTCGACTTGAAAAGCGGCAAGCGCTTCATTACGCGCAGCATGCAAAAAGACGGTCGGCCGGTCAGGCGTTATGGTCGATACCGTTTCGAGCATGCCCATCATCGGCGTAATGCCGACACCGCCTGAAAGAAAGGCCACAGGCGAAGTTTTCGCTGGGTCGAGAATAAATTCACCGGCAGGGACGCTCACTTCGACGGTGTTCCCTTCTTGGACCTGTTCGTGAAGATAGAGGGAGACTACGCCATTTGGATCTTTGTCGGCTTCGCGTTTTACCGAGATTCGGAACTCATCCGGTCTTGGCGCCTGGGACAGGCTGTATTGACGGATCATCATATACTCCTCACCCGGTATGGAAACGCGAATGGAGATGTATTGACCCGGTTTGTATTCCGGAACATTGGAGCCATCTGCCGGCTTTAGATAGAAGGATGTGATGGTGTCGCTTTCTTTTACTTTCTGTGCAACAATGAACGATTTAAAGAAGTTCCAGCCGTTATCTTGTTCCCGCGACTCTTTGTACATGTTGGCTTCGACGCCTATAAAAGCATCAGCGATGACACCATAAGCTTCTGCCCATGCGCCCAGAATGTCATCCGTCGCCGCTTCTCCTAATACTTCCTTGATCGCTTTCAGCAAATGCTCGCCGACGATCGGATAATGCTCCGCCTTGACCCCGAGGCTGACGTGCTTATGCGCAATTTGAACAACTGCAGGCAAAATATTCTCCAGGTTGTCAATATGAACAGCCGCCGCATATACCGTATTCGCAAGTGCTGCCTGTTGGCGGCCTTGAGCCTGGTTGGTATGGTTGAAAATGTTCAATAATTCAGGATGAGCAGCAAACATATTCCGGTAGAACACCGATGTAATTGCAGTGCCGTGCTCCGCCAAGACAGGGGCTGTCGATTTGACGATGTCTCTTGTTCTTTGGGATAATATGATGATTCACTCCTTCTCAATTCGATAGCTTAACTATAAGCTTTTCATAAAATTAAAGATATATTCAAAATACATCTTTAACAAAATGGACAAAATATTTAAGTCGAATTGTAATAATAATCACATACTGTCACGCTAGGGCAGGAGGGTAATGATGAGACTTACGATGTACACTGATTTTTCCTTGCGGATTCTGCTGTATCTAGGGACGAAAGAGCGAAGCGAACGGTCAACCATTCAGGAAATATCGGATGCGTATAACATATCCAAAAACCATTTGGTCAAAGTTGCACATGAACTTGGCAAAGCGGGGTATATCGAAACAGTGAGAGGAAGGGGAGGCGGCATCCGGCTGGCGCATGCACCCGAAGCAATCAACATCGGCGAAGTCATTCGGAGAATGGAAGACGATTTCCACCTCGTCGAATGCTTTAATCCCGCAGGGAACCAATGTCCGATTACCCCGGTATGCGGTCTGAAAGGCGTACTCGGGCGAGCACTCAATGCGTATTTGCAAGTGCTTGACGAATACACGCTGGAGGATTTGCTGGTTAACAAAAACGGGCTGAAAATGATTTTACAGCAGCAGAATGCTTAAAAATCCTGAGCCGAGACTGACGCACACTTTGAGAAAACAAAAAAACTCATGCCATAAAAAGGCTTGAGTTTTTTTGTTTAAAAGGTTATGGAACCGTAACCTTTTTTCTTGAACTGCAGGATGAATTCGGTTTCGTTATCGGTGGAGCGGAAGGAAATGTCACCTTGGTGGTTATCCATAATCTTTTTGCAAATGGCAAGCCCCAGACCCGTCCCATGCTCTCTGCCCGTAACAAAAGGCTGGAATAGCTTGTGCTGAATTCCGTCCGGAATTTTCGGTCCATTATTCGTGATTTTGAGGGTGATCCAATGTTCGTCTTCAGCGCCGGTAATCCAAATCCGTCTCTCTCCGCTGACGCTGCCGAGCGCATCGATACTGTTGTTAAGGAGATTCGAGATCACCTGTTGAATCGGCGTCTTTTGTACATAAAACATCATCTCATGCGGCAAATCGACGGTCAGCTCAATGTTATTGTTGATCAGCAGCGGATTGATAAGCACCAGCGCAGATTGTATCTGTTCTCTGACGTTCAGCAGCACGAAGTTTTCCTCAACCGGTTTTTTGGAAAAGGTAAGAAAGCCGGTGATTTGACTCTGGATCAAATCGAATTCGGTCTCGATGATGTGGATATAATTTTCAACGAGAGCAAGTGACTCTTCCGGCAGACGGTCCCGAATCAGTTTGATGAACCCTCGAATGGAAGTCAGCGGATTGCGGATTTCGTGGGCCATACTGGCCGCCATTTTTCCGATCAGATTTAGTTTATCGTCATGCATCTCACCCAGTCTTTGTTCCTGATCCTCCAGCTGTGCATGGGCGTGGACCGTATAATACTGCGTTACTTGTCTCTCATAAGTATCAATGCGCTCACTCAGAATGGCCAACACCTTCATCAGCTTTCCTTCATCCAGCGGCGCATCCGAAAGCGCTTTAAACACTGATTGACGGAATAAATGGGAACTGTGCATGACATGTACGATCGGCACTTTTTTTAGAAACAGAATCTGGCACCATTCCGGTAAATGCTGAAAAAGAGGATGCTCCTTGACAGGAATATGTACGGCTGTGACCAGATCAAAATAGAGCTTTCCATGCTCCCTTAATTTATCCAAATTATAAAAAAGGGGATACTCTTTATCAACCTCGTTCAACCACCACTCTATAACGGCTTCTTTTTGCCCGCGAATATATTCAAGCACCTGCTCCATCTATTAACCAGCTCCAATGATTGTAAAATTTAACATTCACCTGATCAAAAGATTCAATATATAAATTATTTTCCTGGTTTAATTATAACGAAGATCATCGGAGATCACCATAGAATGAAGCCGGATATGGGATTATGGAAGTGGTTCATTAGGCCCGAAGCATAGTGGGCATTATACCTATTTTTGCATGAATGAACGTTATAAACGGCTATTCTTCTGCAAATTCAATCTCGACATCCTTCAGCCTTTCTCACCAATCCCCTCCTACACCGCCCCTCGATTCTTGTAGATAAACGTCAAATTTTAGGTAATTTATCCAAAAGTTTTCAATTTGTTCATTGATCTTTCATTCCCTTTCACTTTATAATCTGGGTGGTTTTGTCATAGAAAGAAAGTGGTTCCATGGATAGGAGACTCCCAATCGACGAAAAGGAGAGATTTGATGAGAATCAACAGGAGAGATTTTCTCAAGTGGTCGGTGGCGGCTGTGGCAGCGCTGAAGTTGGAGATGGATATGGACAAGCTTAACACGGTTCTAGCGGCGGACACGGACCCGCCGGTCATTTGGCTGCTGGGGTCGGGCTGTTCCGGCTGCAGCATATCCACGCTTAACGTGACGAACCCGACCACCATCGAAGATGTGCTTCAAAACAAAATCAGTATGAAGTATGACAGCACGCTCATGGCGGCTTCAGGTGAAAGTGCGATGCAGGCGCTTGAGAATGCGGCGAACCAGTATAACGGACAATTTATTCTTGTAATCGAAGGCGCCATTCCGGGGGGAGCCTCCAAGAACTACTGTATTATAGGCGAGCAGGACGGGGTGCCGCTTACCATGTATGATGCGGTTCTCAAATATGGACCGAAAGCGAAATACGTCGTGGCGGCAGGCACCTGCGCCTCTTTCGGCGGGGTTGCGGCCGCAGCCCCGAACAGCACAGGATGTGTATCCGTGAAGTCGCTGCTGAGCGGGCAAACCGCGAACCCAATCGTCAATTTGGCGGGATGTCCTGTGAATGCGACGGTAATGGTGCAGACTCTGCTTGATTTAATTTTGACCGGTGTGCCTTCTCTCGACAACAACAGCCGCCCAAGTAAATATTTCAACACAAACATTCATAGCGTGTGTCCGAGAAGAGGAAAAACCCAGGTGCCCCAGCCCGGAATTTACGGCTGTTATAAGGCTGTCGGCTGCAGAGGGCCCTATAACCAATCGCCGTGCCCCTCGTTAATGTGGAATAACAAACAAGGCTGGTGCATCCAATCGGATCATCCGTGCATCGGTTGTACATCTCCTACATTCCCGCTAAATCCCATTATTAACGCTTAAAGCGGCCACTAAGAAAGGGTGAATGATAATGAGCACGATCAAACTGGATCCGGTAACGCGTCTAGAAGGACATTTGAAGGTCGAGGTCACATTGGGTGCTGATAATACTGTGGCTTCCGCCACCGTCGCCGGAATGCTGTTCCGGGATTTTGAGAACATGCTGCTCAATCGGCCTCCAAGGGATGCTTCTTTCCTGACTCAGCGGATTTGCGGGGTATGCCCGGTTCCCCAGGCCGTTGCTTCTGCAAAGGCGGTTGAGAAAATAAAGGGCTTTCAACCGAATCTCCAGGGGCTGATGCTTCGGAATTTGATCCAAGGGGCGAATTTCCTGGACAGCGGCATCACGCATTTTTACCATTTATCGTTACTAGACTATATTCAAGGTCCGCAGATGAGCCCGTGGACGGGAGGCTATACGCAGGATCTAAGGTTCAGTGCCGCCGATACCCAAACGCTGACGGATCACTATATTTCGGCGCTGCAAATCCGTAGAAAAGCCAACGAAATGGCGGCCATCTTCAGCGGTAAACTTCCCCATGCCGCGAATATTATTCCGGGCGGCGTAACCGCCTTGCCATCGGCAACGGAAATCACCAACTTCAGAAACTATTTGAACGAGATACAGTCCTTCATTTCCAGTACTTATCAATCGGACGTCAACATGCTGGCTTCGGCTTACAGTGATTACTACAACGTGGGGACAGGATACGGCAACCTGATCACCTTCGGCGCATTTGACACGAATACTTCCGGAGGCTTGTTATTCCCTGCCGGTACGGTCACAGGCGGAACTGTCGGCACATTCAACGAAGCGAACATTAAGGAATACAATAAATATTCCTACTACTCCTCTCCAAGCGGACAAGCTCCGGCAAGCGGCACCACTACGGCGAGCTACGGAAAGAGCGGAGCTTATACCTGGTTGAAATCTCCACGGTACAACAATACGCCTTTTGAAGCGGGACCGCTGGCCAGAGCATGGGTAAGCGGCGACTACCGCAGGGGCGTATCCGTTATGGACCGGCATATGGCGCGCTACGTAGAAATGGCCAAGCTCGTAAGCAACATGCAGACTTGGGTGGATCAATTGACGCCAGGAGCCAGCGGCTTTACAAATATCGGCGATCCGGTAACGGGCAGCGCCTCCGGATTAACGGAAGCTCCCCGGGGCGCGATCGGGCATTGGGTATCGGTATCCAGTTCCAAAATTTCCAAATACCAAATTATTACCCCAACCTGCTGGAATGCCTCCCCGATGGACGATTCCGGCAACCCTGGGCCAGTTGAAAAAGCACTGATTGGCACCCATGTGGCAGACCCGGCGCAGCCTGTGGAGCTGCTTCGCATAGTGCATTCCTTTGACCCCTGCACCGGTTGTTCCGTGCATGTCATGTCCCCGGACGGCGTGGAAATGTCCAAATTTGTCGTGCAGCCTCTTGGCAAATAACGATGAAGGATACCGCGGTCATTGGAATCGGCAACATACTCCTGAAGGATGACGGTATCGGCGTCCATACGATCCGCGAGTTGGAGAAAGAAGACCTCCCGTCCACGGTTGAACTGGTGGATGGGGGGACTTCCACTCTGGCCATGCTGAGCTATTTTCTGGAGTGCCGGAAAATTATCGTTATCGATGCATTAAAGGCCGGCTTGGAGCCCGGAACGATTTACCGGATCAGGCCGGAGGATCTTAAGAGCTACGAGAAGGGGAACTTGTCCATTCACGATGTTCAGATTTTTGATGTGGTCCGAATGGCCCGCATGCTCGGCGCCGCTCCGGACGTGATCATATTCGGTATTGAGCCGCAGGAGATTGGTTTTGAACTCGAAATGACGGATCTCATGAGGAGCAAGATTCCCGATATTATCGGGCTTCTCAAGCAAGAGTTGGGTTTTGCAAGTCAGGAGGAGACGAACTTTGCATGAAGCGGCTATTGTAGAAAGCGCCTTGGAATTAATCCTCGCGAAAGCCGAAGAGCATCAATTGACCAAAATCAGGCGCATCACGGCCAAGGTGGGAGAACTGTCGGGGGCACTTCCGGATGCCATGCAATTCGTTTTTCAGAACGCATCGCAGGGTACGATTGCCGAAGGGTCGGATTTTATCATCGAACAGGTGGAAGCAACAGCCTCATGCGGGAGCTGTGACATTACGTTTCCCATCCTTTATTACCATCCCGTATGCCCTTCGTGCGGTGGGTTGGACAATCAGGTCCTTACAGGTTATGAGCTGTATATCGATACAATGGAGGGTGATTAAATGAGCAGCGTTAAAGTGGTTACCAACATCCTGAAGGTGAATGACGAGCTGACGCAAGAGAACAAGAAGCTGATGAACGAGAAGGGCCTGTATGTCATCAATCTGATGAGCTCCCCGGGGTCCGGCAAAACTTCCATTCTGGAGAAAGTGATCGCGAAGCTGAAGGATGAAGTGAAGATTGCGGTGATTGAGGGTGACCTCTATACAACCAAAGATGCCGAAAGAATCGAGGCTCAAGGCGTGCAAGTCGTGCAAATCAACACCGAGGGCGGATGTCACCTGGACGGGCAGATGATCCGGAACGCCTTAAGTCATTTGAACTTGGACGAGACGAACCTGCTGGTTATCGAGAATGTCGGCAACCTGATTTGTCCGGCGTCCTTCAAGCTGGGGGAGGATCTGATCATCACCGTATTAAGCACGACGGAAGGAAACGACAAACCGCTGAAATATCCGAGAATGTTTGAAAAGTCCGAATTTGTCATTTTGAATAAAGTCGATTTGGTGCCCTATACAAACTTTAATAAGGATGAATTCCACAAGGATATCCGGGAAATCAATCCGAGAGCGAAAGTTATTGAAACTTCCTGCGTGACCGGCCAGGGGATTGATGAGCTGTGCTCCTGGTTGAAGGAAAAGATCTCAATCTCGAATCCAGTATAAAAAAAGGAGAGTGTTACCTATGCCTCATATTGGTTTTGGCGAACTTATTGTTATTTTGGTCATCGCGTTAATTGTGTTCGGTCCTGGCAAGCTTCCCTCGGTGGGCGGGGCTATCGGTAAAGCCTTCTCAGAATTCCGGAAAGCGTCCAAGGAATTAACCGGCGAGACTACCGCTTCAACCGCCACTAACGAGCCTGTTCCGATTCAAGTTGCCTCTGTTCCGGTTCAAGCAACTGTTACTCAAGAAACCAATGAAGTTAAGTCGTAATCGTCTCATCGGTGAATGCTGATGTGGGAGAGCGAAAATATCGTTAAGGCCGTTCGCTGGCTGGGCAAATTCCGCTCCCGCATCATAGCCGGGGTGCTGGTTGTCATTGTCGCAGCGACGGCAGTATACGCGGTGTCGGACCCGCTTCTGAAGCTGTTATGCCAGCCGCTTCAGGATCAGCCGCTGTTCTTTATGACACCTGTAGACGGAGTGATGACGAAGCTGAAGGTGGCGATGTTCGGAGGGATTGTCGCTTCTTTTCCGGTACTAGCCTGCCTGATCGTATCCATGTTCGCCCCCCTGCTGGGACGCGGCATTCGTCTCAAAATTTATTTTTTAGCCATTCCGTTCGCTGTCGTTCTGTTTGCGGGGGGACTCGCATTTGCCTACAAGTTTATTTTACCGAACACCGTCGACTTTCTGATCAAGAGCGGACAAGGCGTTCTGAGGCCGATGATTGCCGGGAGCGCTTATGTATCGTTTATGGCCTTCTTCCTGATTTCCGTAGCTTTGGTGTTTGAACTGCCGATCGTGATGGTCGCATTGTCGAGAATTGGGCTGGTTCATTCCAAAATACTGATGAGAAAACGGAAATTCGCGATACTGGGAATTGCGATCATCCTGGCGATCTTGTCTCCAACCCCCGATGCGTTCTCGCTGGTGGCGGAATCGATACCGGTGGCGGCGCTGTACGAAATCAGCATTTGGACGATTTATCTTCTAGAGCGAAAGGGCATGCCAAGGATGAAGCGTGTGACTACCCATGATTAATCCAAACCGTGTGCGGAAAGATACGGATCAACCGGTGTTGGAGCATTTGGCGGAGCTGCGCAGAAGATTGATTGTGACGTTGGCTTCCATCATCGTGCTGACTGCCGTCATATACGCGAAAGCGTTCCTGATTGTGGAGCTTTTAAAAAGATCCGTTGGGAACGAGGAGCTGGATCTGGCGTTTTTTTCGTTAACCGGTGCTTTTGTCCTGAGGGTCAAGCTGGCTTTTATTGCGTCCCTAGTGGCGTTGACCCCGTTCATCGGTTATCAGCTGTTTGCATTTATTGGTCCCGGCCTGACCGTCAAGGAACGAAAGGTGCTGCTTTCGGCGGTGTTTTATATGGTTCCCAGTTTCATTTTGGGCGTCGTGCTCAGTTATGCGGCGGTCGTTCCTTCCGTTTTGCGTGCACTTCTCACATACGGAAACTCTTATATGAAGGCGGCTTTGTCAGGTGAGGAATACCTCAGCTTCATTGCGATGCTGTGTGTCGTTTTCGGTCTTGTCTTCATGCTTCCTTTTCCGCTCATCGCACTTGGGAAGCTGGGACTCCTGCGTTCCTCCTGGATGAAAAAAGCAAGGTTCACCATTGTGTTCTCCGTATTGATCGGGGAAGGCTTGCTCGCGGCTGACATCACCTCGGTGATCCTGCTGGCCGTGCCTTTGATTCTTATTTATGAGATTAGCCTGAGAGTCGTCATACGGATGGAAAAACGCAGGGAGGCGGCTTCATTATGACATCCAGGAATGGAATGAGGGCGAAAAGCTATGTTGAGTGAGGTCATCCGGGTGGATGTCCAGGTGAAGGGTATTGTGCAGGGAGTGGGGTTCCGCCCTTTTGTATACCGGCTTGCGCATCAGCATGATCTGAAAGGATGGGTTACGAACGACGCAAGCGGCGTCAGACTGGAGGCGGAGGGCCGCAGACCGGACATCGATGCTTTTTTGGCTTCACTACGAACGTCCGCCCCGCCGCTCTCTCATATCGAGGAACTGACCTGGGAACTGCACTCCCCAATCGGATACACGGAATTCAGCATAAAAGAGAGCGTTGGCGCCGCCTCTCACGAGGTGCACCTCTCGCCGGATATTTGCGTTTGTGAAGATTGTCTTGCGGAGTTGAAGGACCCCGGTAACCGGAGGTACCGCTATCCCTACATCAACTGTACCAACTGCGGCCCCCGGTTTACCATTACGGTTCAGGTTCCCTACGACAGGAAGCATACGACAATCCGGGATTTCGAGCTGTGTGAGGACTGCGCGAAGGAATACCATGACCCGTCAGATCGGCGGTTTCATGCCCAGCCGGTGTCCTGTCCAAAGTGCGGACCGAAGGTATATCTGCTGGACGCTTCCGGCAAAAGAGTGGAAACGGCTGACCCGGTCTCATGTGCTGCCGAACGGTTGAAGTCGGGCGCCATTCTTGCGGTCAAGGGCCTTGGCGGCTATCACCTCGCTTGTGACGCAACGAAGGAGGCGGCGGTACGAGAGCTGCGAGCGCGAAAGCGCAGAGACGGCAGACCATTCGCCGTTATGGCGGATTCGCTGGAGACGGTGCTCCGCATCTGCACCGTGACGGAGAAGGAGCGGGAGCTTCTCACAAGCCCCCGCCGGCCGATCGTCCTGCTTCCCTTGAAGCAAGAGGCGCGTAAGCTTCTTCCGGCGGCGGATTCCCTTTCCCCCGACAACAACATGCTGGGGGTGATGCTGCCGTATACGCCGCTGCAGCATCTGCTGTTTCAGGACGGTATGGAGCTAATGGTCATGACAAGCGGCAACCGTTCCGGCGAACCTATTGTGTACCGCGACAAAGAGGCGGTGCCCGCTCTTCAAGGAATCTCCGATTATTACCTGGTTGGGGAACTGCCAATTCATATGCGGACGGATGATACGGTAACCAGCGTGTTCCGGGAACGGGAGTACATTATTCGCAGGTCACGGGGATACGTCCCTTTTCCCATTGACTTGTCCGCTGTCGTTCAACCGGCGGAAGGGGAGCCGGACAAGTCCGGCAATCCTCCCATTTTAGCTGTGGGGGGAGAGTTAAAGAATACCTTTTGTTTGGTGAAGGACCGCAAAGCCTTTGTCAGCCATCATATCGGCGATCTGGACAACCTGGAAACGCTGGATTCCCTGATCGGTGGAGCGGAGCATTTTCAGCGTATTTTTGCTGCCGAAGCCGGCGTTGTGGCTTACGATATGCACCCTGGATACCGATCTTCCCAATATGCTTCCGAGCAAAAGAACATCGTCAAGATTCCCGTTCAGCATCATCACGCCCACATCGCTTCCTGCATGGCGGAGAACGGCGTTTACGGTCCGGTGATCGGGGTTGCCTTCGACGGCACGGGACTAGGCGAAGACGGGCATATCTGGGGCGGTGAATTTTTCGCCGGGGATTACAGCGGATTTGAGCGCATAGCCCGCTTCGGGTATGTCCCGCTCCCCGGCGGGGATGCAGCCGTCAAGGAGCCTTGGCGGATGGCCTTGAGCTATATTCTGAATGACGAAGCGGCGGAGCTGCCGGCTGAGTGGCTGAATACAATCGAGCCGTACAAGAGGGACATTGTCACACGCCAAATTCTGCAGCGCATCAACACGCCGCTTACGAGCAGCGTTGGCAGGCTGTTTGACGCCGTGTCGTCTCTGACCGGCATATGCCATTATGCCGAGTACGAAGGCCAAGCGGCCATCCGTTTGGAAAGCGCGGCGGACCCGGAGACTTCACGGATTTATCCGTACGAAGTGAAGACTGTGCAAGGCATGCTTGAGATCGGCACTGCGCCTCTGATCCGGGAACTGGTTCGCGAAATTCGGGACGGAGTAAGCGTCTCCAGAGTTTCCGGAGCGTTTCACCGGACATTAGCTGCAATTGTAGCGGATATCTGCGGACGGATTCGATCCCAGCGGGGTCTGAATGAGGTGGCTCTCAGCGGCGGCGTGTTTCAAAACCGCTTGCTGCTCGCCCTAACGGTCGACGAATTGGAACGCAGCGGGTTTCGCGTATGGCTCCACAGCAAGGTTCCTGCCAATGATGGGGGACTTTCACCGGGCCAGGCGGCAATCGCGCTGGGCAAATATCTTACACAGGAAGGGATGCGGGAAGCATGTGTTTGGCAATACCCGGAGAAGTAGCAAGCGTAAGCGGCGACAGGGCCGTGATCGATATTACCGGTATCCGGAGGGAAGTATCTATTGCCCTAGTCGAACCGGTGAACGTTGGAGATTACCTGCTCGTTCATGCGGGCTGCGCGATTGCGATCATCGATAAGCAGGAAGCCCTGGAGACGCTGGAGCTGCTCCGTCAGCTAGCGGGGAATATCCATGATTAGTGAATTGGAATTATTCAGAAACGAAACGTTGGCGGAAGGTCTGGTGAAGGCCATCCGGCGATATGACGGCAGACCCGTCTCCATTATGGAGGTATGCGGCACCCATACGATGGCGATCTCCCGTTACGGAATTCGGGAACTACTGCCGCCGAACGTCAGGCTCATTTCGGGACCGGGCTGTCCGGTCTGCGTAACCCCGAGCTTTTACCTGAAATCGGCTTTGGAGCTCTGCAGGAGAGAAAATACTATCGTGGCCACTTTCGGCGACATGATGCGGATTCCGTATAAGGGCGTCAGCTTGCTGACCGAGAAGGCGCTGGGCAGGGATATCCGTATGGTCTATTCCCCGCTGGACAGTCTGGATATCGCCCGCCAGCATCCGGACAAGACTGTCATCTTTCTGTCCGTCGGGTTTGAGACGACGGTTCCGGTTACAGCCATCGCGGTGCTTGAAGCCGCGCAGCAGGGGCTTGACAATTTCATGATCCTTTCTGCCAATAAGACGATTCCGGCAGCGATGCACCTGCTGTCTTCTGACCCTGAAGTTGCCGTTGACGGGTTTCTGTATCCCGGCCATGTCAGCGCAGTGATCGGCTCTGGCCTCTACGAGGAACTGGCCAAGGCGTATGGGATTCCGGGAGCCGTTACCGGGTTCGACCCGGCGGATATTTTAGGCTCAATTCTATACGTGCTGGAACAAATCCAGGACAACAAAGCCACTGTCGCCAACTTGTATTCCATGGTTGTTCAGCCGGGTGGCAATCCAATTGCCCGGGGAAAAATAGATGAGGTATTCGAGCCTTCAGATGCCGTGTGGCGGGGACTCGGTCAGATCCCGGGCTCCGGTCTGCGGCTGCGCGAGAAATACAGATCCTTCGATGCGTGGAGCCTGATAAACGGCTCCGTGGAGGAGCGGGACGAGGAAGCGCGCGGCTGCCGCTGCGGCGATATTTTGAAAGGAAAATGCCTCCCATCCGATTGCAAGTTGTTTGGAAAAGCATGCACGCCCGAAACCCCGGTCGGTTCCTGCATGGTGTCGAGCGAGGGGACTTGCGCGGCATATTACCGATATCAATAGGGGGAGGGAGACCAAATGAGCGAAATCATTACTTTAGCCCACGGCAGCGGGGGGAAGCTGACCCATCAACTGATCCAAGGGATATTTCAGAAGCACTTCCGGAACGATTGGCTGCTTGAGGGCGGCGATTCGGCAGTGCTGGAGACTCTCCCGGGACAAATGGCGTTTACCACGGATTCCTATGTTATTCATCCGCTTTTTTTCAGGGGAGGTAACATCGGAAAGCTGGCGGTCTGCGGGACCGTTAACGATCTGGCGGTCTGCGGTGCGATTCCGAAGTATATTAGCTGCGGCTGGATCATCGAAGAAGGGTTTCCTCTGGGGGAACTGGAGGAGATTGCGGAATCCATGGCGGCGACCGCGCAGGAAGCGGGCGTATTTATCGTGACCGGCGACACCAAGATCGTTCCGAGAGGCTGTGCGGACAAGCTGTTCCTTAACACCTCCGGAGTGGGCTTTATTCCGAAAGGTCTCCGGCTGGCTCCCGCCTTGATCCGGCCGGGGGACCAAGTGATCGTCACCGGTACGATCGGGGACCACGGAACGGCGATTCTGATTGAACGGGAACAACTGCAGGTGGAAACCGGACTTGCCAGCGACTGTGCGCCGCTGAACGGAATGCTGGAGCGGGTAACGGCTTCAATGGGCGGCGCCGTAAGACTTATGCGGGACCCGACCCGCGGCGGCGTAGCCACTACACTGAATGAATTTACGGAGGGGCAGGACTTTGGCATCAGGCTGGAGGAACATGCGCTTCCCGTAAAAGGGGCAGTGAGCGGTCTATGCGGCATGCTGGGAATGGACCCGCTGTACATAGCTAATGAGGGCAAAGCCGTCCTGATTGTCGACGGGGCACAGGCAGAGCGAGCGATGGAATTGCTGCGCAGTCACCCCAACGGACAGGACGCTACCGTAATCGGTGAAGTTGTCGCGGATCATCCGGGAAAGGTGTATATGCGCACGCTGGCCGGAGGCCACCGCATCATCGATATGCTTGTTGGCGACCAACTGCCCCGAATTTGTTAAAGGTGGGCGCCGCAATATGGAATCAACGGTCCGAATCCGCAGGAATATCTGTAAAAATAAAGCGCGAGGCGCTTCTACCAGGAGAAGGTGAAATGAATGAGGAGAATTTCCGCCAGTAACGGCTATGTCTACTTTCTTGTTGTATTGGCGCTGCATGTGTTGGGGGGAGCCGGGTTTCTCACGGCTGCGGCCCGCGAGCCGAAGCTGTGGGGGCTTGGTCTTTTGGCTTATACGCTCGGCCTGCGTCACGCTTTTGACGCCGATCATATTTCGGCCATTGACAATACGATCCGGAAACTGGTCGAACGGAAGCGCAACCCTTTAGGCGTAGGCATGTATTTTTCCCTAGGGCACTCGACGGTCGTCTTCCTCATGGTGCTGGGGATCGCGCTTTCGATGAACACGTTTGTGCTCGATAATCCAAAAGTACGCGAAATCGGCGGGCTGATCGGGACGCTGGCATCCGGATTCTTCCTGATCGTCGTCGGTCTGATTAATGTGTTCACACTTATGAAGCTATGGCGCGGAGCCCTGGGGGCAGCGAACCAAACAGGCGGGAATTCCGGATTTAGTCATATGCATGGACCCAAGGGGATGTTTACCCGATTGTTAGCTCCTGCCCTTCGAATGATCAACAAAAGCTGGCATATGTATCCGCTCGGATTTCTGTTTGGGCTTGGCTTTGATACGGCGACGGAAGTGAGCTTGCTTGCTATATCGGCCAGTACTGCAAACGACTCGGTCTCGATTATCGGCATTTTGTCCCTGCCGCTGCTGTTTGCAGCCGGAATGAGCTTGATGGACACGATCGACGGCGCGATTATGACAAGGGCCTACCGCTGGGCATTCATTTCCTACAAGAAAAAGACAGCCTATAACCTGATCGTTACGGGTGTCTCGGTCGTGTCCGCGTTTTTTATCGGCGCCGTTCAGCTCGTTCATCTACTTGAAGCGAAATGGCCGCAGCATCTCCAGTGGATCAACAGGCTCGGCATAGAACATCTTGGCTACGCTCTGGCCGGATTTCTGATTTTGATTTGGATCGTCTCGATGATTATTTGGAGAGGGATGAGAGGCAGACAGGCCGTTGACGGAACGTAAATAATTGTAAAAAAAACAATCAATCGTTTAAAGGAAGCCGTCTATACCGTGCGGCTTCCTTTGCTTCTAGTTATTCTTTGTCGATGAACGGTCTATCCGAGCAGCTTCTCCATAATCATTACATCGATCGGTTGACCGTCCATCATTCCCTGCTTTTCAAAAACCCCCACTTCACGATAGCCCATTTTCCGGTACAAGCCTTGACCCAGCCGGTTAAATGGAAAGGTAAACAACACGATTTTGTAAAAGTCCCGGTCTTTGGCTTCATCTTCCAACGCCTGAAGGAGTGTGCTGCCAACCCCCTGTCCCCGGGATTCACGGCCAATGTAGATGGAGAGGTCGGCTACACCGTTATAAGCGCAGCGGTGAGAATACGGATTGAGGGAGGCCCATCCGAGCACCTGACCGTCTTTCTCTGCAACCAGCACCCTATATCTGCCCTGATGCTCCTGGAACCAGGATTCCATGTAATTCAAATCTTTGGCATCCGTTTCGAGTGTGGCTATTCGTTCCTCAATGCCCTGGTTGTAAATACGAAGGATCTGGGTAATATCATCTGAGACGGCAGGGCGAACCGTAAGTGTGGATATCATTATTTTCCCCCCCAGGATTTGACCTTAGATCGATTTGGTTGCCTGAATCACAGCGGACACAATGTAATGTTCAAGGTTGGCTCCGGGAATCCAGTCTTGTATAAATGCTTTGGATTCATCTTTAGGCTTGATGGAAATATCGGTAAATCCGCTTTGCTCAAGCATGGATTCCAGCGCGCTTATCGATGAGGCGCCCGAAATACAGCCGGAGTATAATTGATCAAGATCATCCTTGATTTCCGGAGGAAGCTCAGCAGTCGTCACAATATCCGAAATCGCTAGACGGCCGCCTGGCTTGAGAACGCGGTACGCTTCATGAAACACCTGCTGCTTGTCGGGGGACAGGTTAATGACACAGTTGGAAATAATCACATTGACCGTCTGGTCTGCTACAGGCAAATGTTCAATTTCACCCAAACGGAAATCGGTATTCGTAAAATGGCCCTTGGCGGCGTTCTCCCGGGCGCGGCTGATCATTTCGGGGGTCATATCCACACCGATGACATGGCCGGTTTCGCCAACCTGGCGGGAGGCCAGAAAGCAGTCAAATCCGCCGCCGCTGCCCAGATCGAGAACCGTTTCGCCAGCTTGAAGCTCGGCTATAGCTTGTGGGTTGCCGCATCCCAGACCAAGATTAGCTCCTTCGGGTACAGCGGTCAATTCATCAGAGGAGTAACCGAGCTTTTGGGAAATGGCATTGAAGTCAGCAGGGGTATCACAGCAGCTCGCCGAATTTTTGGGATGTTCCGGGGAACAACATGAAGAACCCGATTCGTTCGTTCGTACTGCGATTTGTTTATACCGGCTTCTAACGTTTTGGCGGATTTGGTCATTCGTAAGGTTGGTCATGGGTTAACACTCCTTTGAAATTTAAATTTGAAGGCAATTGCCGCTTTAGCAGCAAGGCTCACCATAAATTAAACTTGCATTTTGCAATTATCAACCAAGAGAAATCACCCGGTTACAGGTGCGCAGCATCTGCTTGATTTCCCCATAGCCTCGTTAAAAAGCTTAACCGAGCGCAATACGGTTTCTTTCTCAAACTCCGTCATGTACGAGAAGACTTCATCCAGATAGTCGTTCATTTGTTGATCAATGATGCCGGCGATCATTTTGCCTTCCGCGGTCAAGGAGAGGGTATACACCCGCCGATCGTTAGGATCGGGCGTTTTCTTGACCAATTTCATTTGGATAAGCGATTGCACTTGCCGGCTAAACGTCGTTATTTCCGTTCCCAGCGCCTCCGCAACTTGCTGCATGGAAGGCTTATGTCGGCGATCAATTTCGTACAGCAGGTGACTTTGGGCTAAGGAGATATCGCAGCCGCCAACCGAGCAGCAATTTTTATTGAGCAGACCAAAGCGCCTGGTCATGATTTGAAATAGCTCTCGCGCATTTTCCATTTTGTCTCACCTCGTGATTTAGTTATAGCTTATTAATTTGCAAAATGCAAGTATAAATCTTATTTTTTTCTGCTTATTATTGTACGATACTTTAGTTGGCAGGTCTTAACAAAAATAATATTGAGGGTGTGAGGTAAACATGAATTTTACAAGCAAAACGATTTTAGTCTCTGGCTCCGCTTCAGGAATAGGAAGGAGTTGTGCAGAGTTATTATTGGAACATGGGGCTTCTGTTGTCGGCTTAGATGTTAATCAGAGTTCAATAACGAATGAACATTATAGACACTATCCGATCGACATTAGAGATGAACCTAAAGTAACCAATGCATTAGATGAAATTGAGGCGTTGTACGGGAAGATTGACGGACTGGCCAACTGTGCAGGCGTTTATGCAAGTTCAAAACCATTTTATGAGCTGGACATTGATGAATGGAATAAAGTGATCTCTACAAATCTAACTGGGCTATTCATACTTACCAAGCATGCTGCCCAAAATATGATAAAAAACAACATGGGTACCATCGTAAACATTAGTTGTATAAGATCAAGAATATTTAGGCCGGATATGGCAGACTATGCCGCCTCCAAGGGAGGGGTCGTCGCATTGACATCGGCAATGGCATTGGATTTAGAGGAATACAACATAAGAGTGAACTCAGTTGCTCCCGGATTTACATACACTGGAATGACCGCGAAATCATTTGATAATCCGGAAGTAAGGGCCTTTTCGGAAAAGATCATACCCGCTGGTAAAATCGCATCATCAGCGGATATTGCGAAGGTCATTTTATTTTTGTTATCGGATATGGCAGATTATATAAACGGCGAAACCATATTTGCTGACGGAGGCTTTAAAATATCCAAATGAAGCTATGTAGAGCTATTGAAGTCAGCATGTATGAAATATCATATCAGCCATTGCTTATATAAGCACATAGTTATATAATAATTGGCGAAAGGAGGCGGAACATGAGCTTTGAAATGGGTGATTTAGACGAAGTATCACAGACATTGAAGCTTTTGGGAGACAAGACAAGGCTGACAATCATGAAGCTTTTGGAGAAGCAGGAATGCTGTGTATGTGAGCTCGTTGAAATTTTCAAAACGAGTCAGCCGTCGGTCAGCCAACATTTAAGGAAGCTTAAGGATGCCGGTCTTGTTAAGGAAAACCGGAAAGGCCAATGGATTTTTTATTCAATGAATCCAAACAGTCCTCAATATGAGTTAGTTCAACAATTGATTGCCTTTGTTCCTTCACAAGATCATGAGCTGGAAGAACTCAATAAGAAAGGCCTGAGAATTTCATGTAATTAAATGGAGGTCAGCGGATTGGTTTCGGTACTATTAGCGAGTTTCATTTTTGTACTTACGTTAATCTTTGTCATTTGGCAGCCCCGGAATTTATCGATTGGATGGTCAGCCTGCGGCGGGGCCGTGTTGGCACTGCTTGCGGGCGTAGTTAGTTTTAACGATGTGCTCGATGTTACCCTGATTGTATGGAACGCTACGTTAGCGTTTATTGCGATCATTCTCATTTCCTTAATCCTCGACAAAATCGGCTTTTTCGAATGGGCTGCCCTACATATGGCCAGAGCCGCACGCGGGAATGGAATCCGGATGTTCATCTATGTCACCATTCTTGGAGCGGTTGTAGCCGCGTTTTTTGCCAATGACGGTGCAGCTCTTATCTTGACTCCGATTGTACTTGCTATGGTCCGTGCACTGAATTTTGATGAGAAAAAGGTATTTCCGTTCATCATCGCCAGCGGATTTATTGCAGATACGACTTCATTGCCGCTCGTCGTCAGTAATCTGGTTAATATCGTTTCCGCGGACTTTTTTGGAATCACCTTCATGGAATACGCAGGACATATGATTATCCCTACTTTGTTTTCGCTTGTTGCCAGTATTCTAGTACTATTCATTTACTTCCGTAAAAGTATCCCGAGGCAATTCGACAGTTCTTCGTTAAAACATCCTGAAGAGGCTATCAAAGACAAGAGGATGTTCAAGTTATCCTGGCTTGTCCTTGCGGTTCTTCTGATTGGATACTTCGCCAGTGAATTCCTGAACATTCCGGTTTCCCTGGTAGCCGGGATCATCGCGATCTTTTTCCTGCTCATGGGAAGAAGGAGTCATTACGTACCGACAAAGGAAGTGGTCAAAGGGGCGCCTTGGGCGATCGTATTCTTCTCTATCGGGATGTATGTCGTGGTATACGGCCTTCGAAATGCCGGGCTCACAAATGTCCTGGCCGATGTGATTCAAGGCGCTGCCGATCAAGGTCTGTTCGTCGCGGCGATGGGGATGGGTTTTATTGCAGCGATCCTTTCATCCATTATGAATAATATGCCTACGGTTATGATTGATGCGCTTGCCATCGATGCAACACACACGACAGGAATCATTAAAGATGCCTTGGTTTACGCTAACGTCATTGGTTCGGATTTAGGACCGAAGATCACACCGATTGGTTCGCTGGCCACCCTGCTCTGGCTGCACGTT
Organism: Paenibacillus sabinae T27; assembly: GCF_000612505.1. Taxonomy (NCBI): domain Bacteria; kingdom Bacillati; phylum Bacillota; class Bacilli; order Caryophanales; family Paenibacillaceae; genus Paenibacillus; species Paenibacillus sabinae. The sequence continues at coordinate 2,711,210 of NZ_CP004078.1, forward strand.
CTTTCGACCAAAGGGGTGAAGATATCATGGGGAACCTACTTTAAGACAGGGATCATTTTGACGATTCCAACACTATTCATTACCCTCTTGGGACTTTATATTTGGCTAACCATTCTTTAATTTAAAGGAGACGATGATCAATGGAGAAGAAAACGATTTACTTTTTGTGTACAGGGAACTCCTGCAGGAGCCAAATGGCGGAAGGTTGGGCAAAAAAGTACCTCAGTGATGGCTGGAATATTTACAGCGCGGGTATTGAAGCCCATGGTCTTAATCCCAAAGCTGTACAAGCCATGAGCGAAGTGGGCATTGATATCTCGGGACAAACCTCCGATATTATTGATCCAGAGCTGCTGAATAACGCTGACCTGGTCGTCACGCTATGCGGGGATGCCGCTGATAAATGCCCGATTACGCCCCCGAAGGTGAAACGTGAACACTGGGGATTTGACGACCCGGCCAAAGCGCAGGGTACCGAAGAAGAGAAATGGGCGGTGTTCCAGCGGGTCCGTGATCAGGTTGGAGCACGCATTAAACAATTTGCCGAAACCGGCGAATAATGAATAATCAGGCCGGGAGAGATCCCGGCTTCTTTTTCAAAGAAGGGAGAATTGGGTTTATGAAGTCTATAGAGATCTTTGATCCGGCTATGTGCTGCTCCACAGGAGTATGCGGCCCTGTTGTTGACCCGGAATTAATCCGCATCTCAGCGGTGGTCCATAATTTGAAGAAGAAAGAATTTAACGTGTCCCGATACAATTTGACCAGTGAGCCGGATGCGTTTGTAGCCAATAATATGATAAAGCAATTGCTTACTGACGAAGGACCGGATGTATTGCCCGTTATTTTATTAGATGGACAATTGGTTAAGAAGCAAAGCTATCCTTCTAATGAAGAACTGGAAGAATGGACAGGAATCCCAGCGTCTGAACTTATACAGAAACCGAAGGTGCGTATCGAGTTGAAGTTGAAATCAAGATAAGGGAAGGAAGGATCAACATGTCCACCCGGTTTGATCCATTAGCCATCCTGCGCACTCCATATCTGTTCTTTACAGGTAAAGGAGGGGTAGGTAAAACATCAACGGCCTGTGCAGCGGCGGTAGCGCTAGCCGACTCGGGTAAAAAGGTTCTGCTTGTAAGCACCGATCCCGCCTCCAACCTGCAGGATGCCTTTGGCTTGGAACTTTCCAATCTACCGATAGCAATTGAGGGAGTTCCAAATCTGTTTGTCGCGAATTTAGACCCGGAGACGGCAGTGGAACAGTATAAAGCGAAGGTGGTCGGTCCCTACCGGGGTGTCCTGCCCGATTCGGTGATCTCCACGATGGAAGAACAGTTGTCGGGTGCATGTACCGTAGAAATTGCTGCTTTCGATGAGTTTACGACCCTCCTGACCGATGAACAATTGAGATCGCAATTTGATCATATCCTGTTTGATACCGCGCCCACAGGCCACACGCTGCGCCTTCTTCAGCTGCCGGCCGCATGGAACGGATTTCTGGAAGAAAGTACTCACGGAGCTTCCTGTCTGGGCCCGCTGGCCGGACTGGAGCGTAAGAAAGAGGTCTACGAGCAGGCTGTACGGACGTTATCGGATCAACTTGAAACGACTTTGGTGCTAGTAACACGCCCGGATCGGACACCTCTGCTGGAATCGGCAAGGGCCGCTGAGGAACTCCGAGAGATCGGCGTCACCCATCAAATATTGATCGTTAACGGACTGCTTCTAAAGCCGGAATCAGAGGACTCGATTTCATTTGGGCTGTATGAACGGCAGCAGACCGCTTTACGCGCAATGCCTCATCCACTCACAAATCTGTCAGTATTCCATATTCCACTGGTCGCTTACAACATCCTGGGAGTCGACCGTATGCGGCAACTCTTTAAACCGGCTGAGCCTGTTTCCCTTGAAGCTGCACCCGAGGAAGCGCCGCCCCAATTGCCGTCTCTATCTGCCCTGATCGACGATGTCGAACAAGCCGGCATCCGCATATTGTTCACGATGGGCAAAGGCGGAGTGGGTAAAACAACCGTCGCTTCCGCCCTGGCGGTTGGTTTAGCGGAACGCGGTCATAACGTTCACCTCAGCACAACGGATCCCGCCGCTCACATCGAGAGCCTATTGGGCACGGATACCGGATTGATATCTCTAAGCAAAATCGACCCTAAGGCTGAAGTTGATCTGTATCGGCAAGAGGTCATCAGTCAGAATGCCGAACTGCTGGATGAAGAAGGCCTTGCTGTTCTTGAGGAGGACTTACGGTCACCCTGTACGGAAGAAATCGCAGTATTCCGGGCTTTTGCCGAACTTGTTGAACGCTCCAAAGACCAGATCGTAGTCATCGATACCGCACCTACCGGCCATACGCTTCTCTTGCTGGATGCCAGCGAGGAATATCACAAAGAAGTTGCCCGGTCTGCAGGTGAGGTCCCGGATTCAGTTCGAAAGCTTCTTCCAAGGCTCCGCAATGCGAAGGAAACGGCAGTAATTATCGTAACCTTGGCAGAAGCGACTCCTTTTTATGAGGCCTCCCGGCTGGAGGAAGACTTGAAGCGCGCCGAAATCTCCGTAAGATGGTGGACCATTAACCAGAGTTTGGCTGCCTCCGGGACAGAAGACCCGATATTGAAAGGCAGAGCCATGGCGGAGGTTCCATGGATTCGGGAAATCAATAACAGGTCCGACGGTCAAGCGGTGATTATTCCATGGAGACCGAAAGAGATCCGCGGAGTAGAGCAGTTGACTGAACTTGTACATCTTCAATAAACGATGTGAAAAAGGTAGTACCAATTTGATTAAATAGATTAACAAAAGGGAGATTCATATGACTAAAACATATCAAGCTTTGGTAGAAGACAAAATTTATTTTGGCGGAGCTCAAGACGTTGAACAAATGGTTACGGACGAAGGCGTCGAGGTCGTCGTAGATCTGCGTGAAGAGGCGGAGGAATGCGCATATCCGGCAGATACCGTTCAGTGGATTAAAGTCCCATTGGGAGACCATGCAACAGAACCGGAAGCAGAGCTCTTCCGTACGGCAATTCAGGAAGTTGTAGGCGCTTATCGGGCAGGAAAGAAAGTTGCCTTCCACTGCGGCGGGGGAAGAGGACGCACGGGCACCGTGGCGGTCGGAACTCTGCGCGAATTGGGGCTTGCCGATTCATTGGAAGAAGCCGAACAACAAGCCAAAGCCATCCGGCCCAGCATCGCTGTAAAACCCATTCAATGGGAATCATTAAGAGCGATCTATCCGAATTAACCGAAGGAGAGATTCGAAGATGGAAGTGAAGCTCAGACGTGCCGCGGAAAAGGATGCTGAGCAGCTTGCCGAGATTTATAACTATTCCATACAGCATGAGCGGAATGCAACTTTTGAAACCGAGCTCAGAACAGCAGAAGATCGCCGCTTCTGGATTCGGAACCAGCACAAGAGACATCCGATCATCGTCGCGGAATGTGAAGGCCGAATCCTCGGATGGGCTTCTTCATCGCCATATCGGACAAGAAGCTGCTATGACGGCATAGGCGAGTTCTCCATCTATGTACACAAGCCGTTTCGAGGGAAGGGCATTGGCAAGCGGCTCCTTAATGAACTCATTGAAGAGTGCCGTCGCATCGGCCACTGGAAATTACTCTCTCGAATCTTTGATTTTAATCACGAAAGCCGGGAGCTGTGCAAGCGGTGCGGTTTCCGGGAAGTTGGTATCTATGAAAAGCATGGTCAACTGGACGGCCGCTGGATCGACTGCGTTATCGTCGAGAAGCTCCTGATTTCGGTGGATTAGCGCTGCGTGTTCGGTTATCAAGCCATCAAGTCCTGTTTCTTTAAACAAAAAATCCTCCAGCTGGAAAGAATATCATTCCTTCCAGCCGGAAGGGTGCGGGTCTAAACCGAACAGAACCCTCAACGTTTCAAAACGCAACACCCATTAAATGCTTTTACTAGACCCAGAGTAAGGTTTATGTCCCCCTCGGCAGGAAAATTAACCACTAATATGCTCATCCTCTGCTGTTCCCTCTTCTCTTTTCTCACATTATTTACCTTACCCTATCACATGATTTTAAAAAAGATTCATTGGTACGAAGCATAACAAATGATATAATTTCCAATAGATTGCATTTTATCAATAGATTACTACTCATAAATGGTTCAGAAAGAGGGGGCTGGAAAATCTAGTGGCTAAAATAAGAGAACCAGAAGAGGTCTCCAAGGATACTCAGGTTCAGCAAATGCTGGCCGTTGCGAGAAGCAGAGGGATCGAGACGGCCTTTGATCGTGCCGACCAGACGGCGGCGAGGTGTCCGTTCGGGTCGGCCGGCCTTTGCTGTCGTTCCTGTTTGGAAGGTCCTTGCCGGATTGTGCCGAACGGAAGCGGGCCAAGGCGCGGGGTTTGCGGTTCGGATGCAGATACATTAGTCGCGCGAAGTCTATTAAATACAATGATTCAGGGAGCCGCGGGCCATGCCGAACATGGCCGTGAAGTCGCGGCGGCTTTGCTGAAGACAGCGGAAGGAAAGGCTCCGTATGTAATCCGGGATGTCGGCAAACTGATGCAAGTCGCGAAAGGCTTGAACCTGGAGACGGAAGGGAAATCGATTAACGAAGTTGCCAAGGCTGTGGCTCTAGCGGCGCTTGAGGATTTTCAAAAGCAGGAAGGCGTGATGAACTGGATTAAATATCGGGGGCACCAAAAGTCGCGCGAAACCTGGGATAAGCTTGGCATCACGCCGGTGAATGCCCACCTGGAAATCGCCAAAGCGGTCACCCGAAACGCTATGGGTGGAGATGCCGATCCGCTCAACCTGCTGCTGGGCTAGGTTACGATGGGGTTGGTGGACGGCTACAGCGGATTACACTTGTCTTCCGATCTGCAGGATATTCTGTTCGGGACGCCGAAAGCGGTCAAATTCAATTACTCCCTTGCGGTGCTTGATGAGAAGAAAATCAATATCGCGGTGCATGGCCATATTCCGCTGCTGTCCGAGAAAATTGTGGAATGGGCGCAAATACTTGAGCGGAAAGCCCTGACCGTCGGTGCGGAAGGGATCAATATTGTCGGTGTCTGCTGTACGGGAAATGAGCTGTTAATGCGTCAGGGGGTGCATGCTGCTTCCAGTTTTTCATCCCAGGAGCTGGTCATTGTGACAGGCGCGCTTGAAGCGATGGTGGTAGATATCCAGTGTATTATGCCGGGAATCCAGCAGGTGGCGGAATGTTATCATACGGAAATCATAACAACGATGCCGCATGTTAAAATTTCAGGTGCGACGCACATTAACTTTGAACCGGAATATGCGGATGATGCAGCTAGGGAAATCGTAGAGCGGGCGATTCGCAATTTTGCAAAACGGGATCCGGCAAAAGTGGTCATTCCAGGCGGCGCGGTGGAGGCCCATGCCGGTTTTTCCGTCGAACAGATCTGTGAAGTGACCGCAAAAATCAACGCGGACAAGCCTTTACAGCCTCTGATCGACGCGATCAAAGACGGGACCATCCGCGGAGTTGCCGCAGTGATTGGGTGTACCAACCCGAGGGAGCCGCAAGATATAGGCAATGTCACCGTGGCAAGAGAGCTGCTCAAAAACAACGTGTTGGTCGTGACCACAGGCTGCGCCGCGCATTCGCTGGCGAAGTACGGGCTGATGAATGAAGACGGGCTTGAAGCATGCGGCGACAGCTTGAAGGCTTTGCTGCAGCAATTGGGACAGCATGCGGGCTTGTCCGCACTGCCGCCGGCTCTTCACATGGGCAGCTGCGTGGATAACTCCAGACCGCTGGATTTGCTGTCGGCGATTGCGGATGAACTGGATGTTCCCATCTCCAGCCTTCCCGCAGTCGGCAGTTGTCCGGAAACGCATAGTCCTAAGGCGCTTACCATCGGAACTTATTTTATGGCACACGGTGTTGATGTGCATGTCGGCGTGGACCCGCAGGTATCAGGCTCGAATCTGGTTACCCGGACACTGACCGGAAGCCGCGAAGATGAAGGCATTACGATGGATGGACTGTTCGGAGGGAAGCTGATCGTTGAAAGCGATCCGGTGAAAGCGGCCGCTGTTTTACTTGAACGGATCGATATGAAACGCAAAGCCCTTGGGATCTAAGATTAAGAAAGGGGAAGAAAAAATGAGCCAGACCTTAAAAATCGCAATTTCAGGCAAAGGCGGCGTGGGAAAAACAACGGTTGCCGCGATGTTCGCCCAATTGCTTACGGAAAAAGGGCACCGGGTGCTCGCCATTGATGCCGATCAGGATGCCAATCTGGGAATGGCGCTCGGGTTCGGCAGAGAGGAACTGTCGGAAGTCCGCACCATCGCCGATGACCGGGATTTGATCAAGAAGAAAACCGGAGGCGAGCCGGGAGTCAGCGGCAGCTGGTTCTCACTGAACCCGAAAGTCGACGATATTCCGGCGGAATATGTTGTGAGCAAAGGCGGCATTAGGCTGTTGCAAATGGGCGGAGCATCCAAGGGCGGTGCCGGCTGCGCCTGTCCGCAGAGTACGCTGCTGAAAACCCTGCTCAATTACCTGGTGACCGAGGAGAACGACGCGGTCATTATTGATTTTGAAGCGGGGCTGGAGCATTTAGGGCGTTCAACCGCCAAAAACGTGGATGCGTTGATTCTCGTCATCGAGCCGGGAAGACGAAGTCTGGAGACGGCAAAATCCGTAATTCAGCTGGCGAAGGATATTGGCATCGAACAATTTTATTTGATTCAAAATAAATGGATGGAGGGACTAAGCAGCACCGATGTGGCTTTTTTCGCGGATGAACGGGTAAGCCTGCTTGGCAGCATTCCATTTAATCCGGTCTTTGTATCCGCTGATCGAGAAGGTACGGCGGTATCTAGCGCTTTGGACGATGGGCTCATAGCTATTTTCGAGCAAATGCTGAACCAGCTGCTGGAAGAGATGAGCGGTACCCGAGAATACGCATGAGGCTGGCAAGAAATAAACTTCTGCTCCCCCTACTTCTTCTATAGAGTTTCCAAACAAGAGGCATCACTCAAAAAGTGACGTCTCTTTTTTACGCTACTTTGTTCTAGTCGTTAAGAGCGATCCTTGTGACGTGCTGCTTTCATGCGGTTTCCGCATATTTTCATAGAGCACCATTTTCGTTTTCCTGTAACATCCATGAACATCCATAAGCATTTGGGGTTGGAGCATCGATGAAGAGCGGTAAGCTTGCCGTGCGTGAGCAAATCCAGTGCATCATAAGCAATCAGGGAAAGAAGCGCATTTATATAAGGTCCACAGGGAATGGGTAATAGCTTATTTTCCTTGATTGCAAAGGTAAATGGAGCGTTATGGATATATTTCTCCAATGAATGAATCCAATGCTCGTCCACTTGCTGCCCATCTGCGATATTCTCAAAGCCTTTTCGCAAAAGACTCCTAAGTTCTTTAAGATCGGACATGGATTCTTGTGTGAAAGGGTCAGGATTGTTCTGTGAAAATTGGTCGGCATGGATGACTTGCACGGAGAACATGTGTTCAAGCCAAGAATACATTTGCTGATCGGTTTCCAACAGATCATGTCTTTTTCCTCTACGATTCTCTTCGGTATTAACCAAATTCAAAGATAAAGAGTCTGAAATAAACTGAAATTTGTCTTGAACGGCCATTGAATCGGATCACCTTTCGTTTTGTCTTCTAACTCTATTATATACGTATGAAGGGTTAATTTAAAAGGAGAAGATACTAAACTAACCCTATAATTTGTATTGACAGGTTAGTTTATTAAAAATTATAATGGGTTACGTTGAACAGGAAAAGCCCAGAGAGAAGAGGGGAACATGAAATGAATAATATCTTGGCTCTGCCTCGTGTCATGTTAGGAACATGGCCGACTCCCTTACAGCCTGCCGACCAGCTATCTACGCAATTAGGTTGTCAGTTATGGATCAAAAGGGAAGATATGACTGGCCTTGGAGGAGGGGGGAATAAAGCAAGAAAGCTTGAATTTCAATTAGGGCAAGCCATTAAAGACGGAGCAACACACATTATTACGACAGGAGCTATACAATCCAATCATGCCCAGCTAACCGCTGCTGCTGCTCGAAAGCTCGGACTCCAGCCTCATTTGGTATTAAGCGGCCAGCCTGACAATCAACGCCGTGGCAATTTGTACTTGGATCACTTGATGGATTCGGAACTTACCTTCGTAAGCCCGCCAGCCGGTCGCCCGCCTTTGGAGATTATTAATGAGACGATGGTTCAAGTTGCTAAGACCATAACCAACCAAGGCGGGACCCCCTGCATTATTCCGGAAGGAGGGACGGATGCGCTCGGAACCATTGGTTATATCCTGGCTGTTCAGGAGTTGGTTCAGCAGATCAGCTCCACGCAGATGGATGCCAAACGTATTCTTATTGCTGTCGCGACAGGAACTTGCGGTACACATGCAGGATTAATCGCTGGTGCAATTATTATTCCAAATCACTTTGAGATTTTGGGTGTAAGTGTAAGCGGGAATACGGATATCAAAAAAGAAAAAACGGCCAGAATCGCATCAGAAACATTGAAACTGGCCGGGTATGAGCAGACGATAGACGAGGGACAAGTGTGGATCGAAGATGGTTTTATTGGGTCAAGATACGCTGATATTACCGAGGCCTGCCGCAGCGCCATCCATCTAACCGCGCGATCAGAAGGGATTTTCCTGGATCCGGTTTACACAGGCAAAGCCATGGCGGCTTTGATTCATATGGGGAAGCATGGACAATTGTCTAAGTATGATGCGGTTATTTTTATTCACACCGGTGGGTTTCCTTTACTATTTAACTATGACTACGCCATTGTGTAATTCATAATTCATCAATCGAGGAGTGTATACACCTATGCCAAATGAAAACGTACAAACAAATATCAGCACCCAAGTGGGGAAAGATTTAAAAGTGATTGCGGAGGGACTATTAGATGACGTCTTTAAAATTGTTCGAAATCTTCCTCCGGAAGCTCTCAATTGGACACCTTATCAAATGAAAAATAGTCCCTTTGTATTGACCTACCATTTGCTTGGATCAGCCGCTTATTGGATCGGAGATGTGGTAGGGGGAATTCCTACAGATCGAGTTCGCGCTAATGAATTCGGTGTTCAGGGAGACCATACAGAACTGGAACAACTGTTAGAAGATACAAGAGACCGTTTGAAAAAAACGTTTGATAACTTAACAGAAACCAATTTATTGCCTGCACCTATTGATTTAAGCCGAGGGGTTTTGTGCTGGGGAGAAGTTCCTCCGGAAGGACGCACTTCCATCTGGGTCTTAGTTCATGACCTTTGCCATATTGCATACACACTGGGGCAAATGGAGAGAATTAACCGTCTTTGGGAAATTGATAGAGAAAATTGAAGTACATATACAAATATTTGTAAGAGCAAAGTTAGTATGAAAAGCGGAATCCAGAGGTATTACAACTGGATTCCGTTTTTTTATATTTAACGAGAATATTTGTGCTCAACGTAAAAAGAGGATTGTTTTATCTGTGTTGACTAACCTAGCGAATTGGTTGTATTCTTGGTTAGAATGAACGTTCGATTTTTATAGTGAGAAAGGAGGAGTCGAATGTTTGAGAAATACAACAAGGTACAGCGAGCCGTTTTGGAACATCACTTAACATCCTTATTCGGAAGGAATTACAGGCGACCTCGATGGCGCTTATCGCAAAGGAATCCGGCGTATCGACAGGAAGAATTTACGACGATGTGAAGAAGGCTGTTTATTCAGGCGGTTGGTGCGAACCTATGAACAAGTTATACGAAGAAGCAATACAGCAAAAGTTGTTTGTCCCGCTGAATCCGAAAATGATGGTGCAGATGCATTACGGTACTTTTGTTTACATGTTGAAAGCTCATCTGCACGGTATCTTCGAATTAACCAGCGATAGCGTACACGAAGCAATCCGTTCCTGCTGGAACGCCGTACGTCTCACAGATCATGCAGTGACGGAACAATAGGCTCGCTCGAGCAAGCCCTTTTTACAATCACCAGAACGAACGTTCAATCTATTTCGAAGATATGGAGGTTTTGAAAATGAAAAACAAAATAGCCTTAGTGGTAGGTGCAACAAGTGGTATAGGTAAATCGACTGCAGTGATATTAGCATCCAAGGGAGCTAAGGTTATCATCGCAGCCCGCCGTGAAGAGAAGGGACAACAAGTTGTGGACGAAATTCGCGCTCTGGGTGGAGAAGCCGTTTTCTTGAAGATGGATGTTGCGAGTGAAGAAAGCATACGCGATGGCATTCAGTGGATCGTTGATCATTATGGAAGGTTGGATTTAGCTGTAAATAGCGCAGGGATAAGTAAAACACCTGCTCCTTTGGTTGAAACCGATACAAAGGATCTCCAAGATGCGTTTCAAACGAATGTTATAGGCTTGTTTGCCTGTATGAAATACGAAGTCCGACAAATGCTGAAAACAGGAGGCGGAGCCATTGTGAATGTTTCCTCCATTGCTGGAATTAGACCTACCAATCTTTCTAGTGCTTATAGTGCATCAAAATTCGCTGTTGAGGCTTTAACTAAAGTAGCTGCCAAAGAAATGGCTAATCAGAATATTCGAATTAATTCCATCGCACCTGGCCCAACCAAATCTGAAATTACGGAAGGACTTGGAGATGCAATGATTGAAAAATTTTCGCAAATGATTCCAATGAAAAGAATCGCTGAATCAGAAGAAATTGCCAAAGGCATAGTCTTCCTACTCTCAGAAGAAGCATCTTTCACAGTTGGCACAACATTAGTTATGGATGGCGGCTTTATTATTTAAGCTGTTTTAATCAAAATCATTGATTTGGAGCCGCGCACTGCGCGGTTTTTTTATAGGAAACCAGTTCATGTCCTTCGACAGTATGAGATGAGGTTGTGGTATGAACTTAAATCAATGGTAAACCACGCTTAGTCATAACGATAATGCGTCTTAAAGTATAATAATAATATTTACTTACGCACTAATTTATGTTATATTTCTCCCTGACGCCGGCGTTTGCATTTTTTAAAAGGAGGAAATTGCCTATGAGCAACACGATGAAGGCATGGCAAATCGAAGGATTCAGCAGCGGATTACAACTCAAGGAAGTTCCGAAGCCGGAAGTACGTCCGGGAAGTGTGCTGGTCCGAATCGAAGCTTCGTCGCTGATGTCGTATCTGAAAGAATATGTCGAAGGCAAGCTCCCGACCTATTTGCCGCCGAAAGGCTGGTTCACTCCCGGAGGGAACGGCTTCGGGGTTATCGAGGCCGTCGGTCCCGACGTATGGCATTTGAAGCCGGGGCAGCGTGTCATTTTATCCTCGCATCTGGTCTCGGGCGAAAATGTCCCTGAAAAAGGGCAAATTTTGATGGGTGTCACCCATTTCGGCGGTATAGGTGAACAAATGCAGGCCGATTGGGCCGACGGGACCCTTGCCGAATATGCGCTGTTCCCGGTTATGGCGGTCACTCCTGTAGAAGGATTGGACCCTATTGCTCCGGAGCAGTTCGCCGTCTTCAGCCGCTGCGTCGTACCATACGGCGGACTCGTGCGAGGCCGATTGGCGGCGGGTGAAACGGTCGTCGTCACCGGCGCGACCGGGGCTTACGGAACGGCGGCGGTGCTTGTAGCGCTGGCCATGGGAGCGGGCAAAGTCGTCGCAGCCGGTCGCAACACCACGTCGCTCGAGATGCTGGCTCAAGCTGCCGGCAGCCGGGTTACAGCCGTGGCGCTCAGCGGCGACGTCCAGAAGGATGGTGAAGCCCTACGCGAAGCGGCGGGGGGCGAAGCCGACATGGCATTCGATATGATCGGCCAGGCCGGAGACCCGAACGCGACGCTGGCGGCACTCGGGAGCCTGCGGCAGCGTGGACGGCTCGTGCTGATGGGCAGCATGACCTCGCCTTTGCCTGTCAACTACATGCAAATGATGTTCAACAGCCTGGAGATCATCGGCCACTTCATGTACGATGCCGACGCCCATCTCAAGCTGCTGAATTTGCTGAGAAGCGGACAACTTGACATGAGCCCGATCGCAGCGAAAGTATATTCGCTCAAGGATTTGCCTGAAGCGATGGAAGCCGCCGCGGCGGCAAGTAATCTCGAATGCGTCGTTATACGCCACGATATGTAATTTACACGATAAGTAATTTATTGGAGAGGATGAATGTTATGCTCGTGACGGACCGAATACTTCGCCTTTATACCGACAAAGAGAAATTCGAAAGCACGATCGCCTTCTACGAGAATATTCAAGGCATTGACTGTGAGATGCGCTTCAATATTGCCGAACGGGACATTCAAGGCGCGAAAATCGGCGGCGTTCTTATTTTGTCCGGCGAAAAGGAGTCGCTTGACCCGGTTCGCGATATCCAGGCTATCTTTTACGTTGATTCTCTTGGCGAGTTCGAGCCGTGGCTGAAGGAGAACGGGGCGGAAATTGTGCACGGCCCGCACTCGAACGCGTTCGGCAAAAACATGATGGTTCGGAATCCCGACGGACTGTTGGTGGAGTATTTCGAGGCTAAAACGGACAAGTGACTTTAAACGAAGCTTGCCGCGGTGCGCGCCTCCTCAGGCGCGTGCTGCTGGCATTTTGGCCCCGAAGACTTGCCCAGATATGAGAGGAAGAGGGTGAGTGAAACATGAATGACCAACTCGCGGCTTCCCATTCAAACAATCGCCTAAAGAGGGATTTAACCGTCAGAAAAATGACCGGCATCGTCGCCATGGCGGCAATGCTGAATCCCCTAAACTCGTCGATGATCTCGGTTGCGCTCCTGAAAATTGCTTCCTATTATCAGATTTCGATCGCGCAGACGTCCTGGCTGATTTTAGGTTATTTCCTGATGACGGCCATCGGCCAGCCGGTTATGGGCAAGCTTGCCGATCTGTACGGGCCCCGCCGCATTTTCAGCGCCGGGCTCATTTTCGTTGCCTTGTTCAGCCTGCTTTCCGTTTGGGCGCCGTCGTTCGGGTGGCTGATAGCCCTGCGCATTTTGCAGTCGTTTAGCAATACGACGTTATTTCCGGCAGGGATGGCAATGCTTCAAGCTTCTGCGGCCGCAGCCGGGACGAATGACGGGAAAATTCCCGTTTCGGCTACAGGGATGATTTCCTTCACGAACAACATTACGGCGGCGCTCGGCCCGGTCATCGGCGGTTTTCTTGTATATTTCATCGATTGGCGGTCCATTTTCTGGATTAATGTGCCTATTGTAATGCTGATTATGGCTTTATTCCGCCTTTGGATTCCCCGAGAACAATCCTCGGCCGCCACTGACCGGAGTATGGCAGTCTGGCGGATCCAGCTTGATATTCCGGGCATTCTGCTATTTAGCAGTACGCTTTTCGGGCTCATGTACTTTCTGCAGTCCATGAAGAACGGCCCGATTTGGTGGATGCTTATTGCTGCCGCGTCTTCGTTTAGCGTGCTGATCGGCTACGAATTGCGCAGTGAGAACCCGTTTATCAATGTGAGGTTTCTGAAGTCTAATTTGAAACTATTGATGGTGTATGTGCAGTACGCAGGTACAAGTTTTGTGTATTACTGTATCCTCTATGGGTTGCCTTTGTGGCTGCAGCAGCTGCGGGGATATTCGGCGAAGGAGACGGGGCTTATTCTGCTGCCGCTGCTGGTTTCCGGAATCGTAGCGACGCAGGTGGCGGTCCCCATCATTTCCCGCTACACGTACAGAAGATCGATCGTCATCGGGTACATGTTTCTGGTCCTTGGCACAGCGCTGCTGCTGCTCGTAAAATCAGATACCACATTAACTTGGCTGCTGGCCGTTCTCGCGATTCTTGGCATCCCGAACGGCCTTGCCAATGTTGGCTGGCAGACGGCTCTGTTCACGCTTGCCAAACCGGGGGAGACAGGCGCGGCGTCCGGGTTATTCCTTACCTTCCGCTCTTTGGGGAGCATTTTAGCGACGAGCCTGATCGGCGCCGTCTTCAGCGGCAAGGCAACGACGGGCAGCCTCAATGAAGTCGCCGCCGTTATTTTTGCCGCTAGTCTCATCATGGCTGCGACGAGCTTCAGCCGCAAGCTTGTTTGACAGCTTAAGCCGTCATTGTCGATATTCAGTCCGTCGAAACAATCAGGGAATACAACTCTTTGTCGCTTTGGAGCAGGGGAGCGAGCTTATGGCCGATATAAAAGTGATACAACTCCCGAGCCTTCGGCATTTTCCAATCGTCCGGCAGCAACTCTTTCGGCAGGAATGGGTCTTCCAGCAAAATTTCACCGAACGCCTCTCCGGCCTCCAAAATGAGCAGCAGGACATCCCACGGCATAAGCTCCGCGCTGTTCTCTATGAAAGCCGACGATTCTTTGATCTTGTCGTTGATCCACCCGATAAACCAGGCGTATTTCTCGTTCAGCGTCTGGACGGGCCAAATCCGTTCCGCGTCGATCGCCGTAATCGGACCGTGCCGCAGCTCGCCGATTGCAGTGCGAATCCATGATTCGTCCAAGCCGAACTGCGCAGCCAACTCGAGCACGGCGTTCTCGCGATTGAACGGGCACACGAAGACGCCGTCGAATAAGAGCCCGTAACCGATTTGCATAAGCTCGCGGCGGAACGAATTCCGCATCGAACGATGCTGCTCGGGAATGCTGAACATGACGAAATGCCAGCGCTCGTCCCACAACGTATCCATGCCGGAAAATTTCAGCTGCAGGCTCTCGATAACCCGTGCGCCTGCTTCCGCCAAATTATATTTCCGGTCTTCGGCCACGATGTAGCCTTTCTTCTTTAAGGAAGAGAGCGTATTGCGAATAACCTGTTCGGATTTGCCGCGACCCTTGAAGATCCGAATAAACTCGGAGGTCGAAATGGCTCGCCGATGCAGGAGCATGTACAGGATTTGTTTTTCTAAGGACAGCATGACAGCACCTCGTTCCCTATGGCATTCGCCCTTCATTATAAAGATTACGGTAAAGGGAAGCAAACCATTTTATAATAAAAATATTTTCCTGCACATCGTTTCAAGTTATATTTTGCGGCGATATCTTGGAAGTGCGGCGGATGTCCCTGTGAGAGAATAAGCCGCAATCCTTTTGAACGAAGAAAGGAGAGAACCGCTAATGAAGAGCATCTTAAGCTTATATTTTCTGATTGCATTCGTAATAGGTACGGATACGTTTCTGGTCTCGCCGCTTCTGCCGACGCTTCGGCAGCAGTTTCATATCAGCGTCGAAGCATCGGGCTGGATGGTCGGGGCGTATGCGCTGGGCTACGCATTGTTTGCGCTTATTGCGGGGCCGGTGTCGGACGGTTTGAACAGGAAAAAGATCATGCTGTTTGGTATCCTCGGTTTTGCGGTTTCCACCTTCCTGTGCGGCCTGGCGTGGAACTTCTGGTCGATGTTTGCGTTTCGGGCGCTGGCCGGCATTTTTGCGGCGTTCACGTCTCCGCAGGTGTGGGCGACGATTCCGATTCTAGTTCCCGCCCCGAAGGTGACGAAATCGATGGGCATCGTATCGGCCGGTTTCGCCGTCTCGCAGACGGTCGGTGTGCCAATTGGCAGCTACTTGGCCGAGCATTCCTGGAAGATGCCGTTTTTTATTATCGGGGGAATCGCTTTTGCGCTGTTCGCGTTGATTTTATGGATCGTCCCCCAATTTAAGCCTGCGACTGCCGGCAAGCAGCCTTCCATATTGGATCGTTATGCCGAGCTGCTCGGCGCAAATGGGGCGAAAGGGTCCTATCTGGCCTATTTCGCGATTTTGACGGGCGCCTTAGCCGTATTCACGTTTATCGGTAACTGGCTCACGGACAAGTTCGGCATGAACGTGTCGGAGATCGGTCATGTGTTCATTTTCATGGGCCTTGGCAACTTGATCGGCAGTTTTGTCGGCGGCCATGCGGCGGCGAGACTCGGCGGACGAACCGTGCTGCTCAGCGGGATCGGCATCATGGCGGTGCTTTATTTGCTGCTCAACCTCGCAGCGTCGCCGTTGCTGGTGCATTTGTGCTTCTTCGTCTTGTATCTAGTCTTCGGGACAATATTCCCCCTCATGATGGCGCTGTTACAGACGCTGTCTACCACCGCCCGGGGGACGATCGCAGCTCTATCGAACGGGGTCCTCTACGCCGCAACGACCGCCGGGGCCTATATCGCCGGAATTTTGTACGCGCAGTTGAACGGATTTTTCGGCGTGACGGTCTTTGCGGCACTGTGCTGCGCGTTATCCATCGGGCTGTGGGCTAAAAGTCAGCCAAAAACCTAAAAAATCTGCTTGGAATGGAGGAAATGATGATGTATTCCGTGAGTCAGATTTCACTAATGAGCGGTTTACCTGCGTCGACGATAAGATTTTACGAAAAGGAAGGAATTATCCCAAACGTAAATCGCAATACGAGCGGAAGAAGACAATATTCAGATGAAGATTTATTATTACTGGAATTAGTGGTTTGCTTGAAAGACACGGGTATGATGATTGAAGAAATTAAAAAATACACCCATCTAATCGTGCAAGGAAATGAAACAATAGGGCAAAGAAGAGAGATTTTACTGGCACATAAAAAGAATGTTGAACAACAATTGATGCGGATGAGAGAGAATTTGAAACAACTGAATCAAAAAATTGCGGTTTATGATGGATTAGTTACAGCTGAAAAAAATCTCGACACACTCAGAAAATTAAGTTTTAATAGCTTGACTTAAACTTAACTTTAAGTTGTATCGTATAGGTAACAACTTAAGGGGTTACTTTCCTTGAGTTTTGACATACTCGCACAAACCTTTAGAAAATGGAAGGTGAAGAACTGATGTTCACGATGATGACTGTAATTCGGAAGAAACCTGAGATTTCAACCGAAGATTTTCGGCACTTCATGGAATTTGACTACGGACCGACCTATGTCGGGCTTCCCGAGACGAGGGAGTACATCCAGCACTACCTATCGGACGTTATGACCGATGGAGCAGAGCTTCCAATCGACGCGATCGTCCAGATCAGCTTCGATTCTAAGGAAGAGATGATGAAGGCTTTACAGGCCGACAGCTACAAGAAGGCTGCCAAGATGCGCGAAGAGTACATGAGAGAAACCTCGGTAGGTATTCACTCCGCGGTCGTCGAGAAGACGCTGAAGTTGGTCTAGCTGAAAACGATCTTTTACGAGGCCTGGACAAGCGATAGCACAGGCCACAAGGAAGCTGGGAACATATGTATTCTGACACCTGCGACCATGAATGCGGACATTTTACTCTTAGCGTTAGCCCGGGGAATTTCTTCCCCGGGTTTTTGATGTGGCTACATACCATGATTTCGAATGCAAAAGCGTTTAACCATTATAGATGAAGCAAAATTTTACCTTTGGCTTTTCCTTGATCCAGCGATCGATGAGCGGCAGGACTTTCAGACAAATGGAAGGTTTGATAGATCTGCGGTTTGATTAAGCCATCCGCTAAATAATGGAATAATTGCTTGAGTGCTTGATCGTACTGATCATAATTTTGGTCATATTGCGAATAAACGGAGTATACCCTTACCGCAATGCTTTTGGTAATGAATCGGGAATAGATTTCTTCCAATGCTCCTGCGGGCAATCCATTCAGTGTCCCAAAGACGATAATTTGTCCGAAAGTTGCGAGGATCTCGGCATCGCGCATAATCGTCTGACCGGATGTAGCATTGAAGGATACATGAACGCCCTCGCCGTTAGTGATCTCCATTATTCTCTCCACTACATTTTCTGTTTTGTAATTGATGCCGTAATTTGCCCCTTGCTGCTTAATGTATGCCTTCTTTTCGTCAGATCCGACGAGTCCGATAATCCTTACACCCGTAAGCTTTGCTAGTTGGATTAAAGCTGTGCCAACACCTCCAGCGGCGGGATGGACAAGAATGGTTTGTCCGCGTTTTACAGCTCCGATATGATGCAGCATATCGTAGGCCGTAAAATAATTAACCGGAAGGACCGCCGCTTCATCTAAAGGTACCTGGGATGGAACCGGGGTCACATGGGCCGCTTCGCCAACCACATATTCCGTATAACAGCCGACTCCTTGTTTACCGAAGAAAACGACAGGGTCGCCAGGTTTTACATGTTCTACATCGGATCCTGTCGCCTCAACGATCCCGGAACACTCCACGCCAGGGATCATAGGAAACTCCGGCATAACAATAGGAGGCAGGCTGCCGGAACGAATCAAGGAATCGACAAAGTTGACACCTATAAACTTAACGCGAATCAGCACTTCATTGCTTTTGGGCGACGGCAATGGAACGTCTTCGTATGTCAGAACCGAATATGATCCCGTTTGACGAATTTGAATAGCTTTCATGTATTGCTCTCCACTCCCAAGGCATGGGTTGAATTGTGGGATGAGAAAAGGGTGCTGGAGTTCCCTTACGGTCCTGCCGGTTTCCCGGAAAAGAAGGAAGGCAAGGCGGATCTTTACGATTACATGCAGAACTTTCCGAAGCACTTCCAAGTCCAGTTTACGGACCTTAAGTTCCACCTGACGGTTGATCCGGAGCTGGTAATCGCAGAATTCAAGTCGATGGGTAAGCATCGTGAAACTGGCAATCCGTACAATCAAACATATATCAGCGTCGTGGAAACGAAGGATGGTCTCAGACGTTATCGTGATTTCTGGAATCCGTTAGTTGCGATCGAGTCGGTCGGCAATGTGAATGATGCTGTGCGCTTCTCGGAGTAATGGATTTAAGTCGACATCTTTTTTTAATCAAATTAGACCAAATGATCTAATAAAAAATTACAAATTGTCTGGAGGAAAATACAATGGTAAATCAAACACTAACCCAAGAAGCAGTTCGCGAA
This sequence comes from Paenibacillus sabinae T27, assembly GCF_000612505.1. Lineage (NCBI taxonomy): Bacteria > Bacillati > Bacillota > Bacilli > Caryophanales > Paenibacillaceae > Paenibacillus > Paenibacillus sabinae. The sequence continues at coordinate 2,729,984 of NZ_CP004078.1, forward strand.
AGAGCACAAGAAGCATTCCGCAATCATCTGAAACATCTGTCGGGCGGGGATATTAAGGCATGGGTTGAATTGTGGGATGAGAACGGGGTACTGGAGTTCCCTTACGGTCCTGCAGGTTTCCCGGAAATGAAGGAAGGCAAGGCAGATCTCTACGACTACATGCAGAATTTTCCGAAGCACTTCGAAGTCCAGTATTATTGGCGATGTTACCATTGAGGAAGGCAGCAGCATCTGGTTCGGCGCAGTATTGCGGGGAGATGTGGGACCGATCCGAATCGGGAAAAATAACAGTATCCAGGATAACTGCGTCATTCACATGTCAGAATCCGGGACTTTTATCGGTAATAACAATACGATTGGACATGGCGCGATTCTGCATAATTGTACGATTGGAAATGATAATGTTATCGGTATGAACGCTGTAGTGCTCGACGGGACAACGATTGAGAATGAGAATGTCATTGCAGCAGGCAGTGTCATTACAGGTAATAACAAAATTACAAACCGGCAGCTTGTTGCAGGTTCCCCTGGACAAGTCAAAAAAGAATTATCCGGCGATTCTCTTTGGTGGGTACAAGAAAGTTCAAAACAATATTTGAAACTGGTAGAACGCTACGAAAATCAATATAGATATACAAGCGCCCAAAAATCGTAATGATGCCCAAAGCCGCCCTATGCCAAGATTTAGAGGTAAGCCGATGAAACGTATCCTATTCACGATCATAGCGATGGCGGTTAATACGAATCTGTCAGTACCTTTTTTCCCGCTCTATGAAAATGCTTTTCATCTTAACAACGTTATCGTTACAGGCTTGTTCGTTATATATTCCATTTGCCTGCTGCCGGTATTGTTAATCGCAGGTCCTTTGGCGGATGTATGGGGCAATAAAAAAGTAGTGTTCATCGGCTTAGGATTGGCAATTCTTTCGACGATATTTTTCGCTGAAGCCACAAATATCTCGTTACTGTATCTTGCACGGGCCTCGGCTGGAATGGCGTCTGGAGCCTTCATGGGAACAGGGACAGCTCTTTTGCTTCGACATTCGTCACAGAACCAAACGGCGCATGTATTGACGCTGTTTAGTATTGTTACCATGCTCGGGTTTGGGTTGGGACCGGCGATTAGCGGCATAATCATCCAGTACAGCCCGCTGTCACCTGTGAAAATTCCTTACCAAATCATGTTTATCGTTCTGAGCATCAGCATGCTTCTCCTGGCCAGTATCCGTGAAAGGAGGGAATCGACAGGGGATCGACGACGATTTCAGATCAGTATGGGAGTACCATCCTCCCATCGAACATTGTTCTGGGCATTCGCAGCTCCCTCCGTATTTACGGCATTTGCGCTTAATGGGACTGTACTTGCTTTGATGCCAACTTATGTTCGGACTGTAATGCACTCAACCAATCTTGCTGTCTCGGGTATGCTCTTATTCATTCTCCTATCGGGAGGAGCGCTTGCCCAGCTAATTCCCTTGCCTGGTGATATGATTCGTCGTATTCAAGCGGGAGTATTATTACTGCTTGTAGGGACATGGTGCATGTTAATGGCCGGAACGATGATAAATATTGAGTTGTTGTGGCTGGGGATGGGAGTACAGGCTGTCGGGTGCGGGTGGACGTTTCAAGGCAGCATGAAACTGACCGGGAGTATGGCACCCGTTTCCGAAAGAGCCCGCCTTCTGTCAATCTTTTATATTGCGGCGTATTCAGGCATGATTTTGCCTACATTAGGTGTTGGGATATTATCGTTTTATTGGGGGCTTATGCCGGCCTTGCTTACGTTCGGGGCGATTGTTACTTCAATCGGGATCGTTATTGTGCTGAATTCAATCCGTTTACGAATGGTTACTCAAGCGATGTAAAGATAGAAATGGTAAAAATCAAGGATCATTAGGCGGTTTGACGCAGCCTGATGATCCTTGTTCTTTCATTGGAATGATAACAACATATGGATCTATGGATTGACCACTTCCTCTGGCGGTTCAATGAGCATCCATTACTGCCTTAACTCGTTGACAGCATTCGCTAAAATTTCGTAGGACCGCAAACGGGCTTGATGATCGTAAATATGGGATGTTACGATGAATTCGTCCGCCTTCGTTTCTTCAAACAGAACGGGCAGCTTCTTAAGAATCGTGGTACGATCTCCGATAATGCCGAAATCCATTTGTTTACGAATTCGCGTTTTTTCTTGCTCATTCCACAAGGCATCCATGTTTTCAACCGGAGGATTGTATTCGCTGGTACGGCCGCGAATCAGATTCAACACTTGCTGCTCATCTGTAGTAGCCAGCCAGCTTGCTTCTTCGGCCGAATCAGCCGCAATGACATTTAAGCCTATCATAACATAGGGCTTATCCAACATTCGCGAGGGAGTGAAGGCGCTGCGGTATAAATCCAAGGCCTGGAGCAAATAATCGGGTGCGAAATGGCTGGCGAATGAGAAAGGCAGTCCGAGACGACCCGCCAATTGTGCGCTGAACCCGCTGGAGCCCAGCAGCCAGATGGGAATATCCATTCCTTCTCCGGGAATAGCCCGTACTCCCGGTTCAATAGGTTCGTCTTCGGGATGGAAGTAAGAGCGCAGTTCGCGCAGAAGGTCCGGGAAATCATCCCCGTTGCTGCCCAGCGTCCTCCTGAGAGCGCGGGTGGTACGCATGTCGGAGCCTGAAGCTCTGCCTAATCCTAGATCTATCCGGCCCGGATACAGAGATTCCAGTGTTCCGAACTGTTCGGCGATGACGAGCGGGGCATGATTGGGCAGCATGATGCCGCCTGAGCCGACCCGGATTTTCTTAGTTCCAGACGCAATATGTCCGATCAAGATCGATGTTGCCGAGCTCCCGATTCCTGGCATATTATGGTGCTCAGCGAGCCAATATCGGTGATAACCGAGCTTTTCGGCGTGTTGCGCGAGCTCCAGCGTACGTCGGAAAGAATCTTTGGGTGTGCTGCCCGACAAGATCGGGGCGAGATCCAAAACAGAGATTTTTGAATTGAATTCGTACATGTAACATCTACCTCCACTTTAATTTTGATGATTTCCAAGGATTCGTATCTAAAAACGGATGACAAGAATGATTTTGGCGGCTGCATACACATTGGTTATTCAAATCATTAGAGGCCACCAACTTTCCAGATCAAATGGTCAAATATTTGGAAAAATATAATGAAGCATCTATAAAGCTTCATTATCCATCCAGCATGTATTTCTCATTCGCATAATGTTTCATTGTCGAGATACAAAGAGCTCTTTGTATCGAACTCCTTGCTCCTCCCTAAAGGTTAGCACCTCCTTTCTTAGTGTTATCTTAAACTTTAATAGACTGTTTAGTCAAGAATAAAATTATTGCTTTTTTACACGCGTGGGCAACAGAGCATTAACATGAGCGCATTTCCAATAGAAGGGAAGGGTGCAGTTATTTTTTTGATGTTCAATGATTTAATTTTTTTCTTGACTAAATAGTCTGAAAAGGATAAGATAGGTATCAGAAAGGAGGTGCTCAATATATGGGCAGAAGCATTCGTTAACCCAGGCTGCTAAATTAACCTCGGCCCTGGGGGTTTTGGACGATATTGCAACTGTCATTCTCTCTGCGCTTGACCATTAGTGGAGCGGTATTGGACGCTTCATTATATTTTATACTTATTAGATCGTTTGATCTAGAAAACGTCGTTCCAACTCCGGTTTTCGGTTGCAGAGTCACTATTTTAATCTAGATTGACTATTCATGAATATTTCGGACTTATTAGTCTAAAAAAGAAAGGGAGTAATTGATATGGTAAATAACAGTAAAATTCTAGTGACAGGCGGAAGAGGCAAAACAGGAAGCCGTATAGCTAAGCGGCTTACAGATCTGGGCTATGCCGTTCGTACGGCCGATCGCGGTACTTCCGCTCCAGGAAGCACAAATGAGCATGTTACCTTTGATTGGTACGATGAAACAACATATGAACCTGCTATAAAAAACGTGGATAGCATCTATTTGGTGGGTCCCCTTGCAGTTATGGATCCATCCAAGATGATGGTGCCGTTTCTGGAGAGGGCTGTAGAGGCCGGCGTTCGCCGAGTGGTTTTGCTCAGCAGCGCTTCCGTGCCCGAAGGTGGACCTGTGTTCGGCAAGGTGCATCAGGTAATAGGTCAACTTGTCCCGGAGTGGGCGGTACTGCGTCCGTCTTATTTTATGCAAAATTTCACTGAGGGTCACCACGGAGCCCAAATCAACAGTGACGGGGTGATGATTACGGCTACAGGATCGGGCCGGGTCGGATTCGTTGATGCCGACGATATTGCCGAGGTGGGCGTAAGAGCGCTGATTGATGAGCAGCCTCACAATACAGATCATATCATCACAGGTCCTGATTCGTTTAGTTATGCGGAGGCTGGAGAAATCATCGGCGCTGCTGCAGGACGAACCATCCAACATGTAAATATTAGCACGGAAGAGCTGGCGGCCGGGATGATGAAGTTCGGGATGGCCGAAGACTATGCTCATTTTCTCGCAGGGCTGGATGAAGCGATCAGGCTTCACGGTACTGAAGACCAGGTTACGGATACAGTTCAGCGTGTGACCGGACGACCGCCTAAATCTCTAAAAGACTTTGCCATCGCGCACGCCTCACATTGGAAACAGAATTGAAAGCGGCTGAAGCTATGAACTCATTATTTAACTTGAGCGGAAAAACCGCTATTGTGACAGGCGCAGGCAGAGGTATCGGAAAAAGTATTGCTTTGGGATTAGCCGAATCGGGTGCAAATGTGGTTCTATCCAGTCGTACGCAGTCCGAATTAGAGGAGGTGGCGAATGAGATTCGCAAGATAGGAACGGAATCATTGGTGATCCCTTGCGATGTAACGAAGCCCGAGGATATCCAACAAGTAGTAGATGAGACGAAAAATCGTTTCGGATCTATTGATATTCTGATTAACAATGCGGGAATGACGATTAAAACGCCAGCGGAAGAATACGAATTGGACAACTGGAACCGAATTGTTGCGGTTAATCTCACCGGTGTTTTCTTATTCGCACAGTATGCGGGCAGGGAAATGATCAAGCAGAACCGTGGACGAATCATTAATATTTCATCAGTGGGGTCCACAACTGCGCTCACAGGCTCTGTCGCCTACTGCGCCAGCAAAGGGGGAGTTAATATGCTGACAAAGGTTCTGGCGGTAGAGTGGGCAAAGTATGGGGTCAATGTGAACGGGATTGCGCCTTCTTATATTGAAACCCCGCTTGTAAAAACCGTCTCGGATGCAAAAGAAGATTTTGCCGGAAAAGTGACGGAACGAACTCCCCTTGGCAGAATGGGCCATCCCAATGAGCTGGCGGGTGCCGCGGTATTTCTTGCATCCGATGCAGCTTCTTATATTACAGGCGAGACCATTTTTGTAGATGGAGGCTGGACGGCTCTCGGCTTGTAAGTACTTAAAAATAAAAATACGGAGGTTAAAAAATGACACAACGAGCAGTTTCACAAGGATGGATTCTGGATATCGCACTTTCACAAGGGGGATTTGACGCCCTGCATCCCGAAGCGAAGGCAACGTTAGAAGAATGCGGCCACAATCACAGAGACTTTGACAGAGTATTTGAATTGGTTAAAAGCGGCGTCATGATCCCGAAAGCATGGTCGACCGTTGCGGCCCAGGCAGAAGAACGCGCAAAGCACTATGAAAGCGAGGGTTTCCCGGCAACCGCCAAAGATTTGTATCAGCGTGCTGCGGTGATGTGGGGCAGAGCGCAATATTCATTTTTTAACGATGATCCCAGAAAAGCCGTATTTCGCGAGCGCTGTAATGAGTCCGTCGCAGCGATTTCGCGCCTGAGCAATCAAACGATCCAGAGGGTTGAGCTGGATTTTGAAGGCAAAAAAATATTCGGTCTGCTGTTTCTCCCTGAAGGAAACGTATCGAACGCTCCTGCTGTCATTCTTGGTCCGGGCATGGACATGATCAAAGAGGATTATATCCAGATTGCCCAACGCTACTATACGTCCCGGGGCATGATTGCTCTGTCGATTGAAGGGCCTGGTCAGGGAGAATCCGGATCATCCGGACTCAAAGTCACCTTAACCAACTACCAGCGCGCCATCAGCCGGTATATTGACTTTCTTGAGGAGCTACCACAGGTTGACAAGAATCGGATAGGTCTGTTTGGAGTCAGTATGGGCGCGATCTGGGGATTACGGGGAGCTGCCCACGACAACCGTCTGAAATCATTAGCCACATTCATGGCAGGCCCCGGTGAACTGGAGAAGTCTTTCAGCAAAGCTCAACCGAGCTTCAAGGCCAATATGATGTATATGTCCGGATATACCGATGAAGAGAAGTTTGATAAGGAAATGGCGGCGAATTACAGCATTTGGCATCTGGTTCCGAACATCACTTGCCCGGTACTGATCGGCAACGGTGAATTTGATGAGCTTATCCCGGTTGAAGATGCGATTGCGCTATACGAGCTCATCAAGGCTCCCAAGGAGCTGCGGATCTATGAGAATGAATTCCATCCCCTTGGCGGTGTTGCAGCGGAGATCTTCCGTTACGGCTCGGAATGGACGCAGCGGGCGCTGAATGGCGATTTCGCTCAAAGACCCGATAAACGCTATTATGTGCATACGGATGGACGTGTCATCGAAGGATCGGCAAATCCGGCATGGTGGCTTGGCGCCCAACCTCCCGAGATCCTTGCGCGGAAACAATCGCCAGAGTCGTAAGCCGGGGCATTCCGGTTGCAGATTCAATATTTCAATGATAAGGAGTGGTAAATATGACGTTCAATCCGGCAGATTATGAAAAGGTGCAGGAAGCTTCACGGGAGATCTTCCATAAGTTTTGCAAATCTTTTTTGGAAAAAGACATGAATCAATTTATTGAGCTGTTTGATGACAATGCGCTGTTCGAGTTTCCTTACGCTCCTAAAGGCTTTACTCAAAAACTTGAAGGCAAGGCTGCCATTTATGAGTATGTTAAAGACTTCCCTCAAAGGTTTGATATCACACGGTTCAGTGAACCAACCTTTCACTTCGCGATGAACCCCAATATCATGATAGTCGAATTCGAAATTGAGGAAGCGCAAGTCCTGACCACCGGCAAGCCTTATCTTCAGAAATATATCTCGGTGATCGAAACGAGAGACAATAAAATCGTACACTACAAAGATTATTGGAATCCGGTAGTAGCGCTTGTAGCGCTTTTGGATGCAGAAACATTGCAGAAAGTATTAAACGAGCAGTAAGGAGTTGAAATGGTGGAGGTGGGGATTAGAGTTGATCGATTATGATTCTATCCCCACTGATAGACATTTTTCTTACGAAGAGACGTCGGCCTGCGGGAAGCAGGAAAGCGCCGGCGCGGAGATTCAGGATTAGCAGCCTGTTCCAATCTTCGCGCCGCAGAGCAGATACAGAGGTGAGTCGTTCCGACGGAGTTGCGGCTATGTACCCAACCGGCTGCCGGGTGCTCCGGAGAATAACAGCCTTGAATGTAAAATTTTCCTTTCGGCATACATCCACCGTATTACTTCTGATATGTCAATGATCTTATATTCGGATTTTTGTTTCTGAAAGTTAATTTTTATATTCTTAATTTCATTTATTCGGTGAAGAACTCCTTCTATGGAAACACTTCCCTTTACTCACCTCAAATGAAGGATGGGATACTGCGATTACCGGCGGGATTCTTGATAAGGAGAAACGGACGATTTTCGACTCTGCGCTCAGCTAAAGACGGTAGAGCAAGGGAGCAGCAACGATTATGTGGTGTGCGGTTAGTCCTGATCTGGAAGGCTTAAGCGGCGTGAAGCCTATGCGGCCGACCTGGAAGCAGCCCGGTGCCTCCGGGAGTTAAGGGATTATATTACTTATTTTACCTATTTTCGGAATAAACATGGATTGTCTCGGCTGCTGCCAACACCGCAAGCATCCTAAGGTTTTATGGTGTTTGCGGCGTTGACTTTGGCCGAATGGGACAGCTTGCGAGAAACGGAGCAAAAATGAGAAAATCATCGGCCGCTTAAGAGAGAAGCCAAAGAATCCGCTTTTATTCATGAAGAGGAGGCATTCTTTGGCTCCTTTTGCCATCTGGAACGTTTTACATTAGACTGCCACAGGCGTAAGATTCAAATCAACAACTGAATATATTGTAACTGTTCTCAAATGGCTGAATTCCGACAATGGGAACGGGGGAACCAATGGTGAATGCGGCTTTCGATCTGATGCTGCCGCTCACTTGGGGTGAATCCTTGCTGCGTGCTGTAAAGCCGCTCTGGCAAGGTAGGGCAATCTCGCTGCCCGAATCCGTCAGCTAACCCCGTAAGCCTCGTAGAGAGAGGATGAGCGCCATGATCAATTAACCGACCACGGAGAGCCCTGCCGCTTCTGTGGTCTTTTTGCTGGGCATTTAGGAAGGGAAGGCGATCTGTATGAGGAATGAAAAATCTTATAACAACGAAAGTTAGAGTGCTTAGGCACTATCTGAACTGCTTGAAAGGGGGGGATTGCTATCGTTACTGTATTTATTGTGTGCTTCTGGGTAGGGTTACTGCTTCTCCTCAGCGGCGGATTTCATGGGCATGGCCTGGCGGGTCATCTGCATGTAGGAGGCAGCGATGCTGGAGGTCCGGGCTTTGTACCCATACTCCCGCTGATGGTGTTTGTCACGGTTTGGGGCGGAACTGGTTATGTGCTAACCCGGTTCAGCGGAATGAAAATACTTGCAGTGGTGCTGATCTGCACCGTGGTTGCCTTGCTGCTGGGCTGTCTGATGTATGCGGTGCTGGACCGGGTGATGACTCGGTATGACAACAGCATGAATGAAATGGATTATGATCCAACAGGGCAACTAGGGTACATCAGTATTTCTGCAGTGGATGGAGCGGTTGGGGAGATGAAATATGTACTGCACGGAACGATGCGCTCCATTGGAGTGCGGGCAGAAACCGGCCAGCAGCTCGCCAAGGGCGACAGGGTGATTATTTTGAAGGTGAAAAAAGGAATGGCGTCAGTAACCCTCTTCGAGAGGGAAATCGAACAATTATAAATAACGGGGAGTGTCGAACCGAATGGTTATTCTTTATTTGATCGCGGCAATTGTTGTTGTTATCCTGCTGGCTTTGTACACTATCGTGAACTCTTATAAAAAGGTTCCACCCAATCAGGCGATGATTGTGTACGGCCTCGGCGGAAAAAGAGTGGTGCAGGGCGGCGGGACGTTCGTCATCCCCGGCTTCCAAAACAATAAGACCATCTCCATGATGCTGATGAGCTTTGATGTCATTCCGGCGCAGGCGATGTTCTCCCGGCAAGGCATCAAGCTCAACTTGGAGGCGGTGGCCCAGATTAAGATCAAAAGTGATCCTACCGCTATTCTGACTGCCAGCGAGCAGTTTATCGACCGGCCGGAAGAAGACCGCGAGACGATTATCCTGCATTCGGTGGAAGGCCATTTGCGCGGCTTAATCGGGCAGTTGTCGGTGGAATCCATACTAAAGACACCCGACGAAATCAACAGCAAGATGCGGGAGACCTGCTCGGAAGACCTCGACAAGATGGGGCTTGAGGTGGTTAGCTTCACCATTAAGAAAATTACCGACGACAAAGGGTATATCGACAATATGGGGGTTCCGGAGATTGAGCGCATCCGCCGCGATGCCAGCATTGCCAAGGCGGAAGCGGAACGCGACATTCTGATCAAGCAGGCCGAGGCGGAGAAAGAATCCTCCATTGCCAAAGCCAATGCGCATCAGGCAACCATTGAAGCGGAAACCGCCGCTCGCGCCAAGGAATCCTTGTTCGAGAAGGAACTGAACATTAAGCAGGCGGACTTTAAGCTGGAGACGGAAGTGAAGAAAGCGCAAGCGGATCTTGCGTACGAATTGCAGCAGAACAAAATTAAGCAGTCGCTGGTTACCGAACAGGTCAAGATCACGCAGATGGAAGCGGAAGCCAACCGGACCGTCCGGGAAATCGAAGTTGAGCTGAGACAGAAGGAGCTGGAGGCAACGGTGATCAAGCCTGCCCAAGCGGAGAACCAGGCTACGATTATGAGAGCGGAAGCAGCCAAGCAGCGGCAAATTCTTGAGGCTGAAGCAGAGGCAGCCACGACGACCAAGCGCGGGCTAGCAACGGCGGAAGCAGAGCTGGCGAAGGGGAAAGTGAGCGCGGAAATTGTTCAACTGGCTGGAGCGGCGGAAGCGGGAGCACTGGAGAAGAAAGCCGAAGCGTACAAACAGTTCACGCAAGCTGCGCTTACAGTGGAATTCTTGAAAGTTCTGCCAGAGCTGGCTGAGAAAGTCGCTGCCCCGCTGGCCAATGTCGATAAAATTACAGTGATTTCCCAGGATGGAGTTTCATCCGGTGTGAACAAAATTACCGGCGATATCGCCAAAATCATGGCCCAGGTTCCCGAATTGACCCAGACGCTTACCGGTATGAACGTGACAGAGGCGCTCAGCGGGCTGCTCGGCCGGGATAAAGAGCAGTAATTCTATAGCTTCGTAAACCAGCCCCGTACAGTGTCAAAAGCTTTCCGCGCTGTGCGAGACTGGTATTATCGTAGACGGCGTGCTTCAGGCGGGATCCACTACTATAACGTCGTACACCCATGGGCAGAGCGAATCGAACGGCCGTCAGGCGCAGGTTGCGGGAATATCCAACATAGATTCAGATATTTTTGTTTTACCGTCTGGAAATTTTTCTTTAGGAATTTTTTTCGTATCCCATTTTCTATATTCAAGTTCTCAATCATTCTTGTCCGGGTATTTCAAGTATATGTGAATAAAGCTTTGGTACGAGTGATACGCAAAGGTGATAAAGAACAATATGTGTACTTTAGCAAACAAGCTCTAATGGATCTGGAAAGTTACCTGCAGATCAGAGAATCAAGATATGCACCAGAAAAACACGAGAACTATTTATTCATTGCAGCTCCTGTTGGCCGTAAAGGAAAAAGCCGGCGTTTGACTGGGCGATCGATTAAAAAGCTGATTGAAAAATACGCAACGGCCATTGGGAAACCCTCACTGACAGTACATTCGCTTAGACACTCATTTGCAACGCGATATCATTTAGAAAATAAGATGTACCAAGATTGAAGAGTCAATTAGGGCATTCATCCATACAGACAACAATGATATACACACATTTACACATTTAACAGATGAAGAGATGCGTAATGCTGTAAATAACATGGATCGATAAACCCGCGGTGTTACGCGGTTTCTCTTGGATATATTCACAAAACCCGTATTTTGTACATATGTATAGTCACTAATAATTATGGTTTTTCATTCGATTCGACGTGCCGCCGCCGATTCGTAAATAATTAAATCTCTTGCTATAAGCCTTAGTGATTCGATTCTATTGCGTACACTTCCGCCCGGGTGTCGTTGATATTCTTCCGGCTCTGAAAACTCTAGCTGGCTGCGGTTTCTCGCAATCGGACTCGATGTGAATCATAGTGTCGCCACACTATAAGAATTTATACATCCGGCCAAGAATTCGGCGTACTGCTTTCATTACCATTCGACTCAGCTTCAGGTGCCGACCAACATACTCTTCTCCAAAGGTAAGGACCAGCGAGGTTAACATTTCCTCGCCCGAATATAATGATCGCGGCGGTGACCATGTGTAACCCGTGCACGAGTCCCGGGTCCCCAAAAATAAAAAAATGTTCCAGTCGAGGTTATTTTGAAGCTAATCCTAGTAAAAATCCATATATTAAGCTACAGATGACATATTTAAATAATTGATTGCTGAATATTCTTCTCTGTCTTTTCCATCGCCTTACACATCTGATGGAATGCCTAGAACTATTTATTCCTGCGCTCGCTTTCAGCGGTAATCAAGTATTGCATTTCATGTGGAAATCAGCTTATAAGCTTATAAATGGAAATCAGCTTATAAATCACCCTCTTCTAATTTCATAGTCTGTACAACTACTAACGATCTTTCACCTCTGTTTAACAGAGACTATGATGAAGTTACGTCTAAGAGTTCAAATTACACTTGATTAATGCAGCCTATTAATCAGTATGTTTTATAATTAATTTTCTTAAATTATCCTCAATTTCATCAAGTAGTTTTAATGCAGAGCCATCTATTCCTAATTTTAAAATGATGTCTAAATCTTTAATTTCACCAAAATTAATTTTATAAACCTCTTCAGTTCCGTCTTGTACTAACTCAAACTGCCTCGATATATAATCCATTTGTTCCTCAGAAAACTCACAAGGTACTAAGTCAAAACCGCATCCTAAATCCAAACTTTCGAATAAGATCCAAACAAATGGCATGCTAGCCATACCACCTGAATTTTCTCCTTGTTTATTAATATCGAGACGGAAATCTAATTGTTTTAAAATATATGAAGCGGTATCTAGGGGTGTTTCTTTTTTTATTTCTTGAAAGTAATTTTGAATTGTTGGAACTACATAATAATCTAGATAGTCATGTGGGTCTAATTCCAGGAAAAGTTTAAGAAACAGCTTCTCCCACTCAGTGTTTTCAAAGTAATAGAGTCCAATATCTGCTAGATACGTACTGTCTTCTACTTGAAACTCTTTTTTATTTCTAACACGTAGCTTTTGCCATTGGTCCATCATATCAATAGAATTATAGAAGTCTCTCTTCTCATCGCTATTCATACCTGCAATTACCATACCGTAAGGCATCATAACAAGTAAAATATTAACCAGTTCACACCATTTACCCTGCTCTACAAACAATCCATTTTCAATCATCAATTCTAAATATTGTTCATCGTATTCAAAATTCAAAGTGTAGGCTTCAGTTAAGATTATTTCATCTTTAGTCAATTTAGCATTCTCTCGGTACATGACTTCATCACAAAAATTTATAAGAAAACTTATAAGTTTTTTCTGATTAATATTCGTTTTTGATGCAAGGATAGCCAGTAAATTGTGAAATAAATAGCATTGGATGTTTAAAGATTTGTTTAGTTTCAAGTAGATTTTTTTCCAAAAAAAGAAATGATTCTTCATCCATCAAAAACTCACGAATGTACCAATATTCATCAGTCTCTTGTATCTCTAACAGTTCATACTTTAATCCTTCATCCAGGTTGCTAGCAAGTATAAAGTCCTGCAAGTCCTCTTCCCAAAAGTACGATACTTCTCCTAATATTTCTTTTGTATAAGTACCCACTACTTCTTCATAAGCTATTTTCTCTGCCCTCCATTCTTCTTCTTCATAATCTTCTTCCTGTTCTTCATTAAATTCCTCTTCTGTTTCATCTAAAATGCTCATATAACTTTCTACAATCGTTTTAAATTCAGTTGTATACGGAAGCTCATATGCATTAAACCTTTCTGAAATTTGTTCGAGCAGAAATTCACAATATTTAACATTATTTAATTCTACATATACTGATAACATATGTTCAAAATATCCTTCAATATATTCTTGAATGTATTGTCTATTATCGTGCAAAAACATTGAATACTCATTGGGAAAAACCTTTTTAAACTTATGAACATCTAAATCTCTGTATTCAAAGCAGATTCTCTCGAAATAAGTATTAATAATCTCCATACCATTTAGATTAAAGCCATATTCCAAACATCTTTCAATTACTAGACCATAAACCAGATCTAGATCATACTCGTCAATATTCACATCTGTATCTCGTATTTGTTCATTGAAACTTTCAACATAGTCAATGAAAAACTTATAAAAGTCTGGCTTCATTTCTGTTTTATAACAGCATAAAATACTATAAAAGCGGGCTAACTGAGTAGCCTCCTCTAAATGATCATCATAATAATCAAATTCGTTGTATTCTAAGTAGTCCCGATAATCATTCGATATCAAAGGCATTGATTCAAATTTATCAATACACTTTCTCATTAATGCTGAGTAACGGATTTCTGAATCCTTCGTATAATGATTTAATAAATATGTTAATTGTCCATAATAACAACTTCCATGCAATAATATATCGAAATAATGCTCTATGTTATTACGCAGGTAATTAATGATATAATCCTGTACAGATGGATTTTGAAATTTAACTATAATTGTATACTCATCATCAATGACCACTGATTTAATAACTGTTTTCTCGAGTTCCTCAACTGCTTCTGCAAAGTTCTTTTTATCAATAACTCCTTGCATTTGTTGCAGACAGCTATAATATGTCTTCTTTATATGGTCGATTAGTGAAGGTGCTGAGGATATTAACAATATAACTGAAAGCAATTGCGCTTCTGAAGAAAGATTACTAAAGATTGCATTCCAAAAATTCTCTGGTTGTTCAATATAATCCCAAAAGTGCTCTACACATTCCTTGGGGTGCATGTTTAACTCGACATTTTGCAGAAACATTTCAATTACCCGGGGATTGTAGTCCGCATGTCTTACAATTTCTTTGTGTTCACGGAATAATGCCTGCGTTTGCTGCCAATTTAATTTAGATTGCTGTAGATGGCCAAAAAATATTCTAGCTTTTTCTACCTCACTGTATTTCTCTAATCTGCATTCTAATTTATACTTTCCAATTACCTCTTTTAACTCTGCATGCTTCTCCAAACCCTGCTTTAATATGTACTCCCTAGTTGTTAGTATCAGAATGCAGTTCTTCTCTATTTTAATTCTTTCTATAATTTTTGCGAGGCGTTGCTCATCCCTGCCAGCTATTGAACTTTCCTGAAATGTACTGCCCCAGAAATCATCGAATACTATTACCTTTTTCCCAGGATTCCTTTGTGCTATATAAATATCATCTACTGACTTAACCCAGAAAAACTCCTCATATCCTTTTTGCTGGACAAAAAACCTGCCTAATTGATAGGCTATAGAAGTTTTCCCCATTCCGGGTTCACCCGATACAATCACTACCCGTTTCTCATTAAGTATTTTCATGGCTCTACCATAGACCTCTGTTTCCACAAATACCACAGACTTTTTCTGTGCTTCTTCAAACTCTCTTAGCGATTCCTGAAGAAGCACGCCATGAACTGTACCATTTAGCATATTTTGCAGTATCGATGTGCTTGGTAACCATAGTTTAGAGTATGTCTTTTCAATGGCTTTAAATTCATCTTGTTCAAGTAAGTTATTGAAATCTTTTTCAGTAATAATATCTGAACTATCTACGATATAAGGAGAAAACAACTCCACTATTTCATCTTTCTGCTTTTTTGACAAATCCATAGAAACCCCTAAAATGTAACGATCAGGGTTAAGTTTATCGACTTTTTCTTTTTCTTCATTTTTTAAGTGTTTATACAGAGAACGGTAATCACACTTCCATCTTTTCGCCTGAAGAATAATAGTATGATTAATATTAAAACAACCTCCATCTACTCCCTGATCCTTACCCTCTTTATATGATTCAAGATAAATCCCATCTCTTTTCTGTACCACATCTCTAACAAAATTCTGAAATTCCATAGGCTCCAATAATCTATGAAAATCGTAATCACTCATTAAAAATCCTCCTGAAATTATTAAAGCCTGACCTCCACAATCCACTATGGCTGTCAGGCTAACAAAACATTTAATCTCCTAGCAAATTTCCTTCAATCAACCGCCCCAACCTCGCCACACCACCACTGCACTCACTCAAATCCACCAAATAAACCTGAACCCTAACCCCATCATTACTTCTGTACTCGATAGGATCTCTTATTTCTGATAACGCTGTTGTCCAGGGATACACGAGTATTACGGTCTCTGCGTTGTATTTCTTATGATAAGCATAGGCTTGATACATATCAGATTGCGAGATACCGTGATCTCCATCCGTCGAAAGCATTTTCCATTTGGTATCCAAAATAACCGAACGCCCATTACGGGCAACTACGATATCCGGTTTGAGCAGGAAGCGCTGCTTAGGTTCGTCATAGAGATGGTGCAACCTGTGCTGCGTCATTAGCAAATACTCGGGGTGAGGCACAATTTTCTTCAAATGTCCGGTAACGTAACTTTCGAACACCTTCTCCATGGGAAATAACAGGGCGTACGCTACTCCTCCTCCGCTGAAAGGGGTAAAGCTGTTTCTGGTTAGAAACACTCTGCACCACTGGAGAATTCTTGTGTATTCGCTCATATGCCGATCATCAGTGACTTTGGCAAAGTCTCGAGTGTAATCTGTAGAGAATTCTACAGATTCAAACGCATCTGATAAGGTATGCAGATCCTTCTGAAGTTTTCTGCTGGAGCAGACCTTTTGCAGCAATCCGATCGTTGATTTTATCAGTCTGTTCTCCGGACGATCTACGCTGAATACATCATATTCAATATAAAATCGCTCTTTGTGCACCGCATTTAACCGAATATGCTCCGAGAATTTAAGTCTACCCTTATAAAAAAACTCGTTGTCCTCATGGTCCACGTAAGCGGATTTCAATCCCCGTTTAACCAAAGTGTAGACTTCTTCAATAAACATCCGGATTAAAATATCCAGAATACTGTATCTCTCCTGATCCAAACTGGAAACATTAAAATGCTTATAAGGCATCCGTAAGAGGGACTTTAGCATCTTCAGGAATATCTGTTTGGTTTCCCCCTCCGAGCTCTCTTCATTCCGTGAATATAATTTTGGTAGAATCTCGATCTCTGTTTCATTATTCATGTTGATCACACCCACATAGTTACGGGCGCTGATGACTTTGCCGATTCCGCGTCTGCTCGTTACCACCATCAGCTCCAACAGATCTGTATCCGACACCTGGCGGTTGGTCAACACAAACTGCTCCAAGCAGTCAAAGACAGGTTCAGGCATAAAATGGAAGTTCGGGAGCTGCACATCCGGATTCTTGGTGAACGAGTCATATTCTTTAATGGTATACTTCTTTTTGTTCCTCATAAGGAGCTACGTTTGTATATTTTGCGGTAGGCTTCAATTTGGGCAAAAGCCCTGTCATTAAGCTCATAGGATACTTCATCATCAAAATCAAAACCGTTCATATTTCCAAACAACTCCGCCATATTCGTCTTTCTGGCCAGGATGAACTGTTCATCCTCAGGTTTGTTGTTGTCACCCAGTACCAGACGGATTTTGTCATAATCTTCGTAAAAGTACTCCTGCAGCAGCGGGATAATCGTATTGCTGAAAATGTAGGCAAGATCGTGCACAGTGGATTTGGATCTTATTGGCATGAAATAGGCATGCCCAATCATATGCTCCCTGTCGTAAAGTACCTCAATACGGCGGTTCATCACTGCAAGCATTGTGGAAAGCTCAATAACTTCATTGTCAACCGATACATTTCCCAGCACTTCCGGGCGAGGCATCATTTCTGAAAAATGAAACCGGCGGCGGAGCGCGGTATCCAATCGGGCAATTGCACGGTCAGCAGTGTTCATTGTTGCAAGAAGGTAGACATTGTTCGGAACACCGAACTCTTCTTGTGAGTAGGGCAGCCGCAGTCGTATCTCTTCTCTTTGTCCAATGCGCTTGGTAGGCTCAATTAACGTAATTAACTCCCCAAGAATTTTAGAGATATTGCCGCGGTTAATTTCATCGATAATAAACACATAATTGTTGGCATTTTCCTTAATAGCTGTGCCTAGAACATTGTTGTTAGCTTTCATCATAACCAGTACATCTGCTAGCGTAATTCTATTCAGCCTATAAACCGAACCTAGTGTCATAACCTTGTTTCCATTGAGAGCGTAAATATCCTCGCGAGTATCTTTAGCAAGCCACTTCACCTTGCGGGACCGTTTGTAATCCTCCATTTCATCGAGCCACTCATATTCACCTGTCACGACTCCAATGGCATCAATAGTTTTTTCGTCGTGAAGAATCAGAACAATATCACCAATTACCATCTCGCTCATGAACCGGGACAGGATAGTTGCGCCTCCATATTCCCTAAAATCTGTTTCATCCGTAATTCGTTCTCCATAAGAGTCCCACCCGATCCGGATTCTGTTGTTGTCAAAGCAATCCCGTTTCACCTCGTTCTCGCCCGAGCCGCCAAGCGAAACCTTCCAAATGACGGGTTCTTTACGGATTCCATACGAATTGCTGTCCGGAATCACGGGTGTTTGCGCTTTTTCACAGAATTGTTTAAATACCCCCGGTTTTATCTCGAAAGCAATTTCATCGCTAATTTGACCCGTCTCGTCACCTTGCTGAATCTTTGGCTTAATCCCTTCAATAAACTCCTCGTAGCCATAAGATTGATGAAATGTTGTGAACTCAATTTGTCCTTTATCTTTATAGGAACGATAGCGTTTCAGTATTACGTCGTAACCACTGATCTTCACTTCATCCAAAATAATATGTAAGGGTTTGTTTTCAATGATTGCGACTGCATATGTAACCGTGTTATAGGTTTTCCCTGTACCAGGAGGGCCATATAGAATGATGTTTTTATCAAGCAGTACAGACGGCAGCCCGTTGGTCACCGCCAAAGCTGAAGTCTTGTCCGCTAAAACTGAATTAAAGGAATCTCCAGCAGCAGCCATATCAGCTCCCTGTTCCTGTTCACGCAAGAAATCCTCATAGTACTCAAGAGCATATTGAAATGCTCTGTTGCCCGCCTTTACATTAATTTCTTCGAAATTCTCTGCTTTTTCCATACGCTGTCTTATCCCATGAAAATAGTCAGCTGAAGTAATCTCGTAAACATTGGTATTTACCGGTTCAATTCCTGAAAGTCTCGCGGGGGCGGTCGATAATGAGGAAGCGTATGAATTTACAGTATTTTCGGAATATAGTTCCCCATTCGATTTTCTTTTCCGCTTTAACCAGTTGGTATATTGTTGTTTCTGCAGCTTGGATAAATCACTCATAAGATTAGCTCCTATACTATAAGATGAGTATAAAATAGAATTGCATTGCTGTTACAAATATTAGGATGAAAGTTCTGTGTGAAAATTATTATAGTCTTTTCAGCTGCATTTAAATACCAATTTTCCATATTTTTTAACGCATTCCCCCGTCCACTTTTTTACTGTATAATTTAATCAAAAGCAAGGAGCACCATCATTACTAACTATCAATCCATTCCATCCCCCGATGAACGCTTGCTCCACTGTCTGCTGGGCATCTGGAAAGTATCTGTGAGTCATACACATCTGTTCCTGACCGAACAAGACTTAGAGCTGTGCCCCTTGTCCTGCAAGGTCTGAAGGAGATCAACCAGTTGCTACCT
The DNA here is from genome assembly GCF_000612505.1 of Paenibacillus sabinae T27. NCBI lineage: Bacteria > Bacillati > Bacillota > Bacilli > Caryophanales > Paenibacillaceae > Paenibacillus > Paenibacillus sabinae. The sequence goes on from NZ_CP004078.1 coordinate 2,749,114, forward strand.
ATACCGATGTTGATATGCAGCCTTGCTGAACAAATAATTAAAACGAATAACAATTTCATTTGAAAACTTAAAGCATTTTGCTAGTGTCACTTATACCCCTTCTAGATTACCGTTATTTTACTGGTAATCTACAGGAATGAATATACCCTAATTACGTAATTATCGCTAAAAATATCGTTATTCTTTCTCTGCCGTCGGTGCTTCCTGAGGCATCCGACCTCAAACACGGTTCGTATTCCGCTGCTCTCGGGGAACCTTGAAAAATTGGTATATTTGTCATTCATTTCCATTTACCCTGAACATCTCAATTTTATCGGAATGGTCTTGTTGGTCAAACCCTCGATCCCTCCACTCGCATAGCGGGTGGTTTTTTGTTTCGCGCGTTTCACGCACTCAATTGGCTAAAGCCTAAATAGAAAATCCGCGCCTGGCGCGGGTTCTTAAAGGACTATGTTCTTGTCTTCTGACATATTAATAAGCTGTTTTCCCTTCTTAAAAAACTAAGTGCCTATAATGATAAAAAACCGTTCCTCTATTAAAGCAACGGTTAAAGCAACGGTTCGTTATATCTGGGCTTTGTTTAGCTTTGACTCAGTGCAGTCTTAAGTGTTGGCTCCGATTGAAGTACGGAATTTTTGATCGATGGAAGCTTATTCATCATGCTTCATGTAGATTAAGCTCATAAGTCTGTTCAATGTGACGTTTACCCCAAGATTCAATTTCTTGTTCGAAAATCTTCTTAAAACCTGCTTTCACATACATGCCAATAGCCGTATTCTGGTCCTCAGTCGTTTCCAGAAAAATGAACTGAAAGCCTCTGTCTTTGCAGTAACTGATTGCCTCATGTAAGAGCTTTTTCCCGAGTCCCATTCCTCTGGCATCCGGATGCAGTATAAACCACCTTAACTGCGCCTTTTTATTAGAATGGCCGATGATAGCTATGCTGCCAACAATTTCGCCATTGGCTTCCGCTAGCCAGAAACGGTCCTTGTCCGGGCTGTAGGTTTGAAGCAAGTCGTAAAACGTCTTGCAGACATATCCTTCAAAAAATTGATTATAGCCGCACTCCTTTGCATAGATCCATCCGTGCATATGAATGAGCATCCCTACGTCTCCCGGTTTCAATTCAGTCCGGATGGTTACGCTCTGCTCTGTAGGATTGTCCGATAGCTCTCTTTCAATGGCGGTCATGCTTCTAGCAATGCTTATTTGGCTTCGATCCGTTAATCCGATGATCATTTTCCGAATTTGGTCGTCGGACAAGGCGTTCATTTGTGACAAGGTCTCCTCTCCGAGACTCGACAAGTATAGGAATGACGATCTCCCATCCATCTCAGATTGGACCCGGTAAGTTAAGCCCTGCTTTTCAAACCGTTTGAGAATACGGCTTAAATACCCCGCGTCGATTCTCAGAAGGTCGATGAGCACTCTGGCCGTGCAATGCTCCGTATTGCCGATTTCGTATAAAACTCGAGCTTCCGAAAGTGAAAAATTGCTATCCAACAGGTGCTTATCGAGCAAGCCGAGCACCTTCGTATAAAATCGGTTAAATTTGCGAATTATCGGGATTAAAGACGCTTCAGAACCCATAGAGGAACCTCCTACTTTAATTGACTTTGTCAACTATATATAAACAATATATAGATTTTAATTGACTAAGTCAACTATCAAAGATGTTGCTCTTTTGTCGAAATAGTACTAACTGATCATTCCGACCGGCGTTCCGAGGCAATAAAAAAAGGCATCTCCCTTAGATAAAATCGGGACGTGCCAAAATCATGTGACACATTGTATGAGAATACAGTCCATGCATATCTTAGTCAATCAAACTTATAACTAAAGAATATATAGTATTTTGTACATATGTATGTAAAACGATGAAATACCATGTGTCAGCGGAGAATAAAGTATTAGACTAGATGTTTTTATTCCACGCAGCTTTTTGAATTATCATACCGTCCCTATAAATTGAAACAGCGGCAGCAAAGAACGAGAAAATAATGTCCTAGACTGTCGCTGTTTCATTAAACTAACATTCTCCGTTAGAACTCAACAATTAATAATTCTCAAGTTCGTGCTCCAAATCGTTCAGTTGAACGATAACCTCTAAAACAGCAGAATCATCTCCGTTTCAAAAGTAATATCAGTGCGAAAAACGTTTCCAATGCCCTTCGGATACAACTTCGACTGCTCCGTCGATCACTTTGATGGCGGTCTGATCATCAATCGCATACGCCGGCCCCTGCATCCCAGATGCCCATCTCTCGGCAGCAGCCATAGTATTATACGGCAGCATCTCGTGATCCAGATGCGGGAACATTGCAAAATCGACCAGACTCAACGTTTCATCGCCACCGGTGGGTGGAGTCCAGCCAACGAAGAATTTCCCGATGTTAGGTGCCATCACCATACTCCCGGCGCTCAGTCCCACATAGACAGCGTGTAGCGACGGCAAGAGGTCTGCCAGTCCAGACTGCCTCATCCAGTAACACAGATACAAGGGGTCACCGCCATTCACTAGTAGAACGTCAGTCTCTTTGACCATAGGAGTCCAAAGTTCTTCATCGATGCTGGGCAGCGCGGTGAGCTCCAGCACCCCAAGTGACTTCCAGCCCAGCTCACACATCGGTGAGTTGGCTTGTCCGCTGAAGAACCGCCATGCGTGGCCTGCACCACCAGGTATAGCATACAACCCAGTGGTAATGCAGAGTGCGTTAGACTCGGCAATCGGTTTGCCCAGCATGTCAACCAGCGCGTCGTGTATGCTTTTGTTCTTGATGCCTGCAGATGTGAGTAGAAATTTCATAACTTCACTCCTTGTCGTTATCCTGCCCGTTAACTTAATGAATCACCGTCAGTCTAATACTTTATTATCTCAGTCTACAACTTTATTTGCTGAGTCTAGCACTTTATTTTTCAGTCTATTAATTTATTTTCTCCCTACACCATGACCTATATGGATTCTTATTTAGTGTCATACATTCTATACACATTTTTGCAGATGCAAAATGATAAGTTGGTAACAGCTCATATTTATCAGAACTGATTAAATACACAAGGCTGCCGATAGATTCTTGCTTACGGCAGCCTTGTGTATGTTACGGTCTAGTTGGCAGTGTTTGTGAAGTTTGGATATCGCGCCAGCCGCTTACATCGCATTGGCCATATTCATTATCACCCACAGCCACCACCGTGCCGTCCGATTTAAGGCCGAGAGTATGAGCGCAACCCGCCGCAACCGCCACAATATCACGCCAGCCACTTACATTGCATTGATCATGCGTATTCCAACCCACAGCTGCCACCGTGCCGTCCGATTTAAGCCCGATGGTATGATTACTACCCGCCGCTATCGCCACAATACCGCGCCAGCCGCTTACATCGCATTGGCCATGCTTATTCAAACCCACAGCCGCCACCGTGCCATCCGATTTAAGCCCGACGGTATGAAGGTAACCCGCTGCTGCCGCCACTATGTCGCGCCAGCCGCTTACATTGCATTGGCCATACTGATTATTACCCACAATCGTCACCGTTCCGTCCGATTTAAGGCCGACAGTATGCCAGTCACCCGCCGCTACCGCCACCATATCACGCCAGCCGCTTACATTGCATTGGCCTTCATTATTTCGACCCACAGCCACCACCGTGCCATCCGATTTAAGCCCGACGGTACAACGCCAACCCGCCGCAACCGCTACAATATCGCGCCAGTCGTTTACATCACATTGGTCATGCTTATTCCAACCCACAGCCGCCACCCTGCCGTCATATGTAAGACCGATTGTATGAGCATTACCCGTGTTCGTCGCCATATGTACATTACCAGCCGCAACTGCCACCATATCGCGCCAGCCGCTTACATCACATTGGCCATATTTATTATCACCCACAGCCGTCACCGTTCCGTCCAATTTCAGACCAACGGTATGACGACGACCCGCCGCTAACGTATCTTTAGGCCACCGTTTCATCTTTAATGTCGCTTCAATCGGTGAAGTGTAATCCATGTTTTACCTCCTTGGAAACAAGACCTATACCGTTTTTCCAAATCAATCTCCTCTTTAGCATACAAAAAAGCACCTCGAGGAAAAGGCGGTTCCCCCGTTTCCCCCGGTGCTTGCAGATGAGAATTGATTTTCTGGGACGTATCACTCCTCCGCCTTGCCCCGCGTATGATCATCGAACTAGATTTACTAACTAGTCTCGAAGATCTTGACAACACAAGTGGATGGCGTCACACAACTTCTCTTGGAATTCTTGCCGCGATGATAAACGGTGCTTCCAAGTCGATGCACATGTACATAGCATGTCGGCAATGGTCGCAGCGCGCTTCATATCGTCTTTTGTATTTTTCCCAGATGACTCTAGAATGACTTGTTCGAGTTTCTTTTGAAATGATGAACTGCTGTTTTCAACAGCGTCGCCGAGAACGCGCTCACATTGGGCCACAAGATCAGACGCTTCAGGATGAAGGAATCCTACGTGACGGCCAAACCACTCGTCTAAAGCTTGAAACAGTTTTTCTTCCAGCGTTAAGCGGTCATCCTCAAGTATCTGATCGGCGGATTGCAAACCGTCGTCCAACGCTTTTTGAATGGAGGCGCTAAAGATCTCGTCTTTATTTTTAAAATGAAGATAAATCCCCTGACGTGTGATCCCCGCGGCTTTCGAGATATCCTCAATGGATGTTTTTTTATAGCCGTACCGAACAAAAATATTCAGAGCTGTCTCAAGAACGTACGCCAGTCTTGCCGATTCTTTTTTATCCATGTATTCAGGTTAACGAACAGATCAACAAATGTCAAGTTTGTATAATTTCTTACTTGACATATAGTACTAAATATGTAAATATCGTAAATGTAAGTTCGAAAACAAATTAAGATTTTGGAGGGATTATGCATGAATTACTATACTAAGACGGACGTTACTTTCGACAGTGCCGGCGTGAAGATCGCCGGCCACCTCTACACACCTGACGGAGTGGTCAGCGGGCCGCGCCCCGCGATCGTCGTTGGCCATCCCGGCACCGGCGTCAAGGAGCAGACTGCAGGCCTCTACGCAAAGCGCCTGGCAGAGCAGGGTTTCGTCACTCTTACCTTCGACGCCGCTTATCAGGGAGAAAGCGGAGGCGTGCCGCGCGGATTGGAGGACCCAGCCCACCGCGTCGAGGACTTCAAGGCTGCCGTCTCGTTCCTAAGTGTGCAGGGCGAGGTCGACCCGGACCGCATCGGCGCACTGGGCATCTGTGCCTCTGGCGGCTATGTAATCCCCGCCACTGTGACAGACCATCGCATTAAGGCCGTCGCCACTGTCAGTGCCGCCGACATCAGCCGTCAATTCCGTAACGGCAGCGATGACAAGCAGGACCCCGCCATCTTCCAGGGCATGCTCGACGCCGCAGCGGCGGCCCGCACCTTGGAAGCCCGCGGCGAAGGCATTGGCACATTCCCGATTTTCCCGGAGACCGAGGACCAGGCCCGCGCCTTCGGCCAGCACGCCTTCGAGGGTTGGGAATATTACTGCACCGACCGCGCGCAGCATCCGCGCTCGGCTAAGGCCTTTACCTGGAACAGTATAGACCGCATCGCATATTTCGACGCGTTCCGGTTCATCGACCTGATCGCGCCTCGCCCGCTGCTCATGATCGTTGGAAATCAAGCCGTTACGTCATGGATGACGACCGAAGCGTTTGCGAATGCGCAAGAGCCCAAGGAACTGTTTTGGATTAACGGTGCCACCCACGTCGACCTTTATGACAGGGACGAGTACGTAACGCCTGCGGTCTCGAAGCTCGCGGAGTTCTTCCTTACAAATCTGACCGCCCCTGGCACTGTTTGAGGCGCCATCGGCTGGCCCGATTGCAAGAGATCTCCAAAACTAGCGAGGTGGATCAATATGATTAAAGTAATGGCCTTTCTTACCAAAAAGGATGGAATGAATACACGAGATCTTATCGAATACTATGAGAATCATCATGTACCACTGATTACTAAATTGGCACCAGTCCCTAGCGTTTACAAACGCAACTACATTCTAGGAAAGGACGACTCTAGTTCAAAAGATGACTTCGATATCGTGACAGAACTCGTATTTCCTGACCGTGGTGCTTATGAAGCTTGGGTAGCTAAGATGTATGCTCCACACTCTGGAGTTGCAGAGGACGAGCTCAATTTTCTTGATCGTTCGCGAACTAGATCTTATGTCGTCGAAGAACACGTGACTTCCGAGTAAGGGTTAGATATCAAGTAAGAAGACCGTATTGCTTGAAAAATCGCCACTCTCTTCCGTTGTCGGAAGCAGGTCGGCGATTTTTCATATACGATGATGGAGGTGCGGGGGATATAATTGACGGTGGTTGTATTCATAATCATCGACAATCATAAAGAGCAGGCGTATCGCTGGATATAAACAAGAACAGGGAGATGAAAAGGTTTGGCCGCCTCATCTCCCTGTTTTCTTTTATTGCGAGTGTATTTCTGTAATTATTGTGACAGCTTCTTTAGCAATTATTAATTTATCACAATTCAAAATATTGTATACATTTAGTGAGTCGGCTACAGCGGTTTCTACACCAGGTATATTATTAGCACTTTTAAAAACATAGTTATCTATCGAAGGTGTAACAATTAGTGTCTTTTTTTCTGCACCAAGAGCATTAAGCATGGCCACTATAGACTTTGTTCTGTAAGTTTCTAATTTAATTTCATCAACAACGATAAATTCTTTACACCTAACTTTGCTTGATAATGCAGATTGTATAGCAAGCCGCTTAACTTTTTTATTAAGTTTGTAGCTATAGTCACGGGACTTAGGAGCAAAGACAACTCCGCCGCCACGCCAATGTGGCATTTGCTGTATATTATTTTTCTTATAGCATAAACAGAAAGACAGTAATATTCCGCCAGTTCTTGTATTGAAGAACCAGATGAATAGGCATTTATTATTTCATTATTTCTCCTATCAATCTCTTTTCGAAAACCGGAGACTTCTCCCCAACTTTTATGATGATCTTTTATTGCGGGAATATAGATGTATTCACCTTGTATGAAACCTTGTAACTTTTCCACCAACTCTTTTGGAAGAATTTCATTCGCGTTAATATATCTCATGTAGCTCACCCCTTGAATAAAAGTAATGTCTCAAGTAGCAAAGCCAGCATGAATGGTGATCATGTTATTCCATGCAAATATCACCAAATGTCTGTCTTTGCATGGAATTGAACATGAGTTACTGTAAAATTCGTATTAGTCATTGTGTGTTCTCTCCTATCGATCTGATTTTCACTTATTGTGCCCGTAAAGTTGACCGCATGCTGCATCAATGTCCGTTCCAAATTGAGTCCTCACAGTGACTTTGATTCCCTTTGACTTTAAAATATGAGCAAACCTTTGAACTCGTTCTTTATCAGATTGATGAAAATTATCAGGTGTTACGTCGGTTGAGTTATAAGGTATCAGATTGACGTGATATAAATGTTCCCAAGGACCTCGGTTTTTTAATAAAGCAGCGATAGCTTCTGCGTGCTCATTTGAATCGTTTTCTCCCCGAAGTAATATATACGCAATGTAAACTTTCCTACCTGTATCACTAATATGCTGATCTAACTTGTTTAACACCTCATTAAGCGGAAAACGATTATTAATCGGCATAAGCTCACTCCGTTGTTCAACAAAAGGGGAGTGAAGTGAAAAGGTAAGGTTAACTTGTGGAAATTCTTTTGATAACCGATCTATCCCCGGTATAATCCCAATGGTGGAAACTGTAATTCTGCGATGCCCTAAGCCAAAGGTTCGTGAATCTGTTAGAATTTTGAGCGTATCGAAAATATAAGGATTGGCTAAAGCCTCCCCCATCCCCATAAACGAAACACTATCTAAAGCCTGTCCGTTTAAATGAAAGTACAACAGTTGATCGGTAATATCATCTGCTGTTAGGTTCCGTTTTAGTCCAATTGTTCCTGTAGCACAGAAACGACAACCGTATCCACATCCGCATTGGCTTGAAATGCAGTATGACTTCCAGCCGCGTTCGTAGCTTAGTTGAACTGCTTCTACATGTTCGTTACCTTCAATAGCAAATAGCACTTTATTAACTTGATTAGATGTTTTTTGCATAACTGGAGTTAAGTTCAAAACATTTTCGCCAAAATTTTTTATTAGCTCGTTTCTTATTGCTTTAGGGATTATAGTCATTCGGTCATATTCACCAATTCTTTGCTTGAAGATCGCGTCCGCGATTTGTTGGAAACGATATGCAGGTTGTTTTAAATCCGACAATAAGTGTTGAATTCTTTCGTATTTCGAAGTTGATTTCATGTTTTTTCTCCTCTTGAGCCGGAGAAAATACCAAAAGCACCTTTTAGGGTCCTCTAGCATATGCATTAACCAACTTAGATTTATTTCACGAAGCTTGTAGCTAGAGTCGCTACGTGCATCTATCGATAGATGGATAATGCCCCGGCATCCGTTTAATTTGATCGTGAACCGTACCAACGGACAATGAACGATTCACATAAACATTCACAACTTCAAACATTTTCTTCAACCTCCTTTTTTCTCAAATAAAAAAGAGCTGCAAGAAAGTTGACCTTTCTTGAGCTCAAAAAAATAAAGCAAATCCAACCCTGCGTAGAGTCAGATCAGGATATATTTTTTGAGTGAAAAGAATAAGGTAACTTTCTTGCCAAGAAAGAACAAAACAGAGCAAACAGAACTTGTTTTATTCTTTAAACTTAAGCAAGAAATATTACATTAACCTCTTCAACTCCTATCGTCAGTGTTAGCGTAATCTTAACATACCCAATATTTTCATTGCAAATAACTCTTTGAGAAATCATTTTCCCTGGTCGAGAGGTACCGCACACGCACACCGCTCCCCACTGGATTGCAGCTGGTCGGGCGTCTGGCGTCCCGCGCGGCAGTAATCCGCACACCGCTCGATCAGCCAGCTGGGGACCTTCGGACCGTGAAGTTTAGCACATCACCAGGGCACTGGGCCGTTTACGTCGAAGAAACCGCCCGTCGGGGCTTCGTCGCCGACGGTGGCCCAGTGCACTGAGGCGCGTGCTCCCTCCTCCGTGGTGAGTACACCACGGAAACCGTTCAGGTCGGTTGCGACGTATCCGGGCGTCACGGCATTGATCTTCACATGCGCCAGCGCAGGGTCGTCGAGGAAAGCGTTGGCGTACTTGACGGTCAACATGTTCAATGCTGCTTTCGACGCCGAGTAGGAGAACGATTCGTGGGAGCGGGCGAACATGGACCCCGTCTCGGTGGCCTTGGCGAACATGGCTGAGTCGCTGGAGACGTTGACGATCCTTGGAGACTTGGATTCGCGCAGCAGCGGAAGCATTGCGTGGATAACGCGGACCGTACCGAAGACGTTGGTCTCGAACTCCGTATGCATGCCCTCGGCGGTCACCTCGGTCGCCTGCTTGCGCACGATAACGCCCGCATTGTTCACAAGCACGTCCAAGCGCCCGTAAGTGCTGCGGATGTATTCGGCTGCGGTCGTGACTGAGGTGTCGTCCGTGATGTCGATCTGGAGGGGTTTCACCGTGAGGCCAGCCTCGGCGAGTTCCTGGGCCGCGTCGGCGCCGAGCTGGGCGTCTCGACTGCCGAGCAGGACGGTCGTGCCTCGCTCGGCCAGCTGGCGCACTGTGGCCAGCCCCACCCCCTTGTTGCCCCCCGTGACCAGGGCGTACTTAGCATCATTCATCTTAGCTTCATTCATGGATGTCACTCCTCGTATTAGTAGAATAATGAACCGTAAGTGTTGTTTTTGGATCTGCGTCAATGTTCATGGCGTTGCGCATATCTAGTTTCCTTCCAAATTAGAACTCAGTATGGTTTTAGGCTCAAGATATTCCTCGAGGCCATATATGCCACCCTCACGCCCGATTCCAGATTGTTTAAAGCCACCATAGGGAGCTCTCATTTCGAAAATAACATCATTAATGAGAACTGTTCCGGCAACAAGCTGAGAAGCAATGCGGTTCGCTTTTTCTAAATTAGAAGAACTGATATATGCACCTAATCCATACTCTGTGTCATTTGCAATTTCTACCGCTTCTTCCTCCGTTCGATACGTCAAAATAGATAGTACGGGTCCAAATATTTCTTCTCTGGCAATCGTCATATCTCTGGTTACATTTGCAAAAACGGTCGGCTTTACAAAATAACCTTTCTCTAAACCTTCAGGGTGTCCTTCTCCGCCAATTACTAAATCCGCACCTTCCTCCATACCGATTTTGATATATCGCTGAACTCTTTTGTATTGATTTTCATTCATCAGTGGGCCAATAAATGTGTCATTTTCCCATGGATAACCCACCTTGGTATTCTCAACCGCCAGTTTGATAAGTTCTTTTACTTCATCAAGTCGATGCTCTGGTACCAATAATCTGCTGCCGGCAATGCACATCTGCCCGTGATTTCCAAAAGCACTCGTAACGGCACGAGGGATCGCTTTTGTAAAGTCTGCATCATCCAGAATGATATTTGCTGATTTGCCCCCCAATTCCAGAACGACTCTTTTCATTGTATCCACAGCACTATGCTGGATAGCCTTTGCAGTATTCGCAGAGCCTGTAAAAGAAATCAATGCAATATCCGGATTACGGGATAATTCAGCGCCTACTGAAGTTCCCAATCCATACACAATATTAACTACACCGGCAGGCAATCCGGCGTCATGGAAGCACTCAGCCAATATTTGAGTCTGAATGGAGGAAAATTCACTAGCCTTTACAACGATCGTGCAGCCTGCTGATATGGCTGTAGCCACTTTTATAGCAATCTGGGAATTGTTCGCATTCCAAGGCGTAATCGCAGCAGCGACGCCCAACGGTTCAAAAACAACCTTTGCTTTCCCAATATGTCTGGTAAATTCAAAAGCCTCCATTGCTTCTTTTGCTAAAAGGAAGCTATCAGCCGAAATCTGAGTTCTAAATTCTGCTGCCTTAGCTGTCGCACCATATTCCTCCATGCACGCCTGGTTTAAATCAGCAGCCCTTGACAGAATTGCATCGTGTATCCGTTGCAGCATTAGACCTCGTTCTTCAATTGATGTCCGTGAGTAAGTTATAAATGCTTCTTTCGCGGCTGCGATCGATTTTCTTGTATCTGTTTCATTTCCCAACAGCACCTGTCCAATTAATTCTTCTGTTGACGGATTGATAATATTCATTCGCTCCGTTCCGTCAGGCTTTACAAATTCTCCATTGATATATACCTTGTCAATAAGTTTCATTACTGCATTCCTGTTCATCCATTTACCTCCTTTGCGATATTCATGTTTACTTGCTTCGTGAATCACTATACTCAGTTCAAGTAACTTGAAGTCAAATATTATTAAAAATAATTTTTGTGGAAACTATCATCTATTTAGCTCTAATAACCATGACTTGTTCTTCTTCCACTCATGTGTTATCGTAATTTTTGTACATTCAAGTAACTTGAACAAAATGATATAGGAGAGAACTATGGAAGAATTTATTTATGGAACCGAACCAAAATACTCAATTAAGGAAGTATCAAAAATAACTAACCTACCCAAACCAACAATCCGCTATTATGAAGATATCGGTTTGCTGCAAAATATAGCACGAGATAAGAATAATATCCGCCTGTTCTCTGATGATCAAATTATGAGATTGAGAATGATTCAATGTATGAGAAGCACAGGAATGGGAATTGATATGATCCACCATTATCTCGGCCTCTCAAGGGAAGATAAAATGGAACTGAAAGAGAAGTACTCCATTGTCTTAGACCAAGAAGAAATACTTTTAGCCAAAAAACACGAGATTGAGGCACAACTGGCTCTTATTGAGCACAAAAAAGCTAACTATGAAAAAGATTTAAATGAGGCATATAATGCAGTGCAACAGACTTGATACTGTATAAATAGAGAACCACAAGCTGAAAAGCATTTAATGGATCTATCCCCTTTCAGAATTTCACAAAATAAAAAAAGTATTCGAACTTAAGTCCAAATACTTTGCCCAGGCGAACGGCTGTTATTCTGTGTGCTCCCCCCGTGGTTCACCACGTTTACGCCAGTTACACACACCAAAATTTCATATTCTTCAAATAGACTCCATCCAAGCGACATCGACTCGAGGTTCAATGTAATTTATGAAATAAGGCCGCCTCTGTTATCTTATTTGCAAGGCATAATCTTAATTGTCGCTGAGCGGGCGCGGGCACCGATCATCGGGTTGAGATACGGGCTACTACGGTATTTCACGCGGTATGCATCGTTGATGAGGTCGTTAATGGGACCGTCAACCGGCTCGAAGGTAACCTCCTTGGTCATACCAGCGACAGTAATCTGCCCGGCCTTCTGCTGCACCGCGGCTTGGTACCATCGAGAGTTACGTCCATTATACGCTCGTACATAAAGAGACCATCGCCGATCATCACGGACCAAATCCAGGTTGGGGTCCCGTAGGTCACTCCGTCCTCACGGAACGGCGAGATATGAAGGTCATCGGCCACGGCGATCTGTCGCAGCTCATCTTTAGACCAAGTGCTCATTATCCAGTCCTCAGGCTGGGGCCATAAAACCCGAATCACCTGTGATAATATGAACGACAAAAAGGTTAAGGTTTACCTATGGGCTGAAACAGTACTAGGATCGTTAAGAGGATCTCTATAATGAAAAAAGCCACAGTTATGCGACTTTTTAAGTGTAATGACAAAGGCTCTTACTTGACATATTCAACCATTACAATATTTCAATGTACCCTTCTGTTCCATTCACGCGAATTCGTTGCCCGTCTTTGATCAGTTTGGTAGCATTCTCCACTCCGACAACGGCCGGCAAGCCATATTCACGTGCGATAACTGCTCCATGGGTCATCAGTCCGCCAACTTCGGTGATCAGGCCTTTTATGGATACAAACAATGGTGTCCAGCCAGGGTCAGTGAAGGAGGTGACTAATATATCTCCATCTTCCAGATCAGCATCCTCCATGTTTAAGATGACACGTGCCCGTCCCTCTATAACTCCGGAAGAAACAGGCAGACCTACAATGGCTTCGGCCGGGAGGTTTTCCCGTTTGTATTCGCCCGCAATGACTTCACCATCAGACGTGATCACACGCGGCGGAGTTAGTTTTTCGTAAAATTTGTACTCCTCTTTTCGTTTGTTGATGATCTGATCATCAAGTTTGTGTGTGCGTACCACTTCGTGAAGTTCTTCAAAAGTGAGATAGTACATATCTTCTTTGTCATGGATAACGCCAGCTTGAACGAGTTGTTCGGCTTCTTTCATTAAAGCCTGCTTATAAACGAAGTAGCGACTTACAATTCCATATTTCGGATATTCCCGGTAGCCGATGAAATTCCGGATGAGGTCGATCATTCGTTTTGTTTCTTTGGCTTTTTGTTCACCATCCGGTAATTGCTTCAATCGATCTATTAACTCTTGTTCTTTTTCCAAAGCAGCGCGCCGCCCTTGCTCAAATTTCCGATTGCCGGCACTCGGCTCAAAGTTTTTGATGTTACCAAGAATCATGGGGACAAGTGTAATTGGTTTTTCACTCCAACGAGTTCTCGTAATATCGATTTCTCCGGCACATCGCATTCCGTATTTGCTGAGATAATCATAGATAGCGTCCCTAGTTTCCCTTCCCCCATCAAACTTAACCAGTTCATCCAGAAAGTGATCTTCTTTTGCACGCTGCAAATAATCAATCACTTCCGGATAAGGGCGAATCACATCCGCGACATGGAGTAGCGCCAGACCCATTTCCGAAGTAATATTGTCCGGTACAGATTGAGAAAGAGTATCTGCTGCGTTTTTTTCGCCTAACCACTCGTTCATGTTTTCATTGATCCATGATGAAGCATTTATAGCAGCCATAAACACAGCCGAACTTTGTGGGTCAAATACGATCTTCTTTAACTCTTGGATATCTTCCAGAATAAAATCAAACAAATCCGATCCCGATTTCGCTTGGATGTTTTGTTTTAACTCTTCTATCGATGTTTGACTACGCTTAATCAAATCAGAAACGATTGTCGGATCGTTCTCGAATTGTGCCCTAGAAACCGTAGACGGCACACTTTTGTTGCTTTTACCGGAACTCTGTTCTTGCTTATCATTTGGTAAAGATTTTATGAAATCTCCTCGCTCTATTATGGTCATAAGTGCGTCTTTCATGAGCGGATCGTGTTGTCCCATGGCATCTAATAACATTTTTCTGCTGTCAGGTGAAGCCAGCATATGTGTGACATCAACAAACAGCCTTCCGCCGGCTTTACGCATAGGTGCAGGAGTAATTAACAGGTGAAAAGACAATCCCAATGGCTTCATGGCATCAGTCATCATTTGTTGATGGCCGACAGATACATAGACGTGATTTTCTTGATCATTCGCTTCAGGGATCGGGTATAAAGTAGTGATTGGCCGACTCTGGACAATATAAAAGGTATCATGGGCCAAGCACCATTCGATATCTTGAGGGCAACCAAAATAAGCTTCGATCTGTCTTCCGATACTTGCCAGCCCTAAAATTTGTTGTTCCGTAAGTGTTTGAGTCTTTTGCTGATCAGGATCGATCTGCCGGGTCTCTGTTCCGCCTTCTTTTCGTCCATAGATAGCCAATTTTTTGGTTGCGATCCTCTTCTCGACGACTTCCTCTTCCCGCACTTTATAATAATCGGCAGATACCAAGCCAGAGACCAGTGCTTCTCCAAGTCCAAAACTGGCATCGATTGATAGCAACTTCCGGTTCGAGGTAATTGGATCAGCGGTAAATAAAATCCCCGAAGCCTGAGGGAAAACCATCTTTTGAACGATAACGGATAAATAAACTTGCCTGTGATCGAATCCATTCCGCATACGGTAGATTACCGCGCGCTCCGTGAACAGGGAAGCCCAACATTTGCTGATATGCTGCAAGATTGCATCGAAGCCGATGATATTTAAATAGGTATCTTGTTGACCGGCAAAAGAAGCATGCGGCAAATCTTCAGCAGTCGCACTGGAACGCACTGCATAAGCATGTTCCTCGCCAAATTGGGAGAGATAGTGAGTAACGGCTTCCACAACATCAGTAGGAATTTCTGCTTCCATAATGATTTGTCGAATCTTCCTGCTGATTTCACCAATTTGATCTCGATCCTCTACTTTTAGCATGGTTAGTTGATCCAATAAAGCTTGAAACGTTTCGTTTTGTCCGATGGCTTTTTGATACCCCACTGTTGTAACACAAAATCCTTCCGGTACTTGTATCCCTTGAATTTTTGATATTTCCCCTAAATTCAACCCTTTTCCGCCAACGAGCCAAAGCTGCGTTTTTTCGATTTCCTGGAAGCCAAGAACCAAAGAACTCATTCCACATCTCTCCTAGCCATTAAAATGAGAAAAAACATTTGACAAGAGCTTGCCGGAGTAGTACACTTAAAGTATAAGGTGAGATAATTATGTCTATGTAAGTGTAGTCAGGCGTAATCTATTATAACATCGTGACTGTTTATATGCAATATTAAAGAACCTGGGAAACTACCCAGGTTCTTTTTTGAATTCCTGCTATCATTACCCAATAACAAGATAGCGCCAATCAGTTGCTGCAAAGTCATCTTCTCTCCTACGACCAGAGATGAGATCAATAATGAGGTAAGGGGATCGATATAACTCAATACGGCGATGCTTGGAAGGGCGCGTGGATTGCGGTTTTCTCAGGCTTCCCACACATCCCAAACTGGAAACGAATATCGTAAATATTTGAGCGGTGTAATATTACACCAAAGGTACAGTTAACAACATGGGATGATTATGCCATAATGTCGATGGTGGAAAGTGGTTTGGGCATCAGCATTTTACCGGAGCTTATTTTGAAGCGTATTCTCTACCGAAATACAGAAACATTTAAGGGCTATCCTATTTTTTATTTCCGCCAAAAAGTCGAACAGTCTGCTTTATCCAAAATATTAAACCCGATTATTTTCTCAAGTAATGAGAAATCAACCGGACGATCCCACCGGATACGTACCAACTGCTTGGTGTGATCATAGCCAGCCTGCACAATTTCATCAGAAAAATGATTAATCCCTGCCGTTTCAGGGGCAACAGCCAAGTGATGTTTAGATACGCTAAAGCCAATGATAAATGTGCCATGATCAGTAAACATAGGCTGATTCCACGCAATTTTTGGCGCTAAATTTGGAAATTTCTTAGTTACCCAAGCCAAAACTTCTTCCGTTCGGGCCCGCTGTTGCGGGTTATCAATTTGCGCTAAATATTCTGTAAAAGCTTCCATATTGTTCTCTCCTAAAATTATATTGTATGACAAAATAATATCTACATTAAAACAAAAAAAGCCCATAAATCAAGGCTTTTCTAATGTAATATTAAGACTAATCCTCCAGCTCCTGTCTTCTAATAAACTCACGAAGAGATTTATTTTCGAGCCTCAAAGATATGATTTCTTCGAGTTGAGATAAGATTAAATCCTCTAGTTGCACTATTTTATTCTGCTTACATTCTAGTTCATACAGATTGCTCATGTTATTACCCTTTTCATTCAAAAAATCAGGAGCGAGTACAAGTCCTAATAATCCTGCCTCCGAAGCTGTAGATAGGCATGATCACGGTTTTATTAATTCCATGTAATTGGCTGCATCTTTTTTCGTTATAGTGCCGGTTATTACCTTTTAATTACCGTTCTTGTCCTCCGGCCTACTGTAAAACACGTCCATCTTGCAGCAATTTTTCTCCGAGAATTCCAATCAACGGTCGGATCAGTGGGGCGGCAGTTTTGAAAATCGCATGCGGTTCCCACTGGCGGTCATTCGTGAGGTCGCCTCGGTAATCGATACCTATGCAGACAAACCATTTATCCTCGGTTACCGAATTTCACCCGAAGAAATCGAAACGCCGGGTATTCGGCTCGAAGACTCCTTAGCCTTTGCCCAGGCTCTGGCAGACACTCCGGTTGATTACCTTCATCTGTCGATGGGAAGCTATAAACGAACATCTCTAAATCAACCCGATGACAAGGAGCTGCTATTAACCAAATTCGTCCATGCTTTGAATAACAAGAAGCCGCTAATTGGCATCGGATCGGTCGAGCGGCCGGAAGATGCGGAAGAAGTCATTAATGCAGGGGCGGCTTTGGTGACAATCGGTCGGGAATTCATCTGTGAGCCGAAATGGGTGCAAACAGTATTCAATTGTTCCGAAAAAGCTAAAAATACAGGTGGGCCTAAAGATTGGCTCCACCTGTATTATGTCTCGAAGACTTCCTCGGTATCGGGGTTAGAAAGTTACCTTGCCGGTTCTGAAACATTCGGATCGAAATCGGCCACGATCAGCATATCCATATGACGCGCGTTCCTTAGCAGGTAGTGAATAAAGGTTTCTTTAAACAAGGTTCGCCATAAGGGTTTATGGGACTGTCCAATGATAAGCTGAGTCGTCCGCAGCTCATTCATTCTGGCTAGCAGATGCCGGTGAATGTCCGCGCTGCCTGTGGCCTCGGTCACCTCCATTTTTCCTCCAAGCCGTTCCGTTAATAAGCGAAGCGTATCCAGCCGTTTCAACTCTTCAGGCGTTTGCCCCACCCCGCAATGCACATAATGGACGTACCATTCCGCTTTAAGACGATGCGCGATGCGAAAGCCGCGGCGAATCAGCCTTTCTGCCCTCGGTCCCGTATCCACACAAACGAAGATAACCTCCTGTCTGCTCCATGATCCCCGCAAGGCCGCATCCCGGTCCCAGGCTTCCAGCCTCTCATCCACATCATCCGCGATTTCACGAAGGGCCAATTCACGTAATGCAATCAGATTGCCCATTTTGAAAAAAGATTCCAGCGCCTGGTTTACTTTTTCGGCCGCATAAATCTTCCCTTCCCGCATACGCTCCTGCAGCATTTGAGGCGTAACATCGATAAGCTCCACTTCATTCGCCATTTTCAGGATCGCATCCGGTACCGTCTCCCGAACTCGTACACCGGTTAATTGAGCCACCGCATCGTTAAGGCTTTCCAGATGCTGCACATTCACGGTGGTAATCACGGAAATGCCGTTTTCCAGCAAACGGATCACATCCTCATATCGCTTACGGCTTTGGCTTCCGGGCACATTGGTGTGTGCAAGCTCGTCAACGAGCACAACCTCCGGATGGCGCGCTATAATCGCCTCGGTATCCATCTCTTCCAGGAAGGTCGATTGATATTGAATCTTAGCCCGCGGAATAGCAGTCAATTTGCCGATTTGCTCCCGGGTTTCCTTGCGTCCATGCGTTTCCAGCAAACCGATGACGACATCTATACCTTTGCCGAGCAGAAGATTCCCTTCCTGCAGCATTTTGTAGGTCTTGCCTACACCCGGGGCCGCGCCGATGTATACCTTGAGGGTGCCGTGACGGATCGTTTCAATTTTTTTCTGGATCTCTTGGCTGGTCAATCGATGGAAGGGTTCCTCCTGCCTCTTCGGTCGCTTAATGGGTAAGATCCGCTCCCCTTCCTGCTCGGCCCGATCCGCCATCAGGAACACATCGATGTTTCTTGTTTTGCGCAATACACGGTTCGCAATGGAGCCCTGCCATTTTTCCTGCCAGCTACTTTTCTTGGAATGTCCCATGACGATCCGAGTCACATTGTTCTGAATGGCATAACGAACCAATTCGGAAGGAAGCTTACGCAGACGGGCCATCTGAAGCTCTTCAAACCGGGCATCCACCCGCTTCACCAGCTTGATGATGGATTGCTTGAACGTTTGCTGCTCCTTGGTCAGCGGCTTATCGGACTTAACGAAAGTTACAACGATTAGTTCGCCGTTAAGCCGTTTGGCGATTTGCTGGCCTCTTCTCACATAAAGGGAACCGTTCCAATGGTATTGCGCTGACACGAGAATCCGCTCGGTAGCACCAGAAGGGCCGACAAGTCCGTGCTCTTCCCTGTGCTTCTCCAAAGACTCGTTAACCCCTTCGGCCACCAGCCGCAAGGATAATTCGCGAAGGACGGCAAGATTACCGCGTCGAGACAGCGCAGGATGGGTCACGTCGCCCAGAACTCCTTCTTCAATCCGCTTCAGAATCGTTTCAGGAGAAACGTCAATCAGGCGAACTTCATCCGCCAGTTCCAATGTATCCATGGGTACCGTGTTCTCCGCCCGAATCCCCGTCATTTTGAAGATGGATTCTCCTACTCCTTCCAGTTCATAAACATTGACGGTCGTAATCACGCTTATGCCATTTTCCATCAGGAAGCGGATATCTTCAAGCCGTGTGGCAAACTGTGCCCCTTTTCGATTACGATGGGCCAGCCCATCCACCAGCAGCACCTCGGGATTTCGTTTCAGCAGGGTTTCCAAAGGAAGGTCTTTCTGCTCTTTGCCACCCTTCAACCAGTGGAGGCTGGGAATACGATCCAGTTCCTCGAGCTGCTGTACCGTTTCGGTCCGCTGCATGGTGGACACGGCGCAGCACACCACATCAATGCCACGTTCCTTGAGCAACCTGCCTTCTTGCAGCATATGATACGTCTTGCCTGACCCGCTGACCGAACCGATGATAATTTTCAGCCTTCCCCGGTGCAGACGATATATGGAGTATAGGATTTCTTCCGGTGTTTTACGTTTATATGGCGGCATTTGGTTCCCCTCTCTCCGTTCAAACCACAAACGGCCCCGTCCATCAAAAATCGCGGACAGGGCTATTCGCAGAGCTATTTCGCTAACAGCTCCGATAAAGCCATATTCAGCTTCAGCACATTGACACGTTCTTCGCCGAACAATCCAAGGTCGCGTCCTTGAGTATGCTCTATCACCAATTTCTCCAGCGTATTCTTCTGGATTCCGGTCAAGCTGCTGATTCTGGGAATCTGCGCCAGTGCCGAAGCGGGGGAAATATCCGGATCGAGGCCGGACCCTGAATTCGTGATCAGATCAACCGGCAGGTTATTGACTGGGACATCCGGATTGTCCGCCTTCCACTTAGTAACCGAATTCTGAACGCGCCGCAGCAGATCAGGATTGGAAGGGGCATAATTCGGCGTGCCGGATGAAGCGGCATTGTATTCAATGCTGGAGACCCTGCCGTGAAAATATCTGGGGGATACAAACGTCTGCCCAATCAATTCGGAGCCGATCAACTGGTTATTGCCGTCATATACCAGGCTCCCGTTGGCTTTATGCGGCATGAAGACTTGGGCGATTCCCGTCACCGCCAATTGATAAATCATAACAATAATCATCAGAAGGATACTTGTTCTTATTGTAACCGTTATTGTCTTCACCGTTAACCCATCCTTCCTACACCATAAATTGAACAAGCAAATCGATCAGCTTAATGCCGATAAACGGTACGATGACGCCGCCGAGACCGTAGATGAGCAGGTTGCGGCTTAGCAATCTGGAAGAACTCATCGGTTTGTAGGCGACCCCCTTCATCGCCAGCGGAATCAGCAGCGGAATAATGATCGCGTTAAAAATGAGCGCTGACAGGATGGCGGACAGCGGAGAATGCAGCCCCATGATGTTGAGCACTTTCATTTCCGGAATCGCCACCATAAACATCGCGGGAATAATCGCAAAATATTTGGCGATATCATTCGCAATACTGAAGGTGGTCAGCGCTCCGCGTGTCATCAACAGCTGCTTCCCGATGGACACCACTTCAATGATTTTGGAGGGGTCCGAATCCAGATCGACCATATTGGCCGCTTCCTTGGCGGCAACCGTTCCGCTGTTCATGGCAATCCCCACATCCGCCTGCGCCAGTGCGGGAGCATCGTTCGTTCCGTCGCCGGTCATGGCGACCAGCTTGCCTTCCGCCTGTTCCCGGCGAATGACGGCGATTTTATCCTCCGGTTTGCTCTCGGCGATAAAGGCATCCACCCCTGCTTCCGCGGCAATCGTTGCGGCTGTCAGCGGATTGTCGCCTGTGCACATAATCGTTTTGATGCCCATTTTCCGCATTTGGTCAAACCGTTCTCTCATCCCCGGTTTAACGGTATCTTTCAGATAGATGAGACCGAAGATCGTTTGATCGACGGCTACGGCCAGCGGCGTTCCGCCGGCAGAGGCGATGGCATCGCTGCTTTCCTGAAACCCTTTCGGAATGAAGCCGCCCTGTTCGGCAACCCACTGCTTCACGGCATCAACGGCTCCTTTGCGGACCTTCCGCCCATCCTGCAGATCGACGCCGCTCATTCGGGTTTCCGCTTTGAACTCGATAAACTCCGCACCTTCCGCCAATTTTTCAGGGAACGACAGCCCCTGCTTGTTTAGCAGCTCCAGTACGGAGCGACCCTCCGGAGTCTCATCCTTGACCGAGCTGATCGCCGCCCACATCGCCACTTCCTGAGCGCTGTAATTCTCAGCCGGAACAAATTCGCTGGCCATCCGGTTGCCGTACGTGATCGTTCCCGTCTTATCCAGAATAATCGTGTTGATATCGCCAGACGCTTCAACGGCCTTTCCTGACATCGCCAGAACGTTGAACTGGGTGACACGGTCCATTCCCGCAATCCCGATAGCGGAGAGCAAGCCGCCGATCGTGGTAGGAATCAGGCAGACCAGCAGTGCGATCAGCACGGGGATTTCCAGCCGGATATTCAGATAATCCGCGAAGAAAGGCAGCGTAATGACAACAAGCAGAAAGATAATGGTCAGGCTGACCAAAACGGTATTCAGCGCAATTTCATTCGGCGTTTTTTGCCGTTTCGCCCCTTCAACCAGAGAAATCATCCGATCCAGAAAAGATTCTCCGGGATCGCTGGTGATGCGGACCTTAATCTGGTCGCTGATGACCCGGGTGCCTCCGGTCACCGAACTGAAGTCACCGCCCGCCTCTTTAATAACCGGAGCAGATTCCCCGGTAATTGCCGATTCATCCACAGACGCCAATCCTTCAATGACTTCGCCGTCCCCCGGAATCATCTCTCCTTGGGCAACAATGACCACATCGCCCTTGCGCAGCTCTGTGGAAGAGACAGTTTTGACGCCTTGACCTGTCACTTTATTGGCCGAAATTTCTTTCTTGGTCTTCTTAAGCGAATCGGCCTGTGCTTTGCCGCGCCCTTCGGCCAGAGCCTCAGCGAAATTGGCGAACAGCACGGTGAACAGCAGGACCAAGGCCACGGAGGCGTTGAAGCCTGTTGTTACCGTTCCGCCAAAAGCGTTCGGAACAAAGAGCAAAAACAAGGTAATCAGAAATCCGACTTCCACCACGAACATGACCGGATTACGCATCATGATCCGCGGATCCAGTTTGACAAAGGCCTGCTTGACGGCCTGACTGACAATTTCTCTTGATAATGTGCTTTTACGGGTGCTCATTTTTTCTCCTCCATCCGGTTCCGCTCTATGGCTTCAGCGTCAAATATTCAGCAATCGGTCCCAGCGCAACGGCCGGGAAGAACGTCAACGCTCCGACGATCAGTACGGCGCCGATAAATACGGTACCGAACAAAATATTGTCTGTCCGGAATGTTCCCGCCGTCTCGGGTACGCTCTTCTTGGCGGCAAGCGAGCCGGCTACAGCCAGCATGGTAATGACTGGGAAATAGCGGCCGAGAAACATGACAATGCCGGTAGAAATATTCCAGAACGGTGTCGCGTCGCCAAGCCCTTCAAAGCCGGAACCATTGTTGGCCGCCGAAGAAGTAAATTCATACAAGGCTTGGGACAGCCCGTGAAAGCCTGGGTTGGAAATGGTATCCGGATGAGCATACAAAGCGAATGCCGTGGGCAGCAAAATCAACAGGGGACTGATAATCAGCGTGACCGCAATCAGCTTCATCTCTTTGCCCTCGATCTTCTTCCCAAGGAACTCCGGTGTTCGGCCGACCATGAGTCCGGACAGAAAGACCGCGATCATCGCATACATCAGCACGTTAATGAAACCTGCCCCCACCCCGCCAAAGACCGTATTTAGCATCATATTGCCAAGGGCAACCAGACCGCCTATTGGTGTCAGGGTATCATGCATCGTGTTCACCGCTCCGGTTTCGGTAGCCGTAGTGACAACCGAATACAGGGTGGACTGGGCAGCGCCGAAGCGCACCTCTTTGCCCTCCATCGAACCCTGCGCATGCTGGATGCCCAAAGCATTTATCACCGGGTTACCCGTATTCTCGCTTGCCAGGGAAATGCCGAGAAGAACCACAAACATCATAACCATTGAAGCAAACAGTACGCGTCCCTGCTTCCTGTTGCCTACCATTTTCCCGTAAGTGAAGGGCAGCGATGCCGGTAGCAGCAGCATGAGCACGATTTGCAGAAAATTGCTGAATCCGCTCGGATTCTCAAACGGATGGGCCGAGTTCACCCCGAAGAAACCGCCGCCGTTATTGCCGAATTCCTTAATCGACAGAAATGACGCCACAGGACCGCGGGCAATTTCCTGGGTCGCTCCTTCAAGCGTATGGGCCACCGCTGCCGGTTCCAGCGTCTGCGGAACGCCCATCGCCACGAACACGAACGCCAGCACAAAGGAAACCGGAAGAAGGATGCGGGTAATGCACCGTATCATATCTACGAAAAAGTTCCCCAGCGGCTTGCCGGAAAGAGCCCGAATGAAGGCGATGGCGCCAGCCAGGGCTGAAGCGGGAGCGGTAAACATCATAAAGATAATGCCAATCATTTGCGACAAATAAGACAAGCCGCTTTCACCGCTGTAATGCTGCAGATTCGTATTGGTCATAAAGCTAATCGCCGTGTTAAACGCCAGAGTGGGTTCCATGGATGCGATCCGGGTTGGGTTCAGCGGCAGCACTCCCTGAAAGCGGAAGATGAGGTATACCAGCAGGATCATGACCGAATTGCTTAGCAGCAGAGCCAGGGCGTATTCCTTCCAGCTTTGGTTCTCCTTCCGTATTCCCCCGAGCGCGTAGACAGGCTTCTCCAGCCAGCCGAACCAGCGGTCAAGTCCTGTTCTCTCGTAGTTGAATACTTCCGCTATATACAGCCCCGCGGGGCGGGCAAGCAGCAAGGCAATCAATACCGTTACTGCGATTGCAAGTAAAGATGTTGTGGTCACGGGAATCCCTCCTGAAATCATTGGCTAAAACTTTTCCGGGTTAATAAGCGCGTAGGTCAGGTATACAAGCAGCGCAGCTATGATGACAGCGAGTCCCCAGATCATCCCCGGTCACTTCCTTCATCAATCGTCTTGGATGCCCATTTGCAAAGTCCAATCATGAGTACAACAAGCAGCAATAGGGTGACAATCATATAAAGATCCAGCACAGTAACACTTCCTCCTCCAAAACATTAAGATATCAATGATATATCTCTTCTCCCAGCACCTGATTTACAGCCTCAATGAAAGCGCGATAGCCTCCATCTCCATCCGTCCGGTGAGGAAGCGCCAAACGCAGTATCATCTCGATCCGCTGCTGATCAAACTCATAGCTGCCAAGCAGAATGTCCCGAATTTCGTCATGAGACACTCCTTGAGCAAACTTTTGAGCTGCTTGATAGACAGCGTTGTCTTCATAACCTCCGCTTATAGTCGGCTTTACCAAATTCAGATATGCCGATACTTTTTTTGCGATGTATAGTATTACCA
This sequence comes from Paenibacillus sabinae T27, assembly GCF_000612505.1. Taxonomy (NCBI): domain Bacteria; kingdom Bacillati; phylum Bacillota; class Bacilli; order Caryophanales; family Paenibacillaceae; genus Paenibacillus; species Paenibacillus sabinae. The sequence goes on from NZ_CP004078.1 coordinate 2,773,645, forward strand.
GCACAATGATAATTACACCCGTCACTTTGAAAAGCCCATTCATGTTTTATCCATCCTTTCTATCAAGTTCCGAAATCAGCGTAACATTCTGGCCGTTAGTTTAGGATTAGAGTTTTCTTGAAAGAAATAAAGATAATATTAAGATTTCAACCGGCCTCAAACCGCATAAAAAAACCATGCTCCAAAAGAGCATGGTCCAGGCCATCGACATTCTATATGCTATAATGAACTGTAGTCGGATAATGCGTAAGTACGGAAAATTTATATTGGGGAAGGGCGCCGGCATGGACAAGAATGCAGTTTATACAACAAACAGCTTCTATTGGGATACAAAAGGAAATGACTTTTTAGAAGCAATCGTGCTTCCTTTTTATGGAGCATTTGTCTCTGAAGAAAAATGCCAACTTTTTGGTGATGTCTCAGGAAAAAAGATGCTGGAGATAGGCTGTGGAAACGGTCAATCCTTGCAATATCAGGGGGACCGCAAAGCATCTGAACTATGGGGTATGGATATATCAGAGAAACAAATCGAAAAGGCAACGCAACATTTGACGTCGTGCGGTCTTTCAGCAAAATTGATCTGTTCTCCCATGGAAGAAGAATGTGGCATACCAGAGGATTACTTTGACTTTGTTTATTCGATTTATGCCATAGGCTGGACCACCGACCTTGAAGGTACTTTTTGCCGGATCGCTTCTTACCTAAAAAAAGACGGCGTATTTATTTTCAGTTGGTCTCATCCTATACACAAATGTGTCGTTGCAGAAAACAATATGCTTGCTTTTAACAAGTGTTATTTCGATGAATCTTGGTATTCGGTATCTCTTGATTTAGCCGGAGAAGGTGTACTAACATTATCGGACCGTAAACTATCAACCTATGTGAATGCGCTATCAAAAGCGGGATTTGTCATTGAGCAAATGATTGAGCAATCTGATGATGAAATTATGCAATCGTGGGACGATAACAGCGATTTCGTAAAAAGAGCGAAGATGTTTCCTTTAACTTTTGTAATCAAAGCAAGAAAACTATAAGAGTACAGAATAAGCATTTCCCACGCATCATTCCATAAATATACAGAAGCCATAGATCGACAGTCTAGACCATGCTCCAAAGAGCATGGTCATTTCATTTCGATTCATTTTCACTTATTCGTTACATTTTCCTTACCTGTCGCTAAAATCATCGCCAACCTGAAGCATACGGTACCCGATGCCAATATGTGTTTGAATCAACCGCAGCTGTGCGGATTTTTTTTCTATTTTCTTTCGTAGCGTCGCCATAAATACACGCAGGGCGGGCACATCGTAGGGATGGCTGCCCCAGATCGAATGCAGAATATAATTATGCGTGAGCACTTTGCCTACATTCTTGGCCAGCAGGCATAGAAGTTTATACTCGCTAGGCGTAAGGTGAATTTCTTCTTCATCCAGCCAAACGCAGCCCGCCGCATAATCGATTCTAAGCGGCCCGTTAATGAACTGGGAAGCATCCTTCTGAAGCTTATCGCTGTCATAGCGGATGCGGCGAAGACTAACCCGAAGCCGGGCCAGCAGTTCTTCCACGCTAAAGGGCTTGGTCAGGTAATCGTCCGCGCCTGCATCCAGCGCCTCGATTTTGTCCCGGTCCTCGCTCCGCGCGCTGACCACGATGATGGGAACGTTCGACCAATCCCGGACTTTTTTTATGATATCTACCCCATCCATATCCGGGAGCCCCAAATCCAGAATAATCAAATCCGGTTGTCTGGAAATTGCTTCGATAATGGAGACTTCACCTGTTTCCGCCGTGTGATATCTATACCCTTGTGTCTCCAGAGTGGTCGTAATCAATTTTCGGATCGGCTTGTCATCCTCCACGACCAGAATGAAAGGTTTATTCATACACACTCACCTCCGCAGCCTGAAGGGTAAAATAAAACACCGTCCCCCTCGGAAAATGATCTCTTACTCCAATAGTGCCGCCGTGGGCATTTACGATCGATTTGCATAGAGCAAGCCCCAGGCCCAAACCCCGGCGTCCGTCCCCGCGAATATTATCTCCGGTATAGAACATCTCAAATAACCTGGTCTTCGATTCATCCGAAATACCCGGGCCGTCATCGGACACTTCTATCAGCACCATTTGCCCGTCGCGTATTGCTGAAAGCGTAATGCATGAACCCTCTTGGGTGTACTTGATGGCGTTATCCACAAGATTGATCAGCACCTGAACGATCAGTCTGGAATCGACCCGGGCCATTAGCAAATCGTCATCTACGATTGATTGGATGCTGTGCTTCACGCTGTTGCGGTTTACATGCTGCAGGGCCTCGGAAATAACCTCCTCTATCAATTCAGCCTGAAGGTTCAGATTGATCGAACCGTTCTCAATCCGGCTGATCGACAGCAAATTTTCCACTAGATTAATCAGCCACATGGAATCGTCGTAAATGTCGGTATACAAGCCTTTTTTCTGTTCCTCGCTGAGCACATTGGAGTTGCCGATCAGTATGCCCGCATTGCCGGAAATGCTGGTGAGAGGGGTACGCAAATCATGTGAAATCGCCCTAAGGAGATTGGCACGGAGCTGCTCCTGCCGGATTTGCATGAAAATTTCCTGCTGCTGCCCGTTAAGTTTCTCCTTCTCCAGAGCAAGCCCGCATTCTCCGAGCATCGCAAACACCAAGCTTTTTTCAAAGACGTCCAGTGGTTCTTCCTGATCCATGACGATGGCCGCCACAGCAAAAACCGTTTCACCGCCGCGCACGGCATGGTAGAGGCAATGAGCGCCAAAAAAAGTATCAGTCGTCGCTCCAGCGCGCTTGTTGTTCTTGTACACCCAATCGGCAACCGCTTGTTCATTTTCATCCATATAGACCGCCGGGGTACTCCCGGAATCTTTTTTCGGAAAAATAATCGGCGCAGACAACCCTTTCTGCTGAACGGAATAAAAAATAACCGTCCGGTTCAAAAGTTTCACCATCTGGCGGGCCGTTTCATCAATAATTGCCGGGAAGTCTTGGGCTTGCTGCAATTTGCGACTCGTTTCGAGCAGCACCTCTGTGCGGTATGCCTTTTGCGCGGATTGGCTCGCTTGATCCCGTACCCGCATCGTTAAGGTACTTGTCAGAAAAGACGCAGCCAGCATGACCAGAAAGGTAACCGGATAACCGGAATCATAGACTCTTAGGGAAAAATACGGCTCCGTAAAACAGAAATTGAATACAAGTACGCTCAAAACCGACGAAAAGACGCTGTACAGCCTGCCTCTGGTTATCATGGCGTTCAACAGGACGCCGAGAATATACACCGTGACGATGTTCGCTTCTTTTAATCCGAAGTATTGAAAGCATAATCCGATGATAGTGCAGCCTGCGATAATGGCTGTGGTCTTTGCAATATCAGACGCCGAAAGATGGAGCGGCTTGGCATTCAGGTGAAATTTCCTGGGGCTCGGAGGCTGTGAGTATGGAATGATGTAAGTTTCAATATTGGGAACCAGCGCGGTCAGCTTATCGACCACATTGGATTTTGCCAATCCTCTCTTTTTGTTCTCCGACCTTCCCAGCACTATTTTGGATACTCCGCTGGTTTTGACATATTCCGCGATTTGTCCCGGGATGTCTTCCCCGTACACCGTTGCAATCTGGGCACCTAATTGCTCGGCCAGCCTCAAATTGCCCCGTAATTCCTCTTTATTTTTGGAGGCCAGCGCCATAGTTTCCGGAGTTTCCACGAATAAAGCGGTAAACCGGCCGTGAAAGGCTTCCGCCATTCTCGCCGCGGTGCGAATCACCTTTTTGTTGGAAGCTGCCGAGGAGAGACAGACCAGAATATGGTCTTTCGTGTTGTATTCATCTCTCTTGGCCTGTTCGCTGATCTGGATGGCGATACGGTTCAACTGGCTTGCTGTACTGCGTAGAGCAATTTCACGAAGGGCGGTCAGCTTTTCCCTGGTGAATAATTGGGCCTGAGCTTCTTCTGCTTCATCATTACGATAGATCTTCCCCTTATGAAGACGATCGATCAGATCATCCGGTTCGATATCGACCAATTTTACCTGGTCCGCACTGTCAAACACACTGTCAGGAATGCGTTCGTGAACGGAGATTCCGGTAATCGAGGCGACAATGTCCGTCAGGCTTTCAATCTGCTGAATATTAATCGTTGTATAGACATGAATCCCCGCCCGCAGCAATTCTTCAACATCCCGATATCTTTTTTTGTGGCGGCATCCTGCGGCATTGGTATGGCCCAGATCGTCCAATAATATGAGATCCGGCTTTCTTTGAAGCGCCAGGTCCAAATCGAATTCCTCTATCGCAGCTCCTGCGCCGGAAATTGTCAATGGTGGCATTAGCTCCAATCCTTCCAGGAGAGCCATCGTATCGGGTCTGTCATGGGATTCAATGAATCCGGCGACAACGTCAATCCCGTCCTTTTGTTCCTCTTTTCCGGCGCTGAGCATCGCATAGGTTTTTCCGACGCCCGGTGCGTAACCGATGAAAATATTCAGCTTTCCCCGTTTTTTTTCTGCCGGTATGCCTTCCATTCCAAGCCCGCTTTCCGATAATCCTTATTCTATCTTCTTCTAGTTGTTAGTATAGCATGCGCAAAATCAGCATCGTATTACGACTTTGGGCGTAAGCATTAAGATTGCATTAAGAAAAATGAAAGCTATTTTGCCAGTAAATCGGTGTCTTCTTCCGCATACCACGGATTAATATGGATTAATACTTCCTGCACATTTTGATGCCGCTCCATAATTGTTTGTTTTATTTTGCGCGATATATCATGCCCTTCCTGAACACTAAGATGCGCGGGAATCCCGACACGTATATCGATAATAACGTAGGTTCCATGCTCTCTTGCCCGGATACGATCAATACGCATAACCTCCGGCACCGAAAAAACAAGCTCCTCATATTGCAAAAGCTTTTCCGGCGCTACCAATTTGTCCATCAGGATATCCACAGCTTCCTTGCCCATGTGGTATGCGAGCCTGATAACAAAGTATGCAACTAAAATACCGGCCAGCGCGTCGCCATAGCTTAGTATTCCAATGCTGTATTTCTCGCCGATCAGCGCGGCTCCGATTCCTGTAACGGCCGCAATCGATGCATACACATCGGCTAAATGATCGTAGGCAGTCGCGATCAGACTTTTGCTATTTTCTTTTTTTCCAAAATGAATGCAGTAAAAGTACAGACATTGCTTCCAAATCAGAGAAATGGCCGCAGCAATTAGCGCGATATAGCTTGCTTCAGCAGCAGGGTGTAAAAACGACTCAATGGAATGGTAAGCAATGAACAAAGCCGCAAATAACATGATGATCGCTACCATTGCGGAACCGATGATCTCTGCACGGCCGTGCCCGTATGGATGATCCGAGTCTTTAGGTTTCTTCGCAACCTGCGCAGAACCCAGTGCAGCTATTGTTGCGATAACATCCCCTGCATTATGTACGCCATCGGCAATTAATACCTGGCTGTTAAATAAAAAGCCCACAATGATTTTGATACCCGTTAATAATAAATTACTAATTAAACTGATCCAGATTGCTATAATATTTGCTGATCGACTCAGAGTAGTCATAACGAAGCCCCCCATTATAATTCACCAAAACATGCCTTACCCGTGTGCTTCCACCACTAGATTGTCCATATGCATAAAAAATTCCCTGCGCCATATTTGTTGCTCAAAGGAAACAAAAAGTCCTAAATCACGTAGGATTTAGGACTTTGGAATTTATATGATTTTGTGTTAGCCGATTCATTCATTTAAAGCACCACATTTCAATCATTTTGACCATTGAATTACTTTAACATGGCTTGATAATCATTGCAATGCTTGAATTCACACTTTTTGTCATGATTATTGTGCCACGTCGTCGTGATCTGTTCCCGTAATGACGGTGTACCACGCTTCAACTTCTTCTTGAAACTTGGCTGTTTTTTCAATGTAACGGGACAGAGTGTCGTTGCCGAGCGGCAGATGAACCGGGGGCTGTTCGGCATTTGCCAGACGGATGAAAGCCTGCGCGAGCTTGGCTGGATCACCGGGCTGTTTTTTGTTCACTTCTATGGCGAAGCTTCTCATTGCTCCCACCGTGTCCGCATAATCGTCAATGACATTCGACGTTCTGGTCAAAGATGACGTATCCAGAAAATTCGTTCTGGAAGCTTCTTAAGTTAGCTTAACTTCTGTTTGGTTCAGTATTATACAGGCAGACGATAATAAGGCAAAGTGACCGACGGCCGAAAACCCAGCTTTTGCGCCAAATTGTACGACCCTTTGTTTTCCAGTCGGCAGGCCCATACCGGCTCCAGATTACGCTCCAGACAATAGTCGATTAGCGCAGAGCATACGGAGGTGGCATATCCTTTTCCCCGGTGGGTATCTGCCGTCTCGATTCCAATCTCAAGCTGACTGGCTGTCAGGAAGGCTGAGAATGAGGAAGAAGCGACTTCTCCCTCCGACAACAAGGAATAACCTACACCCTTCTCGGCAAAATGCTCGGCATCCCGCCAGAAATAACGAGGAACTACCGAGCCGCTTTGGGCAAAAAACAATTCTTTGGTCAGACTGACTACTGGCTCTTCGTGCTTTTGAAAGTCCCGCTTCGCATTCAGGTAGGCGTCACGGTCAAAGCTGAAGTTGACTCTGGTGTTTCTTTGAATCTTTTTCATTTCCAAATCTTCGGGCGACAAACCGCGATTCTCAAGACTGTCGTTATGGGAGGTCAGCATCGAATCAATGACCCTGCTCCATTCTCCGGCCGGATCGGCCTGCAGCCATTCCATCTGCTGCCTTGCTGCTGATTGATTCGTTATGTAATCATATAGTCCGTGAGTGAATGAATCATCTCCCGAATCACCGAACAACAGTGACATTCTATAGGGATGAGCTACATAAAATGCACGGGGATTCTCCCGGGAATCTACATAGACATGGCCTGGAATATGTTGCCTCAGTACCACTCCGGCAAACATTGTGTTGATTTTCACTTGGTCAAGCAGCGGCAGCGCTTTGTAATAATCCTCGCGTGCAAGCTCAATCATCATTTGTCCCCCTCTCAATACGGCTAAGCAGATTAAAGCGCCAGCGGCAATTAAAACAAGAAATGCTTCCGGGTTAAGTAAAATTATAGAATATTTTAACACTTTAAGTCTGTTCCGTCGACGCAAAATATATTATTTATTCATTTGAACGTTACTTTACTTTTTTCAACGGGTACCTATCGGTGGCGATCAGCTTAATATCTGTTAATTTGTTTAGCACGCTGCTTACCATGGATGCCATCAATTGTTGAACAAGCATGGCTATACAAACGGGCAGCGCCGCGGCTGCCGGCAGGAACGTAGTCGCAATTACCGCTCCAGCGCTTATGTTTCGCATTCCAACCGTATAAGTCAGTGAAATCGTGACCCCGGCTTCCTTCCTCCATCCCCATCGGCCTGTCGAGTATCCGAATAGGTAGGCGATGAGTGTAAGAAGGATCACTGTGGCAAGAATCAAGGCAAGCTTCCATTCAAAATGAATGAAGAACGGAGCAACGAATGCCCCGTTCAGCGCAACAACTCCCCCGAGTGCGATCTTGGAAAATGGTGCGAGCCGGGGCTTCCATACCCGCTCTGCCTCTCCCCGGGTCACATGATTGATGAACATGCCAAGCAGCGACGGAAACACGATCATGAGCAGGAGCTTCCATACCATCCCCAGCGCATCGATATGCAACTCCGAAGCAAACAGGAGAGACAGCATCCCTGGGACGACGAACGGAGCAAGTAGCGTATCCAGCAGGATGACCGCAATGGTCAAGGTCACGTCTCCGCCTTTGAGCGCTACCCAGAATAAGGTCGTAACGCCTGTCGGAATGGCGGTTCCAAGCACCAGGCCGGTAATCGTCTCAGCATCCCCGCCAAAGAAAGTCATCCCAAACAACCACGCAACAAGCGGCATTACAAAATGTAGTAGAATCAGAGCGCACAATATCGGCGCCGGTCGCCGGAACACCCGGACGAAATCTCTGGAGCTTGTCCCCAAACTTCCAGCCAGCGTCATAAAAGCAAACAACCAGGTGGATAAATAACCGTAAGGCTTTAACCAAACGGTGAACAGCATACCGGCAATCAAACTCGTGGGGGTAATCCATGGCATAATTCGGTCAAACATCCGGTTTACAGTGGTCAGCATGGGGTCGTTCCTATAATCATTATTTATTTCCTCCTTCACCTTCCGGAATGAAATAACCGAATGAATGAATCGATCAGACAATGCGGATTCTCTTCTGTGGAACTCAATTGGGGAACAAATAGCGTTCCGATAAAGAATGGATGTCCTTGTAGTTCGACAATTCTTGGCCTTCCTTCAATATCAGTGCCTACAATGCTTAATCCCGCTTCATGAATCGGTGCTTCATATTCCGGGTTTAGCCCGTAACTGCATCTGAATTGTTCGATTACCGTTTGTTTTTGATACATGTTAGAAACCATTGAAGGACTCTTGATATGGATTTCCCCTTTTTGACCAACCAATGAACAAGTAAGTTTACTGATCACCAGACTAGAAGCATTCGGGTTTCGTTCTTCATGATCAGCATCATCTATCCTTAATTTGTTTTTAGCATACTCGAGGATTATATTTTGGAATCCGCCGCAAGTTCCTATTAATGGAATGTTATGTTCACGGGCATAATTAATAATTTGTAATACTCCGCTTACAGATTCAGGAACACCCGGAGCGATCCAGAAACCTTTATAGTTCTTTTTGATCGTATCTAGCTGTTCAGGAATAGATGCTGTTGGAATCCAGTCATACTCCATTGGGGCTTTATTTTTCTTAATGGAATGGGTTAATGCTTCATTTGTGGCCTGCTGTGAAGGATAGCCCGGATTATAATCGCCAACAATACCAATCTTCATATGGAAACCTCACCTTCGTCCGCGGAAAGTTCGGCGCAGATCCTCGACCCATTTGTCCGGAATTTCCCAAGGGATAAAGTTTACGCCCTGCTCGTGGGCAGTAACGTTGACATGTTTGTACCAGGGAGCGCGGTCTGCCAAGGGAAATTCTGGACGCGATAGTGTTCGTAGGGTTCTTCCTTTTTTAATAAACCAGCCAAATCCGCCCGTTCTCATAGATCTGAATATCCTGGGACGAATGAAGGAAGTCCGATCCACTCGCATATCCGGTCTCTTTCATCTTCCGCCTGCCCTCTTCCCAACTGGAGCGGTCATGGACAATGGTGTAACAGTATACGATTTGATCGTCGTCTTCGTCTTCTTGCGATCCCAGGTATACCAAATCTTCGCCAAACAGCGATTTCAGATATTCCCTGCCCTCCGCATGCGAATGAAACCTCGGAAGAGCCTCTTCGAACTGCCGGGACAGCATCTTTCGATTGCCGGAAAGGGTATAGTAGCGGTCTAACTCCTCTTTATTGATCACATCATTCGCCTCCATTACCAAGTATGGTTTTTAACAAAATATCACTTGGCGCTGCGGCGCGCAATCCATGAGCGTAGAATGACGTTACAGCTCAATCACTTTTGTGGCAATATTGTTGCAAAATTCCCGGTCATGCTCCACAAAAAGAAGGGTCGGCGAATGTTCAAGCAGCAGCTCTTCAATTTGCATGCGGGAGATCACATCAATGAAATTCAGCGGTTCGTCCCAAATATGCAAATGAGCGTGTTCGCAAAGACTTTTGGCAATGAGCACCTTCTTCTTTTGGCCGCCGCTGTATGCGGATATATCCTTTTCAAACTGATTTCTCGAAAAATCAAGCTTTCTTAAAATCGATTTAAACAGGCTTTCATCAATCCCGTGGGTTCTGGCGTAATCCGATAAATCACCCTGTAAATGGGAGGTATCCTGTGAAACATAGGATATTTTAAGCTGGCTTCCCTTTCGGAACGTACCCGTATAGCTTAGTTCCTCGCCACAAATCAGTTTGAGAAGGCTGGATTTTCCGGAGCCGTTCTTCCCTGAAAGCGCGATTCGTTCACCCTGCTCAATCGTAAAACTAATATCCTGGCATACCCGCTTCTCGCCGTAGTATATCGATACCTTGTCAAGCTCGACAAGCCGGCTTTTATGATAGACAAGCTGTGACATCTTCAGGCTGTCAGAGCTTTCCACATTTTTAAGAAGCTTGGACTTCTCCTCCAGCGCCGATTGCTGTCTGTGCTCCATCGTTTTGGAGCGTTTCATCATTTTGGCAGCCTTGTGGCCGATGTACCCTTTATCTACCTTGGAACCGGAATTTCTTGTGCCGTTTTTCGTTTTTTCAACCTCGTCGGACCAGCCGCCCGTTCGTTTGGCCGAATCCGATAAGCGTTTAATATCTTTTCGCAGCTTGTCGTTCTCTGCTAGCTCGAAGCGATCCTGTCTTTGTTTATTTTCCCACCAGTCCGAGAAATTGCCCTTATGAATTTCAATGTTGGTCTTGTTGATGGCAAGAATGTGGTCCACGCTGTTATCCAGGAACGACCGGTCGTGAGACACCAGAATAAACCCGCTTTTGCTGCTCAGATAATCACTGACAATCCTTCTTGCGTCCATGTCCAGGTGGTTCGTAGGTTCATCAATTAACAGAAAGCTGTGCTCCTTCAAAAATAGTGCAGCCAGCAGCACCTTCGTCTGTTCTCCGTTCGACAGTGAATCAAACGGCCGGTACAGCACATCCTCCGATACGTTCAGCAATGAAAGCTCACGCTGTAATTTCCAGTGAAGATAGTCCGGAACAATCTCCTCAATGACATCATAGGTAAGATTCTCCTTGTTCTCGACTTGGAACGGAAAATATTCAAAATTAACATTCGCCGAAATGGTTCCGCTATACTCATATTTACCGAGCAGCAGGTTCAGAAAAGTGGTCTTCCCTCTCCCGTTTCTTCCCGTAAAGCCCAGTTTCCAATCGGTATCGATTTGAAAGCTTACGTTCTCGAATAGGTTATCGTAGCTGCCATCATAGGCAAACGTCAGGTTCGTAACATTAATTAATGACATGGAATCATCCCCCTGTATCCAAAAAAAATAGAAAAAGCTGCAAGAAAGTACCTTTCTCGCAGCTCAAATAGATACAGCAAATCCAGCCCGTTACGGGTCAGGAAAAGGGATATCGTCCGAGCTGAAAAGGTCTGGTAACTTTCTTGCATAAATAAAGAATAAAAACACGCGAAAAAAGTTCGCTTGATTGTTTTCCATTCTTAAGCAAGAAAGTTATTACATTATCCTTTTCAGCTCCATTCATTAAATTAGGTGTATATTACCATAACCATTTTTTAATTTCAACACTATTAATTCAAATGTTGAACCAGCTCGCTCAAAGCTTTTGTCAACTGATCGTTAAGCCCAGTCAGGACCTGTTTATCGATTGGACTCTTTTGCGAGCCGGCGACTTCCGGATTCAGACTCTCTTCAATCGCTTCATAAAGCTCGGTACTATGCGGCGGTACGCCATCTTCAAACGTTTTCCAGGTATCTTCTAAGGTTTGAGCAAGTTCTTTCACTTTAGCATCATTGCCAGCCGCTATTTCATTTTTAATTTGTCCGGTAGTCGTCAGCATTTGGTTTGCACCGGCTTTGACCTCTTCTGCAGGAATCAGCTTGGCGGAAAGTTCAAACAGCGTTTGAATAAGTTGTTCATCAATTTTCAATACCGCTTCTTTATCAATCGTCGCTGCTTTTGTTGCGGCAACAGCCGGGTTAAGACTTTTCTCTATTTGGTCATAGAAGTCCGGGTATTTCGGTTTTACCCCATCCTCAAATGTGGCCCATACTTCTTCAAGCTCAGGTCCCACTTCTTTTATTTTCACTTGATCGCCGCTATCAGCGGCCTCTTTCAATTGTTTTGCAGTCGAAAGCAGTTCCGCCGTCCCATCTTTCACCGATACCTCGGTTGCTGATTTTTCTTGTGCCGAGGAGACTCCCTCCTCGTTTGATTTTGTGCCGCAGGCGGAGAGAACTGTAGCACATACAGTTAATGCAACAACGGAAAACACAACTTGCTTCTTCATTTTTACGACCCCCGGATGATATTAAGTATTGGCTGTACGAGTTGAACTTTTTATTTTGCCCCTTACCACGACAATGATGGCCACGGCAATGATCAGGATTTGCGGAATTGCACTCTCCCAGGAAGGGAAGAAAGCAAGGAACCTAATGCTGGGAAGCACCGAACTATTTGTCGTCGGGATCGCACCCGCTAGCTGCAGACTATTGATGCCTAGACCGGCAAATTTTATGCAGAGATAAAGAACGATTAAGCTTGAAGTAAGGAAGAATGGCCGGATCGGAAGCTTTGCACCGATATACAGCATGATAAAGGCGACAACACCTAGGACACCGAACCCAACCATTATCCCGAGTAAAAGCTGCTGAGCGCTGATTTGATTAGCCATGCCAATAATGAATAGAACCGTTTCGGTTCCCTCGCGGAACACCGCCAGAAAGGTCAGGATACCAAGAGATACGATATTACCGGTGCTTAACGCCGTTTGCGTTTTTTCCTGGATATACGTATTCCACTGCTCTAAATTTGATTTACTATGCAGCCAGTAACTCATATAAAGCAGCATTACAGCCGCAAATACGCCGGTCCACCCTCCAATCAGGAAGTTGTTATTTCCAAATGCCCCGGAAGAAAATACATATTTGACAATAACGGCAAGCGCCGCACTGACAATAAGCCCAACCATAACGCCAACCCAAATCCACAACTTGCCTTTTTGATCTTTCGATTTTTTCACATAGGCAAGAAGAGCACCAACCACAAGCAGAGCCTCCAGCCCCTCACGGATTGGAATCATTGCCGCATCCCAAAGTGTATAGGTTGATTTTTGTGAGAGAGGGGTAAGGTATGTAATCATATCAGTCAAAAGACTTGCTGCATCTTCATACTTATGATCAGTAATCATTGCGTTTGCGACAACCATATCACGCTCTGTATTACTGTAAACCGTTGAAGACTGGGCGACCACGTTCCCCTCCACACTTAGCCAACTCTCCCGTACCTTGCTTATCGCGTTAAGCGATGAAACCTGGTCTTGCTGTTGAACAGCATTTTTAGTTTGCTCCAGGAGGCTTACGAATCCGGCAAGCGTGATATCCGCTTCCTTTACATTTTCGACATTTGCAAATTGACCGTTTGTGTACTTGTCGAGCACTTGCTGCAAGCTCACCAGTGCCGTGATGGCTTCATCTTGCTTATTTACCAACAGCTCATATTCAACTTGACCCATTTGAGTCTCGATGTCTTTATAGGCGGCCAAGGAGTCTGATTTAACACTGTCCTCTTCGTCCATCCATTGATCGTGAAATTGCTCGTAGACTGGCTTCGCTTTGCTTAGATCCTGTTTGGCTAAATCTATCGCTTGAGCAATTTTATTCTTGGCTTGCTTCATATTTTCCACGCCTTGACTCGCAGCAGCCACTTGCTTTGGCAGGAATACCAGGACAATTAGAAGCGGAATTAACAACGTTATTATTCTTAATTTACGCAACGGTTAGCCTCCTTTCATTAATATTTTCATATTGAGAATGATTATTATTACCGATCTCGCTTCAGTTTACTTGAGAATGTTTCTCAGGTCAATCCCCGTTGAAGATAAATATTATCCTCTAGTCTCACCTCATACGTATATGGCCTCCATGATAAAAAGGACAGGAACTACCCGCTTTGGAGTAGCATCCTGTCCAGCTTCATCTATTATTTGATTTTAACGGTCCCGGTTCACCAAATAATCCAGCAAATGCTTCAGAAAATCGGTATTCCGGGGCACCTCTCTCAAAGCTTCAACCGCCAAGCAGTAGTGCTCCCACATCTCTTTTCTGGCGCCATCCAGTCCGAGGACGGATACAAAGGTCGAACTGTTGTTATCCAAATCCTTGCGGGTAGGTTTGCCGAGTACTTGCCGGTCGCCTTCCACATCAAGCAAATCATCCTTAATTTGAAAGGCAATACCCGCATGATACGCGAACTTCTTCAAACCCGCGATTTCATCATCTTCCACTTGAGCAAGAATAGCCGGCATCACCAGCGAGGCTTCAAAGGCAGCTCCGGTTTTGTAAAAACACAGCATGTTCAATTCTGCAAGCGTCAATGCTTTGCCTTTGGATTGCAGATCCATCGCCTGTCCCCTGCAGATTTCTTCCGCCTTCCCCGCCGAATAATGCATCAAGGCAAGCACGGCCTTCGCATCGAACCGGTCAAGCGACGCTTGTTCTTTGATCGCCCTCTGAATCAGAAACAGGCCGGTTAATTCCGCTGTTGCGCTGTCATACACCTCATGCAGGGTTGAACGTCCTCTGCGGGTTGACGCATTATCCTGGGACGGCAGATCGTCGAAGATCAGGGATGCGGTATGCATGTATTCAAGCGATCTCAGCAGGGGCGCGATGGCCGAAGGGTTCAGTCCATATTCGTTAACGCCCATAACCCAGGTCAAAATCGGACGCAATCGCTTCCCGTCCCCTTCAAGACTGTAATTCGCAGCATCGGTGAGCGTATCTTTCATCGGCTGAGTCTCGTTATTCTGCCCTATGGGCAGCAGACTGTTGATCTGATCGCGGACTGTCCTAACTGTAGCCTGAAAATCTTCCTTTTCCTGCCGGTCTTTTTTCAAAAAGGCATTCATCTGATCCCGCAGCAGCTTATCGAAGAAATCCACGTCCTCAGCCTTTCGGACCATCTGACCCACGAGATGATGGAATTCGAGATTGCCGGAAGCAAATATGTCCATGATTTCGTTATACTTGTCATCGCCCAAGCGTTCTTTGCAGCGTTTCAGGCCATTGATGGCACGATCCAGGATCACCTCACGGGTCTTGGCGTCAGAGCGGAAGACGTTATGAATCAGATGGCAGATGACCGTCCAGTATAATTCGTAAGGGTTGACCAGATCCTGGCGCTGGTTACGGTACTTTAAATAATACGTATAGGGTGTTACCGCGCCGCCCTCCATATCGTCGAACATATCCGCAAAGTCGTCGGCCAGCTGGTTGTAGATACCATAGTAAAACGTGCGATGATCAAAGCCTTCATCCACTTCAGCATGGATTACGGAACGGACGATCAGCCGGGAGGATGCGGATTTTAAGATGACGGGGATATACAGCTCTTCATTGGTGTAATTGGCGCAGTTCAGGTCCTTATCGCGGTCGATATCCTGAGATTGAAAGAACACATACGACTGCTCAAAAAACGTGCTTACGGTCTCCGGTCGCTGAAGGCCCTTAATATATTCAAAAGCATCCCGGAGCTCGGAATGGACGTATCGAATGAATTCAACATTTTCGCCGGTCCACCCGCCAAGCTCCGGCACGATTCCGGTGAGAAGCGCGGTTCGGATCATCCGGGAATACCGTTCTTTCTCTCCGGCGGTCAAGAGCTGGGAATCGAGCAGATCGTCAATAAAAGGATAGGTCAGACCGTAGGAATACCCTAGCCGGATGGCTTCATCCAGTCTCCTTGAACGTTCCGCAGGCGGCGTCTCCTCCCCCATTTCTTCTATCACATGCAGAACAACCCCGAGAATAATCTTGATCAGTTTACGCTGGGCTTGCTCGGCATTCAGCTCTTTCGGAATATGGACAGAGACATTCCCCAGCTTGTCGATCACCCAAATCGCGGCGGTCTCAACGCCTTCCTTCTGTGCCCATCGGTAAAATCCGGCCAGGCTCAGAAAATCGGGCTGTTCTTCCCGGTTTGTTCCGGTGGAATGAAGCAAATGGGTTTTGATGCCGGTAACCACCTGACGAATCCGGGCCTTCGTGCCGGGAGAATCCATGGCTTTGCCAAGATCTCTCATGTAAATGTAGGATACGCTGCGATCCAGATAATCGTCGAGTTTGCCCGTATAATTCAGCCAACCGATATAGCGGTGATAATCCCGGGTGTCCGGCTTTTGCTTTCCGCGAGAAAAATAGGTCCACCAGGAACGATGACGCACATGTTTTCGTTTCCAGACTTCAATGTCTTCGGTCAGGACAGGGACATACGTCTTCTCCTTCACCTGCCCGTGTAGAGATGAAAAATACTGAGCAGCCTTCTGCTCAGCGAGCCGATACCTTGTATCGGAATAATTTGTAAATTCAACACTCATAAGGTTACATTCCTCTGCTTCTATTTAGTTAAATCGGCGCATGGTCATACTTTTAAATACGGGAAAAAAATTTTTTGGTTACCAAAATAAAAAGGCATGTTTATGCCGGGGGAACCGGGACACAAACATGCCTCTATATATTGCTAAATAGCTTTTAGTAAAAGCTCCAATTCATTGGCGACGACGAACAAGCTTGCACGGTCTTCAAATTCCTTGCGGGACTCCGGCATGGGGAGAAGCTTGTGATACTGTCTTATTTTACATAAATCCTCATGTAGACCCGGACTCCATCCGGACTGGCGGAGACTATTGCTCAGAGTGAGCAGGAATTCGCCGATTCTCTCCCGCTGCTCCATCTGAACGGTAATCCGGGATACGTAAGGCATCATCCGGGCAAGCGCGTCATACTGCTGTTCTCGCTTCTCAAAATAGGGAGAATAGAGTTCGTCCTTGCCAAGAATATGGTTCTCGTTATAGAGCAGCACCAGCGACTTAGCCCTCTTGAACACTTCCGAAAGCCGCTGCATGGCCTTGACATCACAAGGTCTATTTCCATCCTTCAAATAAGCGGCGATTTCCTGCAATTGAGCCTGGAACAGCAGCTCGACCTCGTCCTTGCAGCGATTCAGCTGCCGCTCGATGTTCGGCATATACGCGTTGATGATCAGCGCTGTACCGAGGCCTACCAGAATGACGAGAAACTCGTTGGCAAAAAACGCAAGCGATGCTTCCTTATGCATATAGACATGCATCACAATGACTGAGCTGCTGGCAATCCCCTCCTGAATCCGAAGCCGAACGCATAACGGGATAAAGATCAGCATTAGAATCAGAAACGAATAGGGAAAATAACCAAAGATGAAAAAGACGCCGGTCGCGAAAAACATGCCAAGTATACAAGCGAAAAAACGGCTTACCGCCGCTTGTATGGATTTGCGGCGCGATTTCTGAATGCACAAAAGCGTAAGGATGCCGGACGAAGAAAAATACTGCAGGTGCAGCAGTTGGGACACCATGACGGACAGGCTGACGCCTACCGCCGTTTTAAGTGTCCGCAGCCCGATTTTTAGCGTGGGCAGCCTCCATTTTAACCGATGAATTCCGCTGTTTATATCCACCCTCTCCATTTCGCCGCATCCACCATTTTCTTCAACCCGACGATATAAGCAGCCAATCTCATATCGACCTTCTCTTTCCGCGAAGTCTCGTAAATCGAATAGAATGAGGAAATCAGAATGTTCTGCAGCTTGTGGATGATCTCTTCCTCCTCCCAATAGTACCCCTGATTGTTCTGTACCCACTCAAAATAGGATACGACGACTCCTCCCGCACTCGCCAAAACGTCCGGAACGATCAAAATCCCTCTATCGCTCAGCACTTTCGTGGCATGCGCCGTTGTCGGCCCATTCGCCGCCTCGATGACGATTTTTGCCTGGATATGTTCCGCGTTGGTTTCGGTAATCTGATTCTCAATTGCGGCAGGAATTAAAATATCACATGACTGAACCAATAATTCTTCATTGGTGATCCGGCTTTGGAATAAATGTGTAACCGTTCCAAAGGAGTCCCGTTTGTCCAGCAAATCATCAATATCCAGTCCATTCGGATCGTACAAGGCTCCATAAGCATCGGAAATTCCGACAATTGTTGCCCCGGCATCATACAGAAATTTGGCCAGGAAGCTGCCTGCGTTTCCAAATCCCTGGATGATCACCTTCGAATGTTTAACCTCGATTCCGAGAACTTTGCAAGCTTCCTTAAGAACGATGGTTACACCAAGTGCTGTCGACGATTCTCTTCCTTGCGATCCACCGAGTACCAGAGGCTTGCCGGTAATGAAGCCGGGAGAGTCGAATTCACGAATCCTGCTGTATTCATCCATCATCCAGGCCATCACTTGAGAATTGGTATAGACGTCAGGAGCCGGGATATCTTTCGTCGGACCGACAATCTGGCTGACTGCTCGCACATACCCGCGGCTTAACATCTCGAGCTCCCGGGGAGACATCGACCGCGGATCGCACCTCACACCGCCTTTGCCGCCACCGTACGGCAGATTGGTGATGCCGCATTTCATGCTCATCCACATGGAGAGCGCTTTGACTTCCTCTTCCGTGACGTCGGGATGAAACCGGACACCGCCTTTGGTCGGGCCGACCGCATCATTATGCTGAGCGCGATACCCGGTAAACACTTTAATCTGCCCGTTATCCATTTTGACAGGAATGCGAACCGTTAATATTCGAAGGGGCTCCTTTAATAGATCGTAACAAGATTCATCGCAGCCCATGATTTGAAGGGCCTGCTGAATGACTTGCTGTGTTCTTTGAAGTACGCCTTCTTGGGGTTCTCTCGTTTTCTCAAGGATTTGTGTACTCATCACGGTTCTCCTTTACCTCCTTCAATTTAGGCGGCGTCTTGGGCGGATTGTCTGGACTTCAAATATTTCTTCGCTTTCTCGGCGTCAAATTTACCTTCCCATTTGGAAATGGCCACGGTGGCCAAGCTATTGCCCAGCACATTAACGACGGTCCGCGCCATATCCATAATCCGGTCGATACCGGCAATAAAGGCCAGTCCTTCCGGCGGAATCCCGACCGAACCAAGCGTTGCAAGGAGAACCACAAACGAGACGCCCGGTACGCCTGCGATCCCCTTGGAAGTGACCATTAATACTAGCATCAAAGTGATTTGGGCGCTCAGCGGCATGTCTATTCCGTACATTTGCGCAATGAACAGAGCCGCAAGAGCCTGATACAACGTAGACCCGTCCAGATTAAACGAATAGCCGGTGGGAACGACGAAAGAGGTAATCGCTTTGGGACAACCGAACTTTTCCATTTTCTCGATGATTTTGGGCATTACGGTCTCGGAACTTGCAGTGGAATAGGCAAGAATCAGCTCATCCTTAAGCAGCTTGATGATGGTAAAAATGCTTGTCCCGCACAGTTTGGCGATGATGCCGAGCACCACGATGATGAAGAACGCCATGGATAAGTAGACAGCGAATACAAGCTTACCCAGCGGGATAAGAGAAGCGATCCCGAATTTCGAAACGGTTACGCCGATCAGCGCAAACACGCCAAACGGAGCGAATTTCATAATTTGATTCGTGAGTTGGAACATGGCCTCCATGACCCCATGGAAAAACTGGAGCACCGGCTTGCCTTTATCTCCAATGGCAGCAACGCCAAGACCAAACATAACTGAGAAAAAGATGATCGCCAACATATCCCCTCTCGCGAGAGCATCGACAATATTGCTTGGAACGATGTTGACAAAGGTGTCGGCAAAGCTGTGGCTGCTCACTGCTTCCGCGGAATTCATGTATTTATGAACATCGCTTTTGGCCAGATGAGACATATCCACCCCCGAACCCGGATGCAGCAGATTGGCTGCGGCCAGTCCGACGATGATGGCAACAGTCGTCACAATTTCAAAATAGAGGATCGTTTTTCCGCCCAATTTGCCGAGCTGCTTAACACTCCCGGTTCCCGCCACGCCGACAATAAGCGAAGACACGACGATGGGAATGACGATCATTTTGATCAGCCGGATAAAGATATCGCCAATAGGCATTAGAAACTTTTCAATGGATGGATTTCCGTAAAACAATGCGCCTGCCGTAATCCCTAATGCAAGCCCGATCAGTATTTGCCAAGCAAGTCCTATTCTTTTCATTGAATCACACTCCTCAATTCGTCAAGATGTTATTATAGGTCACATTGATATTCACATCATAAACTTGTATCTACTTAAATCTACAAAAATGGACAATAACAAAATAAAATGATGTAATTTAAACTGACATCTTTAATAATTGCATAAAAGCAGCCCATTTGATGCTACAATATGAACCATCCTAATAAATATCATTTTTTCAGATTTGGAAGTGTTTCGTATTGAAAACCAATATCGCTGCATTTGTCCTTATGCTGATTGTAGTTCCCCTCGCCGGGGAGCTAAAATTCTTTCCTTTTCATGATGAATTTCGGGTAAGCCTGGGGATTCCCATATTTTTCTTTTTCCTGTTATGGCTTCAAAGAATCCCTCCTGCCTTATCCGGATTCCTGGTCGGCATTGCCGTTGTCGCCTTCCGCGTCTTGTTGGATTCCTTGATTCCAGGGGATGTTTCGTTCGAAACGCTGTATCTGAAGCATTTTCCGGCGTTCTTTTATTACCTGGCGTATGCGGCATTATTCCAGCTCCTACGGTTAAACCAGGTTCCTTACCGGCCGGTACGGGTCGGGGTTCTAAGCATCTTTACCGAAATCTTTGCCAATCTGGTTGAGTTCGCCGTTCGGCACACTAATGAAATGGGCCAGATCAATTTAGCGGTATTGGGCAAGCTGCTGGTCATCGCGGTCATTCGCAGTTTTTTTGTGCTCGGCTTCTTCAATCTCATTCAGTTGCGCCAGTCCGTTTTGGGCGAAGAGCAGCAACGCAAAGAAAAGGAACGTATTCTTCTGCTCGTGTCGAATTTATATGAAGAGTCAGTCCAGCTTAGAAAAACGATGCAATTCGCGGAAGATATTACTAGAGATGGCTATGAATTGTACCGTCAACTGCAGCAAGTTCATTCTCTGGATGAGCTGGGCCCTTTAGCGCGGAAAGCGCTCAGCCTCTCGGGACAGGTCCATGAAATCAAAAAAGACAACCAGCGAATCT
The DNA here is from genome assembly GCF_000612505.1 of Paenibacillus sabinae T27. NCBI lineage: Bacteria > Bacillati > Bacillota > Bacilli > Caryophanales > Paenibacillaceae > Paenibacillus > Paenibacillus sabinae. The sequence goes on from NZ_CP004078.1 coordinate 2,794,403, forward strand.
ACGCCGGACTTTCCGAGCTGATCGCAGACGAAGGAACGGCGGACTATATGGATCTTGCGGATATCACGCGGCTCATTGTCCGGACGAATGACAAATACGCGGCAGCTTTAGGCAAAACGATTCAATTTAACATCAAGGTGAATGATACGTTTCCTCCCCTGCATGTGTACACCCTGTTATCTTTAATGAACAACCTGGCGGCCAATGCGGTAGAAGCCATTTCCAGGGAAGGGGCCATTGCCATTTCAGCCCGCCGTACAGACGATAAGATTGAAATTCAGGTCCGCGATAACGGGCCGGGCATTCCAGATAAGAAAAAAAAGCGGGTCTTTACACCGGGATACACGTCAAAGTATGATATTTCGGGAAAACCCTCTACTGGAATGGGACTGTACTATATTCGGGAGGTCGTCACGGAGCTTCAGGGGGATATTGAATTGCAGGATGACCCGGAAACCGGAGAAACGGTATTTACTCTGCTGCTTCCGATCGATCCGTTAACCCAGAAAGGATGACAGCATGCGATTTTTTATCGTAGATGACGATGAGGGAGTTCGTTCCATGTTGGCTGACATCATTGAAGACTTCGGTCTTGGTGAAGTTGTCGGCGAACTGGAAGACGGCTCGAATCTAAGTCATGATCTGCTTGAACTGAAGAAAGTCGATATTCTGATGATTGATCTATTGATGCCGATTCGGGATGGAATCCAGACGGTTCGGGCAATTGGGCAGGATTTCAGCGGCAAAATCATTATGCTCTCGCAAATTGAATCAAAGGATATGATTGGGGAAGCCTACTCGCTTGGGGTCCAGTATTATATCACCAAACCGATTAATCGTCTGGAGATTCTGGAGATCATACGTAAAGTAATGGACCATCTGCGGTTGCAAAAGTCGATGAGCGATATCCAGAGAACGATTCAAGGATTGCAGATCGTAAGTTCGCCAAAGATCCAACGGACAGCGGACGCAGAGAACAAGATCGTGACATCCGGCCATTTTATGCTGTCAGAACTCGGAATGATCGGGGAAGCGGGAAGCAAAGACGTGTTAGAGATGCTGGAGGTTCTGTATCAGCTCGATTCGGAAACGGGTGAGACTTCCTTTACGTTTCCTTCACTTAAAGATATTTTTACAAGCATCGCCGCAAAAAAACTTGGTCACCGAGCATCCCCCGCTGAGCTGAACAAGGAAATCAAAGCCTCGGAGCAGCGGGTTCGCCGGGCCATTTTTCAAACGCTTACTCATGTGGCTTCTCTCGGCTTAACCGATTACTCGCATCCAAAATTCGAGAATTATGCTTCGAAATTTTTCGATTTCACTGAAATCCGCAAACGGATGCTGGAACTGCAAAATGAGGTAGAACCTTCCCAATCCCAGGTGCGGATCAACACGAAAAAATTTATCCAGGTGCTTTATGTGGAAACGAAACGATCGATGAGTTAATTAAACTTCCACCCTTCTCTATTAGGACATGTACGACCGTGAAACTGTAAATTCTTATCTTTCAAAAAAAATCCGCGCTCAGCGCGGATTTCTTTGGTTCATGGCGATACTCCTCTAATCAAATGTTACTCCTCTAATCAAATGTTACTCCTCTATTCAAATAACTCCGCCATCTTCCATCCGATGGTCTGCGTGTGGGCGGGTTTGGACGGATCGCTCCACAGCTTGGAAGCTGTCTCGTCAATGGCGGTCAATCCCTTGGAGAGATCCGCGCCAACCGCTTGCAGTCCGTCGTTGATCAACCCGCCTGCACCGTAGCCTGCCGAGAAGGCCATGCCGACAGGTCCGGCAAATCCGGCCAGACCGGCCACGGTATCGGCACTCTTTTGGAATCGCTCGCTGCCCGTTTGGGCTGTAGTGGCTGCGTAGGCGTCACCGGCAACCAACGCTGCGGCGACGACAGGCATCACTTTGCCTGCTTTTGAAGCGACTTTTGCCAGCGGTTCGAGCGCCTCGGCACCTTTTTTAAGTACACTTCCGGTCTTGGCTGCAAGCCCCGCTACGGGCTTCAAAGCGTCGGCCCCTTTCTCGATGGCTGAGCCCATTTTGGCGGCCAAGCCTTTGTTTTGCATCATTCTTTTCCATGTCTCCGTAAACATAGCCTCCATCTCATGCAAACGGTGATGACCGGTGCCTTTCACTCCTGCCTGGCCCGTCGTCATAATCAATCCGCTTGCATCCAGAGCATCATGAGGCATTTCTGCCAAACCTCCTCCAAAATGGTGAAGCTGAACGCCATCCATTGAGGTCCCGGCTTCTTTCGCCAGCTTGCCGAAGACGGTTCGAACCTTGGAGTAGGTTTCCCTCGCGTAATTGATCGCTGTTCCCTGCTGCCGGTTGGAGCCCATACCTTTCGTATTTTTCAAATGCTCCACTTTGTCGCGGAACAGCTTCATCAGTTCGTTCGGGGCTTTTCCCTGGAACTCCTTTCCGAGCACCTCGCTTACGGCCTTGCTCCATAAATCCCCCATCTTCTGATTGATCGGATCGCCCAGAAACCCGATGTTCACATTTGGCGGCTGCAGCTCGTTGGTTCCGTTCGGATCGATCAGCTTGACTGGATTGGATGATACATACTGGTACAAATTAGGCCCGTCAATCAACAGCTTCGGGTCGCAGCTAATCCAGCGCGTCAGCCAAGGTGCATAATATCTTGATCCGTGATAGTGTAGCCCGCTCTCTTCGTCCCGTTCTTTGCCGGTATACCGATACCGCTTGGGCGCCTCGTTCTGATTTCGGACCGACTGAAAGGATGTGCTTCCGTAGGGCGTAAACTCTTCATAGCTGATGATCTGCCCCGTATGATCCAGCTCCAGATGGGCGGAGCCGAGATGATTGCCGATTTGGTAACGGATAAGCCGGGCGGGCAGATCCTCCAGACCTTCCGTGCGCGTTTCGACCAAGGCCATTCGCTGTTTGCCGTCCATGATATGCAGGGATTCTCGCTCAAACTCGATCGTGCGCCCATCCCCCGCGAATTCACGGTAAATTTCAAAAGGACCCAGGTAAATGCGCTCCTTCCACCGGGTTGCCTGAGCCCCGGGAGCGGCATACCGTTCCGTTACCTTCCGCACCCGCTGACCGCCGGCATCGTACGTATACCACGTGATTTCGGGCGTGGCACCGCTATCCTCTGATACCGCCTGCCTTGATGTCGCCCGAAGCTGATCCAGCTCGTTCCACCGCATGAAGGGCAAATGGGGCATGGAGGTCATATTCCCGCGCAATCCGGCCGACCCTTCGTACTTGTAAAGCTCCGCTAACGCAGTGGTAGCCGTGCTGCTCAGCCGGTTGCTTACTTTGTCTTCCTGCAGGAGACTCTGCTCCTGATAAGTAAAACTCCGGGTCCATCCCGAGTGCACCAGATCACTGCCGCGATGCTGCATGCTGAGCAGATTGCCGACAGCATCGTACACATACCGTTCGATATAGGTTCCCATCGCATTTCCATCGGAAGGATGGGCATGCCGGGAATGAAATTCGCTCAAAGCATCCGGAGCGGTCGGACCGGCAGGCGAACCTCCAATCTGCCCGAGATGCTCTCTCCCCGCCGCTTCAACCAACCGGTTTAAAGCGTCATATGTGTAACGGGAGGTCGGCTCCACTCTCCGGTTAAGGAAAAAGAGGGCCTGCTGCGCATCGTCCCGTATGGACATGATATTACCGACAGGATCATAGGTGTAATGCAGATGCTGCAATTCACAGCCCGGCCAATCCGGCCGGGGCGGCTGCGGACAGTCCTCGGGAAAAATGAGCTTATCCCGAATGGTGCGCATCCGGATGAGACGAAACGTGAACGGATCATATTCGAGCCGGGATTGTACTCCGTTACCGTAGGAGATACAGGTGCGCTGACCTTTTGCATTGTAGTCAATGTTGGCCACAAAGGGGGTCCAAATGCGTTCCCCGTCCTGCTCCTCCCCGCGTAAATTGGCTTCCACAGTATTTAACAGATTGGCTTCATTATAAGTGGGGCGAATGATGCTGGAATCGGGAGCCGTGATCTGGATCGCCCGGTTCAGTGCGTCGTAACGGGTGCGAGTCTCATAGCTTTCCGCTTCCAGCAAGACATCCGAAGCCCAGTTCAGCGTCGTTTTATATTCGGCGGCAAGCTCCCGCCTGCTGCGGAGCAGATTTCCTTTAAAGTCGTACTCGCCGTTTCGGAGCAGCCCGGCTTGATCGTAAGACAGGACTTTTTTTCCGCGCTGATTGAAGCGTTCCGGTTCCGGCATAGACTCGCCATACACGATGCGGCCCGTCATAATCGGGGAACTGTCAACTGCGCTATGATAAGTTTCGATCGCGCGGCCCAGCACATCGTAAACCGTTCGGCTTTGTACGCCACCGCTGCTCCAAGTGCGGATCGGTCTTTTTCCTACGTCATACAGGGTCCACCGTTCTCCGGCCTCCATGCTCGATTCGGATATCGTGGTTCCGAGCATATCATAGGCGCTGCGCATTACGGCCCGCCCCGCGGCATCGATCACTTCCCGGATATTCCCTTCAATGTCGTATACCGTGCGGCTTTCGAAAAATTCTTCGTCCGGCGGCGCGTCTAGAGGTGAATCACTTCGTTTGCATCGGTTGTGCTCCACAGTAAGGAATGCGCGCCCAAGGGAATCGAAATAACGCGCCCCCGGCGTATTCGCATGCACGCTTGCTTTGACAGCCGCTTCCTGTTCATCGGGTCCAAGCAGTCCCTCGGCTCGCTGGCCGTACCAGGTAGGCAGGTACTCCGTCTCCGGCAATCGCCTGAAGTAATCCCCGGCATCCGAATCATTCGCGGGTTCCAGCAGCATCGTGTCGCTTCCATCCCAAGAGGTCTGCTTCCAAGGACCGTAAACCTCCTTCTTCCAAGTTCTATCCGGGTATAGCACGGCTGCGACACGGCCTGCCGGGTCATAGAAATTCACGGGACTCACTCCGATTTGGACATCACTATCAAAGCTGTGGGTGTCCGTGAAGAAAGGCTCGAATTGCCGGACAGGCTTTCCTTTATTGTTGTACACCGTCCACCCGGAACCTACCCAGCGGGGAAACACCTCTTCCGGACTCAGCACAGGCTGGCCGCCTGCCGTCAGGATCCGTCCCGACACCGGATCTCTTAAGGGGACCTGACCGGGTTCCGCCTGAATTTTCTTTTGGATCTCACGGCCAAAGCCGTCCGAATATAGAAAGCTGAAATGCAGGGCCGTTTGCTCACCTACCGCCAAATCGGAATCATGGGTCACCCGCGACAGGGTATATACGACAGGCGGCTCCGGAACGGACTGATCCCTGGTCCGCATATAAGCGAACCAATCATAGATGATGCGGCTTGTTGCTCTTTGGAGCACGGCATGGGGATTTACAAGCGGCGACTTCAACTGCATGATCGCCTCTGCTTGCGTTAACTCCGCCGCAAAGCCTTCAAGGGTATCCCCCTGCCTTGGCAGCTCCTCCGGCTTGCCCATGACGGCAGAACCTGAAACCATGCCGAGCGCATCATATACGACGGCCGAGCAGTTGCGGTTCGGGTCCATGACCAGCGCGGGCTTCAGCACACGGTAATCGTGACCGGACGGAACCGGCTCCATGGCCGGGTCCGTAGGCCTTAGCCCAACGGTCATGCGGCTGCCGAGCGGATCGCAGGTTTCCGTGACCAGCAAATCGTAGCGGTCATAGCGAATGATTGTCTCCGCGCTCCGCCCCTCCCGGTGGAGCGGGTCCCTAAAGCGCTGAGGAAGGAAGAAATGCGCTGAAGCATAGGCGAACTCCGCCTCCGGAGCATCTGATGGCTGAGGCGAGTAAAAGACTTGCTCTGACGGAATCCAGAAGCCGGACTCTCCCTCTAGCCGAACATAGCGCCCCTCGTCCAGAAGCACAGCTTCCTCGGCCCGCCCACCATATACTGATTCCAGTAATCCGGGGGTGAAAGCGAGCCGATAGCTGCCGTAAGGCAGCGCCAGGGCCTCAAGCTGCCCGGCAGGCAGCGGACCCGCCAAGTCGTCGCGGCGGTACAGCGTCTTCACGTGCTCGATCAGGCGCAAGGTTAATGCGTCCGGTGAAGAGCCGCTATCGGCCTCATAGTTGATCTGGACAGCGCTGGTCCATGCCGACTCCAGATCGACCAGTTGAAACCGGAGCTGGCCGCTCCACAGCTGCAATCCGGTCAACTCGTAGCTGCGCATTTCATTTGGGAGCGGGACACGATAATCATTGGCTTCGGCGACGAGAGTGGTGTACAGGTTATCAGTTAGCACCACCGTAATCTTGCTCTGTTCGATTTGATCCCGTGGCGCAAGCTCCGGGTCCGGCTGCCTGCGGCCGTAGCTTACGACAGCGAGCTTTGTTTCGTTCCCGTAGTCATCCGTTTCCATGACGATGGAATGAAGCGTTCGCGGATCTTGCGGATTCCGCTCATAGTGGAAGCTGATTTGTTCCCGGGAATGCGTAACAAATATCGCGGATTGATCCCCCTGCCGGGCTTGCAGCAGCTTAACCGTATAGTTATGCTCCGTGACGGTATAAGGATGGCTTTCCTTATCGGTGGCGTCCAAAGCATACACTTCCTGTCTCAGCAGCATACCTTTAAGCGCGCGGCAGGCTTCCCGCTCCTCTTCCGGCGCTAATCCGTCCGGCAGAACGGATTGTTCCAGAAGGAGCTGCCTCGCCCCGGCCTCCGTCATTTCCGGTTCGCGATAATACTCGTGTTCGGCGAAGTAGGCGCTCAGGCGGTAACGGTCCAGATAGGCGCCGGTATGATACCAGGAACGGGTCAGAACCGGGGGAACATGGGAATCATACGACTCGTTCGTTCCTTCGGGAAAGAAATCCGCATACCCTTCCAAGCTGCCGAAAGCTTCCGAGTCCCACTGCTCCACCAGCCCAAACCCCCGGAATTCCCGCTCGTATCCGTCAAAGTAACCGTGGCGGTAGGCATACCTTGTGGCAAAACGATTGCCGCTGATCCGGTCAAATGTCTCGACTTTTTCGACGACATGAACAGGAAAAGGCAGCTTTGTCACCCACGGCTTGCCTTCCCGCTGGTCGGCGAGATAAAACTTCGTGGATGAAGCATAATGAATCCGGGTCTCCGCCCCGAGATTGTTCGCTGTTCGAACGAGTAGCTGCGGCTTCTGCCCGCCGGTCAGGTCGATGTAACAGATCGGTCTGCCCATGGAACTTTCTAATGTGGACGACCAGACAAGGCAGGAGGTGCCATTGCCAAGCAGGTCGATAACGGAAACGGAAGCATGGCTGTGCACAGAAGGCAGCCCGGTAATGGCTCTTGGCCCGCTCCACCGATTGCCGGATTGATTGTAATAGACGTGGATATCATTCTGGCCCAGGTACAGAATATCGGTTAATCCCGAACCGTCGATATCCGCGAGACGAAGACGGTCCGGACGGAAAGTGTCAGGGTGATCGAACCATGGAGAATCGGCCATCGTAATTTTCGCGCCGAAACGCCCGTAGCCCAGATTGGGCCAATAGCAGATCTCTCCGTTTCGGATGCGCACAAGATCGGCGAGACCGTCTCCGCTCATATCCGCAAGGAAGACGGATTTCGTGCCGTCCGCTGTCACCAGACGGGGATCACTGTCCTGATCCGAATCGGGATAGACCTGCTCGGCTGCGCCAAACCCTTTCTTGGCAAGGGAAGGAGACCAGGTGAATACGTCTTCGCCCATCACAAGAAGGTCGGCATGCCCGTCACCGTCCAAATCGACGAAATGCAGGTTCGGGTCATCCCAGCGGAGGTTAGGCAGCTGGAGAAAAGGCTGGAACCGGCTCCACTCCCCCGACTCCGCACGTTCGTGGTAGCCGGGAGTCGGCCCGGAGAAAGCAACGGTCTCCAGACGGCCGTTGCCATCCAGATCCAGCAGTTGAAGCCTGCCCCCGGCAAGCTCTCCCATGGTTGGCTTCGAGGCCACCTTCCTCAAAGAGCCGAACTGTCCTTCCCCTTCATTCGGTTTGTAAAACCAGCCGCCCGCTTGCTCGGTTAAAATGCCCGAAATTCCCTCGCCCTCCAAATCCACCCACTGATAAGCTCCGCTTAATCCGGCAGGAAGGTTCTCCAGACTGCTCTCCGGAAGCTCCTGCAATTCGTCCTGAATGACTGCCCGGCTGTACTCCAATTCAATCGGCGGCAGAGATTTGCACAGATACGTATAAGGTCCGGCGGTTGTTTCCCGCTCTCCCGTTCCCTCCTCGCGAATATACCCGGATTGGGTTACCGTGCACAGGATGGAGCCGAAGCGGGTGCTTCCCGGATGCGAAAGCTCTTCTTCCGGCGATCGATGCGAACCTGTTGCGGATGCAGCAAGGTCATTGTATTCGAAGGTTGTGGAACGGACCAGGCAAGGCTCAGGTCCGAGCTCGTCGAAGCGGTGAAACATCAAGACCCGGCGGCATCTCCGGTACGTGCGGATTTCAAATCCTGCCCGGTAGGAGGAGGTCACATCCGGTCTCACGGACCATGCCCGCTCCGGCGTTACAGAAGCAACAACCATCCGTTCTTCCCCAAGCCCGGGAGACGCAGGTCCAATCTCATCAACATGGCCTTCGTCATAGTCGAAGACAACCTCAAACAACCAATCCGTCTTGGACAAATCCGGCTCTATAAGCCGTGAAGTCCGGTTTCCATACTTCACACGCTTCAGGTACCTGGCGGCTCCCCGCTCCCGGTTCCGCTCGCTGACTAATGTCAAATCCACGTTCCGGCTGTCTTCTTCCACATACTCGTAAACCATCGCGTTACCCTTGGAATCATAGCTTTCGCTGATGAGCCAGGAGTAAATGCGGTCTTCCGTTCCGGGCTCGGTGCTACGACTGGCCGATGTCTGCCCGTAAATCGCCGTGATATTGTCGCGGCTGATCGTTCGCCAATGCACCTGACCGTTGGACAAGTGCGTCCACCGCTCGATCCGGCTGAACAGACCCTCTGTACGCGGCCGATAATACCGGATACGATAATTGCCGTCCGTGGCGGCCGCTCCTTCCGGCGGTTCCTTCAGCGGAACAAGATCCTCCGCGCCGGACAGCAGAAACACATCCGAGTCTTCCGCATCGTTATATTGGGGCAGGCCTTTATCGGTCTTTCGCGTAATGGATGGCAGATTCAACTGCCAACCCAGCCCAAAAATGCCGTTTCCCGATCCGGAGCTGTAAGAAAGCTTCAAGTCCGGTTCAAAACCGGCTCTTCCGGGGCTGGTGTAGATCGGGATGCTGAAGGAGGCTGTTCCAGTCGCCGGCTGCACGGAGAACTTTTCGCCGATTCCCCGCATGGCTCCTCCGCCTTTTGGCATGGATATGGCAGGCGCCTTCAAGTCTCCTCCGGGTGGCTTCGGGGCGGATGAAGCGGGCGCGCTTCCCGGCGTGGCTGACAATCCTGACATGCAATCTCTCCTCTCCTATGAAACATGCGAAGCGGTCCATCAAGGTCCGCCTCGCATGTCTAATGGCTTCTGCAAGCAGTTATTTGGCTTTGTAATGAATGACAAGCCACAGATCTTCGATCATCTGGCTGCTGATCCGTTCATGAGTCACGCTGCCATCGGTAACTCTGACTCGGTAAGGCTCAGCCAGCCCGGCAATGTTCTCTTCCGCCGCGGCAATGGTCCACTCGCCTAGACCGGAAGCCGTTCCTTCCACTCTGTCATGCGGGACGCCGCAGAACGCCGGATCGCTCAACAGCTCGGCTGATAGCATATCCGACCGGCCCGGTGCATACAGCCCAAGGCGCAGCGGACTGCCATCTCCGTATGAACGCGCATCATCCTTCCACTTCACGAACAGCTCCACATCCGAGATCTCGACCATTTTCCCTCTTTGCCGGTATGGAAGCATTTGATCGGCAAGCCCGATCTCCAAGCGTTGGCCGTCCTGCGCTTCCGCCGGGTGAACAAAGCGGTGCCATTCCGACGGGAACTGGGTTCTGCAGGACAACAGCAGCACGCGGTTATCCTGCAAGGAAGCCTCGACCACTTCATTCATTACGGCCGTCTTCAGCACTTCTCCGCCTTCTCTTGCCGTGTATCTGATATGAAGGACTACATCGGCAATCGTGTCGGTGTCAAAGCTGTTGCATGCCTTCGGCAGCACAAGCTTCCAGCGGCTGACCGCTCCGGCGCCTTCAAACGGGAGATATCGCTCATCCCGGAGATTCGTTTCAAACATGCCGCTGTCATTTTGGGCGCCGCTCGTTGTAATGGCTTGATTGATCCCGTATTGATCCAGGAATCGTCCATCCTCGGCCGATTGCCGTTCATACTTCCCGCCCAGCAGTTGGGCGCTCTTGCGGATAGAACTCTGGAGCAGGGTCAACGTACAGTTGACGCTGGTGTAAGGACCGGTCACGCAAGGAATGGACACGCCGACGGACTTGATTCTTCTCATGTAATGACCGGGATAATCCATGTCGAGAAGCCGTTCCGGCAGCTCGATCAGACATTCGCCGGTCTCTTTCAGCCGGGCCAAAGCGAGCGGATCAAGAAGGGCAACCGATACATGCTTCGTGATCTCATATTCGCGCTTGTTCATCTCCAGATAGGCCAAGCTGAGACGCTTCAAATCGCCCATCAGCCGTTCGCCCGCCAGGAGGCCTTTTTTCATGCTGTCCCAGTGGCCGAACTTGATATAGGTTTTATCCGTGCCGAGCTCGAATTGGAACGCCCGTTCCGCACGCTTCGCCGTATCGTAGGCAAACTGGTAGCTCTGGAAAAACAACGCCGAGGTCTGGGCAACCATCCAGTCATACAGCTCCGAATTGGTAAATTTGCTCTGCATCGCCTTATGCACTTCCATCGTATTGCGCGCTTGAAGCTCTTGATTCTTAAGCTCCTTTTCCGTAACGGACAACCGGATTTCCGCAGCGAGGATCTGCTTTTCCAGCTGCGCGAGCTCCATCTTGGCCATTTGGGCTTGATGCTTCCATTCCATATTGCGCCGCTCGTACCCGGCAAGGGTTCCGCTGCGTCCGGCTTTATAGTTGTCCTGATTGGATAAATGATTCAGGTAGCGGGCGTAAGCCTGCAGGCCGGTTGAAATGTTGACTCCTCCGAGCTGTGCCGTAAGGACAGGACTCGCGACGCCGGACATTCCGATCGTGACGTTCGGAATTTGGGAAGCGAGCTGTGCGGCGATTTCATAATGCATGATTTGCTCGGACCGCTTATTGGCCTCCTCCAACTTGTGCAATTGGTCATCTTCAAGCTGAATGGTGTAGGGCTGATTCACATAGTACAGTTCTCTCTCCCTCACCATCTCCCGCTGGCGGTACAGCGCTTCGAGCGCCTCCCGGCTCTCCGCCGCCTGCTTCCGCTTGATATCGATGACCGCTTGATGCAGGGAAACCTCATGGCTGGAACGGAGAACCGCCAGCTTCTCCGAGTCCCGCTTCTCCAGAGCGGCCAGCAGCGACGAGCCAAAAGCCTTCACTTCCCCGCACAGCTCTTCCGCCTTATGCGCCATGGTCTGGTACCGGTACCCAGGCAGCTTGGCGTTCACTTCCTCAATCACGCTGCCGACGTCCAGCCCGGCCGCCGCTGCCCGGGTCAACATCCCGGGGTCCACAGGCGCCTGGAACAAGGACAGCTGTCTGACTGTTCCGTCAATGCTCATACTGTTGCGGATTTTGTAGAGCCTGTCGGCAACGGTATCCCAATAACCCAGCAATTTGTCGTTCGGCGGGATGCTGAAATACAAGGCGCTTCCCAGCGATAGCAGTCCGGCGTCCAAGCGGTTCCCGCTTAATACATATGCAGCGCTAGGCATCCAATTCTCCAACTGGACAAGCGCATTGGAGAACGAATCCAGTTCAGGCTGCAGGTCTGTAAAGGATTTGCTCTCCATCCGGGAGCGGGTGCTTCCAACGCGCGGTCGTTCGCCGAGCAGCTCCTGCGCAAGTAGATACAGCTGCGTCGCCTCGTTAATCGCTTCAATCGTATCTTGACGGAACAGCTGGTCAGCCCAGGCGATCAAGTTATCCAGGTACTTCATAACCACGAGCTTCTGGTAAGAAGAAATCCGGATGCGGGCAATCAAATGTGGGTTGAACGGATTGCTCTTCCAAGCGGCAATCAGCTTCTCGAACTCCAGCTTCCGGTTCAGCGTCTCCGGGTCCGTCCCCTCATAGTGGAGCAGCATCATATACTCCAACAGCGTTGTCGCAGCGTCATTTTGCCGGAACGGAAGCAGCTTCCAGTATCCTTTGGTCTCAGGTGAAGAATCCGTCGGGTCAAAGATGTAGTGGAACCACCGCTGGGCCTCTTCAAACTGCTGATTTTTGCTGAGCCGGTCGGCCAGAAGCAATGGCGTATGGAAAAAGATTTCCCAGTTATATACGGAGTATGGTCCATACACGGAAAAATCCACATTTTCCTTCGGAAACGGACGGCTGACGCACCCGGTAAAACCGTACTCGTTCGGCTCGGTCAACGGCTGGTACTCCGCTTCAAAGAATTCATTCTCCATGCTCTGCGTTTGCGGGCTCAGCAGGCCGTTAATCCCCACATTGTTCAGCTTCTCCACGAAGGCGGTTACGTAAGGGTGAAATGCCGTGTGGAACAAAAGATAGCTACCCCCATAGGGCGAAGTCAGCGAGAGTCCGGACCCGGCCGTCATCAGCCTGTTATATTCGAGCAAGGACGATTTATAAGGCGTTGACGTCACGAACAGCACGCGCTTCGCATCCTGATAGAAGAAGGGACGACTGCCGTCAAACCACCGGTTGTTTTGGGGGAAGACGATTTTGAAAGAGTCGCTGTAATAGATCATATCCTCCCTGTGATATTCGCCGTTATTGTCATCGATGGGAATGACCGCACGGCCCGACCCTTTGTTAAAGGGGCTGATGGCATTGTTGTATACATCCGTAGCATCCGGTAGAGGGAATGGTTTCCCCAGTAAGCCGGAATACACCGGATACACGTTCACACGGCCATCCGGGTTGTTCAGCTTAAAATAGAACAGCGTTGAATACAGGTTATATCCGTTATAGTGGATGATGGCTTCAATAATTAAGCTGTTCTCCTCGTCAATATAGGAGTGAAACGCGATATTTTCCTTATTGTAGCGCTGCGTCATATCCAGATTGGCATTCGTCACCGTCTTGGGGGACCAGCTTCCAAAGCGGTATTCGCTCCACGCCAGCCCGACCTGCAGGAACTTTTGCGGCTTCTCCCCCGATGGGCTTAACACATCCGGCGTTTTGGCCACTTCCTTGAAGATCGGCCAGAAGAGATAGAGCCGGCTTTTGTACAGAACGGGAATCAGATGCTCTCCTTCAATGTCCGTGTCGACCTTCTCCCATGCGGTCCATGTCAGGCCATTCTCAAACCGGCGGTAGTAGTAAATATGCGGGCTGTTCTGCGTCCGTCCGAACACATGAAGGATATCGGTGAATATCCCGTTTCCGTGATCCTCGTATTGATGGTACATGGCGGCGATATCGAGCCTTGACACCCGGTCCAGCTTCTCCATGTAGTTCATAAAGGAGGCTTCCGCGCGCTCGAGCTTCGCTTCGTTTTCCATGAACTCTTTTTGCAGCTCGGTGAAAAAAGGAGACTTATTGTCGCGCAGCTCCGGCTCCAGCCAGTTCTCCGGATACAGGAATATCTTCCGGTTGGCTTCCCAGATCCGGTAATTCCGGATTTTCTTCCAGTCTTCCGCAGCCTCGTGCGACAGGTGAACCTCCGGCTCCAGATTCATCAGGCAGCGCTGCACAAACAGCTGTACCGATGAGATCGCCTGCTTGATCCGGGAGGTTTCCTGGATGGGGCCCATTTCTACGTCGATGAGAAAGTAAGCGAATAAATCCTCGGTCCGTTTGGTGTAATAAAAATCATGCTTGAGATACGCGGTCAACGCTGAACGCTGCTGTTCGCGCAAGCGGTTTTTCAGCGATTTAGCAACGGACAGCCATTGCTGCTCGTCGTACTTCGCTTTCAGTGCCCGCCTGATGCTCAGGGTCTCGTACTCGCTTATACCGGAGACCGTCCATCTCTTCGCTTCGACAACAGGAACATTGAGCCGCTGCATCAGCGATAGCCCTTCCGCTAGTCTCAGGAGCCACCGTTCATCCCGGTAATCCTGCGGGTATTTCAGGTGGAGCAGATGCAGCCCCGCCCATAGCTTGATGTCGTCCGTCTTCCAGCCCGTAAGCTCGGCCAAGTCCGCGAACAGCTCTTCCGGGACCCCCAGCTCCGTTGAACGGCTGTCTACCAGCTTGAACAATTCCGTCCAGCGGCTGCTGCCGGAGGCGTAACGATCCCGCCAGTCGATGAGCAGCTTGATTCTGGCGATTGAACCGCCGTCTATGAACAGCAGTTCCGTAGGCTCTGCCGGAAGTGCGTCCCAATCGGGCCAACCGGGGCTGCCGGACTTCGCGATGAAGAAACACATTTCTTCATCCTGAAGCCCGAGCTTTGCGGCCAAGGAGGCGGCTTTCGCCAGCTTCACGACCGACTGGAACAACCGGGGGAAGCCTTCCAGGGTTACCGGTCCCATACTTCCTATGAATGCCGGGTCCAGAAAAGCTTCCAGCAGAGGGATTTCGGGAGCCGAGGGAACCGTCAGGCAATCCGTTATCAGCTTAAGGATTAGCCCGGCATTCAGCTTCGTAAATTCGCTGAGCCGTCTGGTCACAGCCGATTGACTTAACGCTTCCACACTCGCGGCGGAATCGGCTTCTCCCGCAATTTCGCTCAGTTCGCTGCGGAGAGCTGTCAGTAGTTCCGCAATCTCCGGATCGAAAGGCGATCCTTCTTTTCCTTCGTGACGGAGAATGTACAGCAGCTCTCCAGCTGAAAAGCCCGCCTCTAACACATGGCGGCACAGATTGGCAAACCTCGCCGTGTTTTGAACGCTGGAGACGCCTCCGGTAAATGGCGACGCCGGAATAAGCTTGATCCAGCCCGTGTAATCGGCGATGGAAATTCCCAGCGCCTTGGCCAGCCCGGTATGGGCGTATAGCAGCGACAGATTGCCAAGCGTCAGCCGGTCGTCCGGCAGGCAGGCGGCTATAAGTGAGCGAAGCTCATCGCCGGTCAAATGGAAGGCGGCAAGCAGCGTTGATTGATGTTCCTCCAGGTAGCCGGTCGTATCGGCCAATTCGTCACGTTCCGGCTCCCGCAGAAGGAAGGCCGAATCGACCTGCTGGGACACCGTCTTATTCAGGAATAAGCGTTGATAAAGGCTGACGGATTGCCCATAAGCCGGGGTAGTCTCGATTTTACCCCACCAATAGACCAGCGACTGCGCGGGAACCTGAAGTTCGTCCGCCAAGCGGATCACTTCAGACAGCCTGATGATAAAGCTCTCATCCAATAATTGTCCGCCAAGCGCGGATATTAAATGGTTCAGCTGGCTGATCGACCAGTTCTTGAGCTTGCGGAGCAGCCGGACGAACCGGTGAATGCGGTCAAGCGCCCCTTCGGACAGGTTCAGCACGGCTGCCGATTGAACCGAACAAGTGGACGGGGCTATATCGAGGCTTAGCTCGCCTGTGGGGTTAATATAGGAAGCGCCAAGCAGCTCTTCCAGCTCCGCAAAGGACAACCCCGTCCGTTCCAATAACAGCGGTGCTCTGCTCATCGCCTGAACCCAAGTTTCAAGCCCGACATTGCTCTCCGCAAAACCATACATATAATGGAGCGGCTTGCCCTCGGGACGAAGCCCTGTGATAATGCTGCAATCCGCAGGATTGAGCTTCAGCGTTTCAACCGAGATAGCCAGCTCCGTCCCGGGGATTTCCGCGGATGCGTTCAAGGGTCGGAAGGCTTCCATCAGCTTCACGCGGGTCACATTCATTTGCTCCAAATAGGTACGGGCTTCTTCATGCCACAGGGAAAACGGCAGCAGGAACGGGTACACCTTCTGAGACAGCCGGTTATAAGCGCCGGCATTCACATGCTCCGGCTGGGCGCCGAGCTCTTCGCTGGTACCGGTTGTCTGGGTCACTGGAACGGCCGTTTCCGGTGATACGGCATTCTCCAGCAGCTCATTAACCAAATCGATATAGGGCAGCGTAATATTCGTATTCTCGCAGGACAATTCCAGTTGCCCGATATCCGGACGGCGTCCAAGGAGCGTTTGAAGAGCTGTCCCCCCTGTCACAGATGGCGTCTTGGACAGCATTTGAAGCAGATCGACCAGATAGGCCGCCGGACTGTACACGGTACGGCAATGCTCGCAATCGCACCATTCCAGCTCTCCGAACATCTCGCTCCAATCCGGAAGCGATGCCGTCAAGGCCATGGCCTCCGCCGAATTGGCCGTTGTGGCGCTGAATTGCACCGACCGTGCCGCTTCCTGGATCTGCCCGAACACAGCCAAAGCCGTAGAGCTTATGGATACCGCTTTGTTGTAAATCTCTCCGGCGGCACTCTCTCCGCCAACCTTATCCGCATAACCGGATACAAAAGACTCCCTGTTAAACCCGGCAATCCCGAGCGAAGAGTGAATCCCATCCTCCAAGAGCGTCTTCATCGGAGCATAGGAGGACGTCAGCCGAAAGATGCGCTGCATGCTTTTCAATCGGTTAGTCAAACGGCCGGCCGGTACAGGTCCGCTCTGTTCCGTAATGCCCCGCTGCTGCTCTCCACTCTTCGACTGCTTCAAGAACGTATCCACGGACGAAGTCTTCAAATCAAAATCCGGGTGGTCATGCAGGAATTCCAGCACTTCATCCCGCAGCTCAAAATTGCCGTCTGCCTTCAGATTTCGTATTACAGCCTGTGTGGGGAATACTTGATCCAAGACCTGGATGACTGCTGCAGCCGTATGCGGAACAGCCGGCTTTGTCCTGACGGCACGCTCTGCATGAACCGCTTCGATTTCCTCCCGATCGAGCAGTTCTTGCCATTCTTCCTCATTCCACAAGGCAAGCTCACGCAGATCGGCCAAATGGTCTGAATTTTCCCCATCCATCTTGCTCAATATGGCGTTCACCAAAGACAAATCACCCTGCGTCAACTCCTTCAGCTGCAGGATCAGCCGAATTCGGGCTGCATGACCGGACATTTCGGGATCTTCTTTGAGCAGGCGCCATAATGTTACCGGGTCGCCTGTGTGTCCGAGGACCAGCTCACGGAGTCTGTTTTGCGCTGCATTGTCTAATGCAGCCGCCTTCAGAAATTCACCGATTCCGCCCTCCATCACCCCTGACCTTAGTGATTGGCCCGCTTCCGCGCCGGATAACAGAAGCTCCGGCAGTCTCTCAAGAAACGGAGGGATCGCTTCTTTAGACAATGGCGGGATCAAGCCCTCATCCTCCGCCGATTCCAGTGCTGCGCGCAGCTTCTCTCCCGGAATGGATAAGAGTCTGGACAGCTCCAAAGGAATCTCTCGCCGGGATAAACCGTAGAGCAGCGTCTCCGGAAGGCCAAGTTCCTTGGACGCGGTCCATGCCCGAACATAATGACGGATCGGTTCCGGCTCGATTTTGCTTTCTTTTGACAAATACAGAAGGTCCTCTTCGCTCAGGCTGCCCGGCTGCTCATTGTGGAGAAGTTCCGACAAGCTGCTCAAGAGCTGTTCATACTCCGACTGCCCCTCATCAAGCTTAAGTTCGACGGTTAGATTTACGACTTCCTCCGGCCCTGCCTGAATAAGAACCTGGGATTCGGCTCTGTGCCGGCCGTCAGTTCCAACCAACCGGATCAGGAGATTGACATTGCTGCCAGGAGGTGATGGGTAGAAGATCTCGTAATGCCCCTCATCGTCCGTGAAGCCTTCTCCGAGCTTGCTTTCGCTTCTGAATTTCTTGTTATACGCGGCCACTTTGACATGCTTTGCGGGTTTTCCGTTTGTCAGTTGGATGATGCCTCTGATGGTACATACATTCGTGAGAATCTCCATATGGGCTATAAATCCTCCTTCGTTAAACGTTGCTTCATTTTTTGCCAGAGAAAAGATATCATAATTATTAAATAAGAACTATTATCCTTCTGGATAATATACTTTCGAAGGAATTGGCTTTTTCTGTTATACTGGATATAAAAGGAATTACAGGGTGGTGAGTGGGGATTGACCGTCGAACTAACCGGCATTGAGGAAAGAGAGCTTGAATTTGTTGTAGGCCGAAGCACGGAGACAGGAACCTTTACCCATATTCTGCAAGAGAGCTGTGATCAGGCTTGCCGAATCCTGCATGTGTACGGCACCGGAGGGATTGGCAAGAGCACTTATCTGCGGCTGTGCCGATCATGGTCCAAGCAAATGGATGCCCTGTTCGTCCTCATCGACAGCAATGACTTTATACATACAGAACAAGGGCTTGTCGAAGCGATATTCAAGCATCTTTCACCGGGTTTGACCGCCGTACATTCGGCACCCGTTCATCTGGATGGGCTGACGCAGCTCATTCATGGCATCACCTCGGAGCGCCGGCTTGTCCTTGCCTTCGACACCTTTGAAGAAATGCCGGAGCTGGAATCTTGGCTGCGGGATATCTTTTTCCCGGGGCTCCCGAATAGAACGCTGTTATTATTTGCCGGCCGGCATCCGCTAAAAGGAAGATGGATCGTATCTCCGGCCCTGCGTGAGCGCATTTGCCAACTGGAGCTTCATTATTTAAATCCGGAAGATTGCAGTGAATATTTGCAAAAATGCGGCATTCATCATCCGGCGCTTGTGGAGAAGCTATCGGACCGTACCAAAGGGCATCCGCTGTCCCTTTCTCTGGCTGCTGCCGCTTACTCTCCCTCCAGTCCGGCCTATGGAAGCGATTATTTTGACGATGTTATTGAGCTGTGGCTGCGGGAGGTTCCCGACCCGGAATTAAGAACCTTGCTGGATGCCGCTTCGCTGCTTCAACTTTTTCATCATGAGCTTCTGGCCTTTATCATGGATGAAGAGGTGTCCTCCAAAGCCTTTAACCGGCTGATCTCCCTCTCCTTTGTGCGCAAGTCTGAACGGGGCTGGCAGCTTCACGATTTATTGCGCGAGTACATTCGCTTACGGCTGCAAAACCGGGCTCCCGGCTTGTTTAAAAGGCTTAAGCAGCGCGCAGCCCAGTATTATGCCAATTCATTGTTAGCCGCGCCATATGCGGAAAAGGATTGGGAAGTCAGTGAATTATTCCGGTATACCGGCATTGAGGTGGCCAGGGCACTCATGTCCGGACAGGAACAGCAGCGGACCTATTATTGGGAAACGGTTACATCTTCTACTCTTGCGGACGCCGCAGCTTTTGCGAATTGGAGAGAAAATCATATTGAGCCCATCAGCGGGGTTGGTGTCGATCCCGAAACGGGAACCTCTTATGCCATTGAATACAGCGCCGAGGAAATCCGCCAGCATATCAAACCGGTGGATTTATCCGAGGTCTTTGCCCTCGATCCGTCTTCGATCAAGCTTCTGCGCGATGAGAATGGCAGAGCGGCCGCTCTGTTCGTCGTCATCCCAATGCACTCGGGCACACTTCCATGGCTGGAAAGTGACCCGTTGTGTTCACCATATCTGGCCTCCCTAACCGTGGAAGAAAAGGACAAACTGAAAACGCTCCCCGAGCGGCCTGCAGGATGGTTTATGCGCTGCACGTATTACTCCGATCTGCTCAACCCGGCAATCCGGACGGCCGGCATTTATCTAATTTATTCCTATATGTTCCGGGGCGGAATTCTTGTTAGTTCACCTTTTGGGAGCGAAATCAGCAGGAAAGTGTATAGAGGCTTCGGCTTCCATACCGTTGAAGGAGCCACTCACATTAATTATGACGGGGTTACTCCGACACCCACTTATGCTGTAGACACTAGGGGTGCGAAGCTTCAGGACTTCCTGGAGAGGTTATTTTACCGGGCGGGTCTTACGTGGCAGGAAAATGATCATCAGAAGCCGGCGGCGCCAGCCGAACCGGCCCAAGCGGAAGCTGCGGAATCGGCCGTGGACGGTGAACAGCTGCTAACCAAACGGGAAAAGGAAGTCGTAAGGCTGGTACTCGCCGGATGCTCCAATTCGGAGGTGGCGAAAACCCTCTACATCTCGGAAATCACCGTAAAAAAACATCTCATTTCGATTTACGCCAAGCTGGGAATCACAAAACGGATTCAGCTTGCCCAGAAGTTCCCTTCCTGAGTTAAATTTACTTCTTTATGTACAAAGGGCCGCCGGTCGATTCGGCAGCTCTTTGGCAGCTCTTTGGCAGCTAATTGATCTAACCTGCAGCGCCGGTATTTCAGCGATTCGGACTAGCTATCCTTACCCGTACCACCTTTGTAATGATGCGTATGAGGTCTCATACCATTTACAGTCGTAACTCCTTCAAAGTAATGGATATGCCCGCCACCCGGAACATCAATTGCCGGACCTGTTACCCCTTGGATGACATGATTATGCCCCTGGTTCACCGACGTCATGGTAAAATAACGATGAACGTGAGGGACACCTGTTGGAGCAGGCTCGGTAACACCCGCATATTGATGTACATGTCCATCATCATAAGAGGTCACACCCGAAAAAGGGTGAACGTGATACACGGGGCGACCGTCCCAAGAAGTAATGTAAACATCATGGGAATGCTCGTTGCAAGACTCCCTTCGGTTAAGAAAGTATCCTTTTACAGGAATGTTGTTCACAGTAGCAACTCCTTTTAAGTGGTCTGGTAGTAAACTATGTCAATCATCCTGTTAAGGTTATAGGCATTCGTTGAATCGTTAGGCTTAACTCCCCACTTCCGATTTGGAAATGGGGAGTTGTCTTTGAGATTACAGCTTCAACCGGAGATCCGCCGTGAAAAAAAGCCGGTAAATCAGCACACTCAGCAGCATGCTTGTAATCGCAGCAGATGCGGTGAAGGAAAAAACAATCAGAATCTGATACCTCACGGCGACGATCGGATTCGCTCCGGCGATAATCATCCCGGTCATCATCCCCGGAAGCTGTACAAGGCCCACGGTTTTCATACCGTCAATTGTAGGAATCATGCTGAATTTCACAGCCCTTGACCTGACCTCCTGCATCGCCTGCTGGGCCGTTGCGCCAAGCGATAACAGCGTCTCGATCTCTCCCTTGCTGCGCTTGATCTCCTGCTTGATCTGATTGATGAACAGCCCGGAGACCACCATCGCGTTCCCAATGGTCATGCCGCTGATCGGAATTATATATTGGGGTGTTGCCTTGACGATATGCAGGCCGAGTAGAATACCCATCATCATGATCTCCGAAGCGGCAACGGCCAGCGCAATCCTCCACAGTAGTCCCGGGAGTCCCTTCCCTCTTTTGGCTGCGTTCCATGAGGCGACGCATATCATAGTGACAATAATGATGAGAATATAGGCGATATGTCCGGAATGAAAAATAAACTGCAGCACATAGCCGACCGCCAGAAGCTGAACCGCCGAGCGTATGGTACCAATCGCGATGTCTTTTTCCAGGCCAAGCTTTTGCCAGATCGAGACCAGCATCGTTCCCATTACAAAAAGCAGCGTGAAACTGAGTGCGGTTAATGTCATATTTAGCGGGTTCCTTTCACGGATTGTATGAACTTTTTGGCCAGTACGGCGGCAGGCTCGGCAAACAAGGTGTCGCTGCTGTGCTCCTGCAGTTCTCCATTCCCTATCACCCATGCTCGGTTACTGATTCTGTGGGCTTGCTCAAGATCATGGGTCACCCATATCAACAAGGTCCCCTCTTTCAAATGCCAATCCGTCAGCAGCGATTCGACCTTCTGTGTGCTGTTAATATCGAGCGAAGCCGTAATTTCATCCAGTAAAAGAATACGCGGCCGGAGCAGCAGCGACCGGATTAGGGAGATCCGCTGCTTCTCTCCTCCTGAACAATCGGCCGCCGTTTTACCAAGATCTAGATAGTCGAGTCCGAGCTGCTGCAAGAGCTGTTCCGCCAGCTTGGAGTCATAGGCATTCCCGTGAAGCCTGCTGACCGTTCGCAAATTATCCTCCACACTGCCGGGCAGCATAACCGATTGCTGCGCCACATAGGATACAGCCATTCTCCACTGCCGCACATTCATATTCTTATATGAAGTCCCGTTAACCAGCAGGTCGCCCTCATCCGGCGCGTCCAGCAGAGCCAGGATCCGCAGCAGCGTGCTTTTTCCTTGTCCCGAAGCGCCGATAAGGGCAATCCGCTCCGGCCCGGCGATTTCAGCGGACACCCCGGCAAAGATGTACTTAGAAGCCCCTTCCCCGGTATCCCAATTCAATTTGGCCAAGTTATGTATTTCAAATAGAGCGCTCAAATTCCGATCCTCCTTTTTCCCAGAGAAAGATATCGATCTCATGATTATAGCATTTAAGATATGAGAATATTAGGAAAATATAAAAACACCGCCTTTAGAAGGCGATGCTGTGAAGTTTCCTATACTATGTTTCAAGGCTTTTTTCGAACACGAATCCATCGGACAAACATTAACAGGAAAGCGATCAGCACAATGGCGCAGATGAAGAATGTTTTTATATAGCCGCTTACATGGAGTAAAGAATCTCTCTGGAAAGAAAGCGCCGAAATGCTCATACATGTTAAACCCATTCCTATAAAAAACACGGCAATCAGCCATTCTATTTTTTTCAAGCGCTTCCCTCCCTAATTCTGTTTCCAAGGCAAAACGGATTTAAAAGCAACCGGCGAGTCGTCTCCTCACTCTTGTTCTCCGGACACAAAAAATTTATAGCCAACTCCCCATACCGTTTGAATCGGGTTGTATGTCATCCCCGCCTTCTGGAGCTTCTCACGGATGTTCTTGATATGGGTATCCACCACCCGAACCTCACCCTCATAATCAAATCCCCACAGCCTTTCAACGAGCTCCTCCCTGCTGAACGCACGCTGGCGGCTCTGGGCCAATAGAACGAGGAGATCGAACTCCTTCGGTGTAAAATCCACAAGCTCCGCATGAATTCGAATCTCCCGCGCATCAGGGAATATTGTCATTTGCGGAAATTCCAGCGCCAGCTGCTGAGGCTGAGAAGTCTGTGTAATCGTGGACCTGCGGATTAACGAGTACATCCGGGCCAGGAGCTCTTCGGAATCAAAAGGCTTGGTTAAATAATCGTCTGCTCCGATCCCAAGCCCATGGATTTTATCCTTGGTTTCCGTTCGCGCCGTCAGCATTAAGATCGGGACCGTCTCGGTTTCTCTGATCACCTTGCATACCTGCCAGCCATCCATATCTGGCATCATGACATCGAGTAAAATGATATCGAAAGAATGCTTCTTGACCATGGATAACGCTTCAAGTCCCGTAGCCGCCTCCTTAATCTGGAATCCTTCCTTCATCAAATAAATCCGAAGCAGGTTCCTCATATTCCATTCGTCATCTACAATCAACACTTGAAGTTTCGACATAACCCCCACCTTCTTTGCCCTCTATTGGTATTCTGTGATGTTCCTCAATGCTTCCTATTCCGCATCATCAGAGGCATGAGTACGAGGTGGGACAGGGGACAGAGCAGAAGCAGACCGTACGTCAATAAATTGCCGGATGATCCTTTCACAGTGCTGGCAATCAGTAGGACAGCCACCAGTACAATCGGTACGATACAGCATAATTTCATCAAAAGGCTATGTTTCTTGCTCATTCCGTGATCCTCATTGTTGTTATCGTTATGTTGGTTTCCATGGTTATGATTTCCACAGCAGCTCATCGCAATTACCTCACTTTACTTTATCTGATTTCAATCTCTTCATTTCAGGGTCACACTTTATACTTTTATTCTAAGAAAGGAGTATGGAGAAAATATGTTGAAAAGTTGAGGTAATGATGTGCTTTAAGCAGGATTGCACGATTTCAGGATAAAAAACAAGCTGACGATGCGGCGTTAACCGGTGTCAGCTTGTTTTGTAAATGGAGTTCAGGGTGCATTAATGCCCTGTGTGCGGATTGCCGCCCGAGGCCGGTGAAATTTCCAGCATATCATCGATTTGGCTTTGCGCAGCGTTTGTAATGCTCGAGCTGTCGCCAGTGATCCAGGCGTGGTTGTACGGGCCTTCCGCCGGCGAATCCTGGAATTTCGGTTGGAGCGTCATTGCATATTCCATAACCGAATCCGGCATGCCGTCTTTATTGGTAATAATCAGCGGTGCATGCTTGCCAAGATGCGAGAACGGAGCCGCAGCAATGGCTAGCATGGGGTCATCCGGGGTCAGGAACGACAGGTTATGCCCAGGCGTGGTAATACCCCAGCCAAATTTCGTGCCCTGATCTTTAAACTGGGCAAAAGCAATCGAGTTGGCGTACGGATCATTGCCCGAAATACGGGTTACCGTTCCATACGATTTCAGCTCATTCTCCACATCTGCGGACACAGCCGATTCCGGTCCGATCAGATAGATGGCTGCGTTGCCCCCGCGTTTCTTTAATGCCTCCACGGTCGGCGCAGGAATTTCGTCTTTCTTCACGTAAAGCAGCGGTTCTGGCATATGGGCGATCCAGTTTACCGCAGGCAGCGTGTATTCCGGACTGTCCATAGAGCCGACAACCACAGCCTGCGGCAGTTCGCCCGCCACTTTGGCATAGTACGCATCAATCGCCTGGGCGACAGCGGCCGGCTCATCCCCTTCGATCTTGTCTGTCTTTATATCGAGGCCTTTTATCTGTTCTTCAACGCTTGCGGAGACAGGACCAACAATGACGATTTGGATGTTATCGTTCGTTTCCGCGCCCATCGGCTTCAAACGCTTTAATTCCTCCAGGGTAGCTTCGGGGACTTTGTCCTTCTCGAAGAAGAGAACCGGGCCATTGCTCGGATGGTGAATCAAATCGGTGCTCACGGCCGCAATCTGCCAGTTGCTAACGTCCGTCAACACGACGCTTGCCGGTCTGTTGCTATCGGATACCGCTGTCCAGAGGGTCCGGGAGACCAGAACGGCCGCCTCAATCGGATCGGATGTATTAATTCGCGTCGTGTTCTTTGTGCCAATCCAAGGAACGGCTACCGATGCTGTGCCGGTATCTTGAGCCGCCGGTTCCGGCGCTTTATTCCCGATTTGGCATCCGGCCAGGACTGCGCTTAGCACTAAAGTGATACTTACTACCGCTATACCTTTTTTCATCGTTTACCTCCGCTTTGAATTTTAAATTAATACCACTTTAACTTAAAAATATGTAGAAATGATGTGGAATCAATTTATATTAATAATGATTATTAGATTGGAGTCAGCCTCGAAAAAGTCAGGCATGCGCTTTAACCCAAGCCACATACGATAAAATATAAACAAGCAGGGGGTTATTGCTCATGACAACAAACTGGATCATTGCCGCCGTCTTCTACGCTTTGATAGCTTGCTGGTCGCTTGGCTTTATCTACCGGTTCCGCTTTGCCGTAACGGGCACTATTGCAATGATTACACCGATGGCTTGCGGGATGGTTATCGGCTTTGGTGAAGGGACGATTGTTGGCGCCGCATTTTCAGTAAATCCCTTCCTCTCCATGTTGACCAGTGTGCTGATCGGTATACTTGCTGGAGGAATAATCGGCTCTCTAATCTCTGTTGGAGCATTTCTGAACGGAGCATTATCCGGCATGATGGCCGGCTTGATGGGAGCGATGCTAATGGTGATGCTTCCTTCGTCCGAGTGGAATCGGGTGATTTTTATTTTTATGGCCATTGGTGGTTTCCTCCAATTTGTTCATACGCTTATGCTCCAAGGCCAAATCGAGGAACCGTTACTGAAACGCTCCAACTGGATCTTTCGGACCCCTTCCCTTATGTTTCTGGCAGCCGCTGTATTCCTCATCCTTTACACCGCAGGCAGTGCATCCGGCGCTACCCTTCCAGACCCCAAGCATCCAAACCACTCGATGATGAATATGAAATAATGCCGGGCTATCTACTAAAAATCTACATAAATTCAACATAATTTACTGGTAAATTAAGTATAGAAATAGGTAAAAATCCGGTATTGAAGGAGTTGAACCGTCTTGCTTTTCAACAAATGGTTTGCCGATTCCATTTCATTTTTTCTTCTCCTCTTCATCCTTCTTACCTTGGTTACGGTTGCCATGGGAATATTGAGATTTATTGATTTGTATACCAAATCTGCTAACCGGAACCACCCGCCCGAGCTCCGTTCTGAAAACATCATCCAACCTCAAGACTCTCAAGACCGCTATGCGGAGCAGCGCGAAAACAGCCTTGCACTCGATTATGTAAAGCGGAACTTTTTTGGTGAAACTGCCGTCTCTTTGGAAAATAAGCAGTAGGACAAGCCATTAAGGGAGGATATTGACATGAGTATCAGGCAAGCTGCAGTAGATATCGGCAACGATGCGCTTAAAGCCTATGTTCAAGGGCTGGATCAGGAAATCTATATTCCGAATGTAATCGCCGAAATTGGACCGTCCCGGGATATTGTGGAATTTGAAAAGCGTCCCCTGGACGGTCTCCACGTTGAGATCATTTCGGGTGCGCTTAAGAGCGGGCGGGGAATTTATGCTGTCGGCAATCTGGCCGGAGGATACGCCCATAATGACGAACTTACAACGGTCAGTGAAAAATCGGAGGCCGATCAGCCCGTCGTTATGCTGCTGACCGCACTCGCTTATGACGCCGCTCTAGCCTTGAACGACAAGGATGGAATCATCGAAGCAACCTATTATCTTTCAACGGGGCTGCCTTTAAGTGAAGCGAAGCGGGGAAAGCGCAAAACGTTTAAAGCTAAGCTCAAAGAAAATACGCATGAAGTGCGGTTCAAAACCACTCCGGAAATCGGCGGAAAAGTGGTAAAATTAAACTTCGAAGAAGTGCTGGTTAATATAGAAGGACATGTTGCGTTAATCGATCTGACGACGAACGAGGATGGATCGGTCCGCAACGAGGAATTGACGCGGATGACCGTGCTCATTAATGATATTGGCGGGCTGTCTACCGACGCAGCGATTATTCATGAAGACGGAACCGTGGACAACATTTATTCGGATGGAATCAAGGAAGGGGTCTCTCCCTATCTGGATGAGATCATGGAACGGGTCCAGCACGAGATCGGATACCGGTTCTTGAACCGGCAGCAGCTGGTCGAAGTCATTACTTCGGTAAACAAAGAGGAACGCAATGTGGTCTGGTTCAGAGGGAAAAGGTTCAGCATTCAGTCCATCGTCGATGAAGTATTGGTCAAAATCGCCCGTGAAGAATATAAACTGATCCGGAGCTCCTGGAACAAGGTACCCGGCATCCGTGTCTCCTACCAAATCGGCGGCGGTTCCCTGCTGCTTAAACCTTACCTTGAGAAGATTAACGAGCAGGAAGAAGGCTATCCGCTTCGCTTTGTTGGAACGAAGGATTCGATCTGGATGATTGCAAGGGCATATTATAAATTACTGGCTGTCTACCTTCAATATAAAAATGAACAAGTGGCCGCCGCTGCAGAGTAGGTGGTCCAGAAATGGACTCATCGACTCCCCAATTCCACACGATAACCGTTACTTTGCCCGAAAATACCCCTCAGGCGGTTCTTGATTATTTGGATCAACTGAAACAAACCGGTGACCGAACCTTCAGCAACAAAATTTCGCAGCTCTTGATCGAATCGCTAAATCGGGCATACCTAAAGGAAAAGCCGCATATTCTCATTCCTCTGCCGGAGCATCTTACCGAGGAGCAGCTGGATTGGTTCAATCATCCTTATACGAAGCAATTGCTGATGAACTGGATTTCGCAATGGGCCGGGGGCGCGATTCCCCAGCCCTTTTCAAATCACTGGACGCCGTCGCCTATGCCTTCACCAATGCCTTCGTCTATTGAGCCAACGCCTCCCGAACCATCGCAGCCTGAAATCCATGAAGTCCAAGAGCGCACGGAACCGGATCATGCGACGTCTCCACCTAGCCAAGATTCCTTTCGGATCAGCACTTCTTACCATAACAAACTAGTAGGATTCTTTCTCGACGAAGATTAGGAGTGGTCATTAAGCATGAAAACAAACCGATCAGACATCATCAGAAAACGATATGACCGGATATCGGGGGTTTTCGATGTAATGGAACGGATGATCAAAAAAGAATGGCGGGCTGATCTGCTCAGCAAGGCTGAAGGCGAGGTGCTGGAGGTTGGCGTTGGAACCGGAGCGAACCTGTCCTATTATCCGCCCCGTGCCGCAGGCGTTACCGGAATAGATTTCAGTCCGGGTATGCTAAAGTTTGCCAAACAGAAGGCGCTCCACGCTCCTTTTCCGGTAACTCTACTGGAGATGGATGCCCAGCATTTGGAATTTCCCGATAATTCATTCGATTATGTGGTTGCGACCTGTGTCTTCTGCTCGGTGCCGGACCCGATAGCCGGCTTAAAGGAAATCCGAAGAGTGTGCAAGCCGGATGGGAAAGTGCTTCTGCTCGAGCATATGCGCAGCGAACAGCCGGTGCTGGGATTAGTCATGGATCTTCTTAATCCGGTAACTGTCCGCATTTCGGGAGCCAACATCAACCGCAGAACGCTGCAAAATATCGAAAAAGCGGGGCTTCGCATCGAGGAAAATGTACCGTTAATGGGTTCGATCGTCCGCAGTCTTGTGTTAAATCCCGATAAGCCGGCAAATTAAACGGTAAAAGGAAAAGGGCCTCCCAAAGCGGGAGAGCCCTATTTTGTCGCCTCTGCTCTATTCCGGTTTGTTGGCCGCATTAGAAGGAGAAGCATATCCAGATTGATAATCGGTGTATGTCAGCTGCTGCGCCATCCCGCCAGCGGCATGGTGAAGCTCATGACAGTGAATCATCCAGTTTCCGGGATTATCGGCCTTAAAGGCGACAACGATCTTGTCGCCGGGTTTCACCCGAATGGTATCCTTCATGATCGTACTTTCCACTTTAACCCCGTTTATTTCAAGAACCTGGAAAAAGTGGCCGTGTACATGCATTGGGTGATCCACCGTGCTTTTATTCTCAAACGTAAGCTTTACATAATCGCCGGTCTTCACCTGCAGCGCAGGGAGCTCTGAAAAAACTTTATCATTGATCGTATACACTTGCCCGTTCCCGTCCACCCTGGAATTCAGCACGGCTGTATATTCCAGTGCAAACTTCTGGACTTTGCTTAAATCCGACTCGGCAGGCTTGCCGTAATGATACAGATCGAAATCGGTCAATGAGTCGTGCTGGACTTCCAATGCTTCGCCCTTGCTTCCCGACACCTTGACCGGAATAACCAGCTGATCGTTATACTTATTGTCGTCATGCGCATCAATAGTAAAATCCTTGAGCGAGTTAATCTTCAGCTCGATGTCATAACGCTCACCCGGAGCGATCGTTACAACCTGATCCTTGAGTACGGCAGGCTCAGCGATTTCCTGTCCGTCCGTACTTACCACCCGGAACTCACCGGGAATGTGGATTCCGTGAGCCAGATATCCGGCATTGATCAAGCGCAAGCGGACGGTGTCTCCGAGCTTAGTCTCCAGAGCTGTAATGGATGAGCCCGACTTCCCGTTTACCGTATAAATATTATACATGGAAGCCATCATTTCATCTTCACTCATGCTGCCGGAGCCATGGGCGCCGTGGGCGTCTCCGCCTTCCTTCATCCATTCATCCAGAATCAAGGTATAGTCTTTATCCGGCTGTTCGGATTGTTTCGGCTCCACTATGAGGGCGCCGTAGAGCCCCTTGTCAACCTGCACGGAGCTCTCTTGATGCGAATGATACCAATACGTTCCCGCTACATCGGCCGAGAACCCGTAGGTATACGTTTCCCCAGGCTGAACCGCATCTTGCGTTAAGCCGGGCACCCCGTCCATGCCTGCGGGTACCGAATATCCATGCCAATGGATGGTGACGGGTACTTGCAATTCATTTTTCAGCGTCACTCTGACGAAGTCTCCTTGAGTCACCCGAATTTCCTGCCCGGGAACCGTACCGTTGTAAGTCCAGACAGCTTGCGTTACGCCAGGAGACAGTTCCAAGTTACTCTCCATCGCCGTTAAGGTAAAGCCTTTAACCGGTTGTCCGGCTTTAGGCTGCGGCAATACCGCCGCTTTCTCCTGGACAGGTTCCGCAGCCGCTTCAGGAGCGGGAGAAGGACTGGGGGAAGCCATTTCCCCCATAGTTCCCGCTGAATCCGTAACGGCTGTTCCATGTGAACTATGATTCATCTGTTGATTGGCTCCACCGGTAGCTTCTTGAACCGTTTCATTCGCAGTCGTTTCATTGGCAGCCGTTCCTTTAGAAGCCGAGGTTTCATTGATATAGATACCTGCTGCCGTCCCGCCGATGATCAGGGCCACAAAGAACAGCCATACAAGACTTTTACTGCTCAAGTCTCATTCCTCCTACATCATTCCCATGTTGCTGCCATTGTTCATGTTTCCGCCGTTGTTCATGTTACCACCGTTATTCATGCTGCCGCCGCTTCCCATGTTCATCATGTCCATGTCATCCATCATGCCGCCTGAACCGCTCATGCTGCCCGAGTTCATATTGGATTGCATGCCGCCTTGGTTCATATTGGATTGCATACCCGGGTTCATATTGGATTGCATGCCGCCCATGTACTGCTGCTGCATCCGCATCATATCCTGCTGCAGCTGGTTCATACGCTGCATCATTTCATTCATTTGATCCACCGGTACGGTGCCGTTTATTGTGCCCTGCATCGTTCCACCGACTCCGGCAGTCCCGTTAACATGGATGTTATGAAGACTATTCGTTGACGTTGCTGTACCGGTGTTATTGGTCAGATTAAGTAAAATGACAGAGATGATTAAACCGACGAAAGAGAAGATTGCCAATTTCAACCAACTATTTGTTTTCATTAGGGAAACCCCTCCAATTGAGCTCGTTGTATTACTTGCTTTAGGCTTACTTGCACCGCTAATATAGCCGTATGTTTTTGCTAACAGATAATAAATGGTGTAGAGCACACCTGCGACAAGAAGAATCAACAAGGATGCCATATACAGGTTTCCAAAGGCTCCGAGAGCGTTCATTTTGAGTTCCTCCATTTGACGGGCTTCGGCCATACGATGGCAAGAAACAAGGCCCCTGCTATAATAATTGGCAGCATAAACACAAGCAGAGCCGTTGTTATCAAGTGAATCGCATACAGCCTCCCGGCTTGGTCATGATGCCCGGCATGCCCGCCATTGCTTGACAGGACCTCCGTACTTTCCATTGTTCCGGGATTGAACAGATCCGGTATGGTTGTATAACCCAGAACCTCATTGCTCATCATGTCAGCCATTGAAGCATCCATTTGCGACACCTTTTCCGATGGATTGCTCCAGGAGAGGGCCAGCACGAGGATGACAAGAACTGCAAACACGGAGCTGAGCTGCCAGAACGGCCGTTTTTGTTTATTGAACATGGGTTACACCTTTCTTCTGCACCGTACGTAGACGCCGCCAGCTATACTGATCGCGAGTAGAGGTAATGCGAATTGAACGCTCTCATACACCAGCCATTGCACATTTGCGTCTTCTTTCACTTGCATGGACAATCCCATCAGGGAGGTTTCCATGGCCTTCATCATCCCCATCATGAAGCTCATCGTTTCTTGTTCGGTCGGTCCGTAGCGAAACATCGAGATCAATATGGCGGCGAAGGCAAAGAAGAATGACGTCGTTACCATCCAGACCATCAGCTTAAACCTATTTTTCTTCATCCACATGACGAAGGCCCTCCCTTCTTAGATTATCTTCCCTTCTGTGCCTTTTTCTTAGGCCACTTCAATGCGTGGCTCTTCATATAGATGTGCCAGATCACGCTAGCCACCGCCAGATAAGTCAATTTGTCATGAATCCATAGCGCGAAGGCCGTTACTGCGTGGCTGCTATCCATGAAGAGCCAGATCATTGCTCCGGTAACGATAAAAATGAGAGTGGTAATGAAGGTAAAGAGCCCATAACCGGATGGACCGAATACAAGCCATGGCTTTTTGGTCTTATCCCGTCTCAGGATACGGATCATTTCATAGATGATGATGATCAGGGTCAGCAGAACATATACGACCGCAGCAAGACGGTGCACGATATCCGCAGTTGCAATATCATACTGCATCACCCAACCATACTTTGCTCCCGCCATTGCAATTCCGCTGAGAGCCAAGATGGAGAACACAATCGCCCATAACCAGTGAAGGATAAAATCAAACTTCATTGCCAGTATCAACCTCTATCCGTGTTAGTCTTTATTCTTTTCCGTTTCATCCGAACCGGCCTTTGCGTTATGAGCGTTCTCCTCAACTCGATTGGCTTTAATTTCATCACCTGTAGTAATGACTGCACCACTTGAAGAAGCGGCCGGCGTTCTATTGATATTTTGCTTCACGTAGCTGTACAGAAATGCGATCAAAGCTACGACAAAAAGAATGGTCAACAGCTTTACAAAAAAAGTCAATATCCCTGCTACGCTCCAAGCGGATACAAGCCCGATCCGATTCGATTGAAATCCGCCGTTTACCAAGATGCCAAGCAGATACAATACGATGATTACGCCAATAAACGTGGCGGCCAGGACAACAATGGTTTTTAACAGCGGATCGTTGTTGATTACCTGTTTTCCTTTGTTGTAGGACTCTTTGAAGTACGCGTTCTTAAGCCAAACGGCAAATGCGACAACCAGGCTGATGACTAAAGCGACCAGCAGTAATTGAGTTACAGTGGACAGGATTCCGCTGATAACGTTCCCTGTGCCTCCATAAGTCCCCATATTCACCGAACCTTGAACACTTCCGGACATATCCATATCCATCATTTCTTGCTTCTCCTCCTTCTAAAATTAAATGTTGTCTTCCGTGTTGGCCGGTTCCGGCCTCGATACAGCCAGGCTTCGGATCATTCCAATCACCCCGACGGTCAATAAGACAATGAACAATACGGAAATCGTTGTAAGGAGACCCGGCATTGGAATGCCCTTGATGCTGAAACGCTGGGATGCGTCGGACACCGTATTGGATGCTTCCGCTGCGGAAAGATTCTGAGCCTGCACAACGGTTTGTTCAATCTCCTGATTCACCCACCGATTCAGGCCTTCCATTTCCATTACCGTCTGTGCCATCTGATAGATGGCCTTGTTCGTCTGCCGAAGATCGCTCGTTCCGATGTAGTCTGCTCCCTGGGCATCTGAAACATTGGACAAGAATACATCTTTGGCCTGATTCAGCTTGATATACACGCTGTTAAGCGCAGCCTGGCTCTGAACCAGCAGGTTATAACGGTAGACAACCATCTGATAAGTCGGAGCCGGCGAGTCAGTTAATGCTGACTGAGCTTCCACCATTTGATCGAGCTGATGGACCAGATATACACTCTCGGACAAAAGGTATATGCCTCTTTTAAAATTCTGAACCTGTACCGGATTTCCCGTGCCGGCCTGACCGCCGGTTCCACCCGATTCGTTGTTACTGTAAGTTGCCGCGCTCGCCGGAACCATATAAGGATAATCCGACATCAAATCCGCCATTTGCTTGACCGACTGATTGGCGCTCGATACTTTCTTTTTCAATTCTTCAATAGGGTTCTCTGCCGCACTCGAAGCTGTACCGGATTGCTGCATGGCCGCGTGCTGACTGTGCGCATTCGTCTCCGCTGCTGTAGTTCCGGAGTTGTTCCAGGATAGCAGACCGCTCTTCGAAGCGAACCATCCGATATATCCAAGGCTGGATAAAATAATGACGATGAGAACGAAACCGATGATGCTGCGTATGGTTTTCAAAATCTACTCACCTCCTTTATCAAGAGCATCGATGTCTTTGTCCGTAGCTTTAGAATAGCAATTCACTTTGGGGAAATTATGAAGAAACCATGAGGAAAGGATGTTTTTTCAAAATAAATAAAAGCACAGCCCGAGCGAATGATCCGGATTATAATTCGAAATATGGTTGTTTAAGTCACTTTATGGGGGAAATGATGAAAAATGGCATCACGTATCGAACCGCTCATCAAGGAATATAAATCGGACCTGGAATCCGTGTATCATACATGGTTTCTGCATAGCAGTGATCGTCTGAAGGCTTTTCGCACGATAAAAAGCGGGTTGAACGACGTGATTCAAGCGATTGAGTCGAGAACGTTCGGAAATGATTTCAAAGGCTCTCCGCTTGAATTTGTGCTGGCGGCGATCTGTGAGCAGAAGCAGGTTTTTGAAGGCGCCGCTCACGCCTTTTACTGGAAGCCAAAGATGCGTATCCCCGATATTTATGAGAATGATGAGCATCAGCTCGCTTTTGGAAGGTTCTTGAAGTCCGTTTCCCAGACTACCCAGGAAAAAACGGTCCTGACGGAAATCATGAGCCTGGACCGCTTACAGATTAAAGGACTGGGGCCGGCCGTAGCCAATATCCTGTATTTCCTTCACCCTACCTTATTTCCGCCGTTCAATACGGCGATCGTCAATGGGTTTAACCTGCTGCTCGGGCGCAAGATCAAGCTGGGGTCATGGCCGGCCTATTTGGAAATGCGGGCAGAACTGCTGTCAATGAACGAGGATCACCGCTCGGCTTTTTCCAAGGATCTTGGAGCGATTGCGGGATTCATGTTTGAAATCGGCTCCGGCCGAATCATCATGGAGGAGAACGCGGAGAATTACCTTAGGACAGAAGACGCCAAGCGGGAAAAAACAAAGCTTAAAAGGCATTTGGACGTATCCAATGATATCAAAGAAAATAATGAGCACAGTGAGATGCAGTATCATCTGGCCAGACTCGGACATGCGCTCGGCTATAAAGTGTGGATTGCACAGAACGATCACAAACGGAAGTGGGACCGGAATGTTCTTGGAGAGCTTTCCCTCCCTTCCCTGCCGCCGCTAAACGTCCCGAAACCCGTGGCTGATACGATTTCCTTTATCGACGTGATTTGGCTGGATGACAGAAATCGTATCATGTCCGCTTTTGAAGTGGAAAAAAGCACTTCCATCTACTCGGGGATTCTAAGACTGCATGATTTACAATTGTCGCTCGGCAGCTACGATTCCAAGCTGTGCCTGATTTGTCCCGACAGCCGGGAGAAAGAAGTCCGGGCTCAGCTGTTTCGCCCTTCCCTTCAGCAGGAGAGCGTCCAGCGCATTTCCTACATCCTGTTTTCCGATCTCCGCTCTGACTGCGACGCCATGTGCAAATACGGCAGCTCCTCCGAGGTTCTCGATCGCATATCCAAAATTTGCGGTAACCTGTAGCAGAACGTCCCCACAATAAAAAAGGAACGGTCCAAAAGCGGTAATCGCTTTGAACCGTTCCCCGCCACCCGGATCACCGTCTCGCTTCAAACGTGCGGTTATAGTTGATGATCTGTTCGATCGCCTCGGCTACGGAATTAGTCACATGAGCCGCTTTCTTTTTAACGTCCGAATGTCCGCCTTTCATCGCAAAGCTGTGGTCCGTCAGGGCAAACATGGACAGATCATTGAAAGAATCCCCTATGCATGCGACCTCATTACGGCTCAGTCCCAGCTCCTGCATGATGAACGATAGTCCCGCTCCCTTGCTGACATTTAACGGCATGACATCAAGACAGTCGCTAGCCGAAATGAAGGATTCGATCCGGCCCTCGAACTGATCCTGCAATTCGTCTTTGAGAAGGATTAACTTGTCAATTTCTCCGAAGAAAGAATACTTGCAGCTTTTGATTGCCCCATTCTTCAAAGCATCCGCCAAATCTCTGCGATCGGAGCAAGCGGTCAATATCCGCGATTCATAGGGAAGCGTCTCTTCCGACCGATTCTCTGTATAGAAGGAGTCATCCGTGCAGTGGATAAAGCTCACAAAATGCGGATTCCTGGAAGAAAATTGATGAAGTTCGGATGAGACCTCAGGCTCGAAAAAATAGTCACTCACAAGCTCTTTGTCCTTTTTGTAAATGGTTGCGCCATTCTGGCTGACCGTAAAATACCGGCCGTGAAATTCCTGCATGAGCAGCTTGATTTCCGAGTGCATTCTCCCGGACGCGATGCAAAATTCATACCCTTCATGAAACGCAAGCTTCACCGCATCCCAGTCGCTATCTGTGATTCTGAGCGAATGATTCAGTAATGTGCCGTCCAAATCGGAAACAATCAGCTTAATCATCGTTATCCTCCTCCGAGACCGTTAATAATTCCACCTGGAACTCTTTTAGTTTCTCCATCATTTCCTCACTTGGCTTGCGGTCGGTGATCAACAGATCAATGACATCCAGTCCGGCTATTCTAAAAAACATCGGGTCATCAAACTTGGTGTGATCTGCCAAGACAATCACCTGCTTCGCCCGTTTAATCATTTCCCGCTTGACTACGCCATCCTCCTCATACGGGTAAGTCAAACCGTCTGAAGTAATTCCGCATGCACCGAGAAACAATTTATCAACCTGGTAATCGGCCAGCTTTTCGATAGTGGATTGCCCATACAGAAAACGGTGCTGATGGTTTAACTCTCCTCCGAGCAGATAGGTCCGGATCGTTTTTCTTCGAGAGAGCACATCCGCGATGTCAATCGAGTTCGTAACCACCACAATATGTTCGGATGTAATATTTTCCGCGGCGTACTGAACGGTGGTGGAAGCATCCATCAGAATACAATCGCCTTCTTTGACCAGGGAAGCTGCATAAAGTCCGATTTCACGCTTCTCGCTGGATTCTCTGCTTAAGCGTTCTTTATACTCGTAGACCTCCTTGTTTTTTTGGGGTGGCAGGACGGCTCCGCCATGCGTACGGAGAACCAGTCCAAGCTCTTCCATCTTAAGCAGATCTCGTCGGGCCGTATCCCTGGACACGTCAAACTGTTGGCAAATTTCCTTGATGTCAATTCGTTGGTGCTGGTTTAAGTAATCGGTAATGGCGCTGATCCGTTCTTCTTGAAACATGCTGCATGTCTCCTTACTGATTTCCCCTGTTGTTGTGTAAGTGATTGTACAGCATTTATTAAGTCATTACAATTGTTTTTCTTACTTTATGCAACATTTCAGAGTCGGAATTCTTTTCTTACTTCATCCGGACAAAAAAAATCCGCGCCCGAGGCGCGGATTTCAAAGCAAATCTGTATCAGGTACCGCAAAAGGTCCGGTAAGGACAGGCGGTTTCTTCAGGAGGCGCAGCGTATTCCGCCTGTTCGGGGGAGTCCGCGTAAGGATTTGAGAGTACACCGAGCAGCCGCTCCATCACACTCAAGTCTCCTTGATTAACTGCAGCCTCCAGCGCCTCTTCTACTCGATGATTTCGGGGAATTACTGCAGGATTACTGCTTCGCATGAGCTGATGCGAGGAGGCTTTCGGTTCCTCCTGCCTGTCGAGCCTCTTTTGCCACCTCTCGTGCCACTCCGCATATTCAGCGGCGCCGGACAGAAGCGTATCCTGAGGCTGTTCCAGCGTTAGTGCGCGGAAAGTGTTGGTGTAGTCCGCACGAGCCTTGTGCATCATGTCAAGAAGATCGTCAATCAGAGCTTCATCCTCCGGCTCTTCGTTAAATAACCCCAGCTTCGCCCTCATGCCCGCAAGCCAGTTCCATTGAAACATCGTCGAAAAATCTGAAATGGCATCCTCGGCTATTTTTACAGCCTCGTCTTCATCCTCATGCAGCAGCGGCAATAGCGTCTCCGCAAATCTCGCGAGATTCCACGCGGCAATGGGCGGCTGATTGCCATACGCATAACGGCCATGAAGGTCAATGGAGCTGAATACCGTAGCCGGGTCATACGTATCCATAAAGGCGCAAGGACCGTAATCAATCGTTTCTCCGCTCAGGGCCATATTGTCAGTGTTCATCACCCCGTGAATAAAGCCGACGAGCTGCCATTTGGCAATCAGCGTGGCCTGGCGCTTGATGACTTCCCGAAGCAAAGCCAGATATCGGTTCCCACCAGTCTCCACTTCCGGATAATGCCTCTGCAGCGTGTAATCGGCCAGAGCCTTGAGGTCTCCGGCGGAGCCCCGGCTTGCGGCGAATTGAAAGGTGCCGACGCGCAGATGGCTGGCCGCCACACGGGTCAGAACGGCGCCGGGCAGCACGGTTTCGCGCATGATGGACTCACCTGTTGTCACAACGGCCAAGCTCCGGGTGGTCGGAATCCCCAGCGCATGCATCGCTTCGCTGATGATAAATTCGCGCAGCATCGGTCCAAGCGCTGCACGGCCGTCACCTCTGCGGGAGTACGGCGTTCGGCCCGAACCTTTGAGCTGGATATCAAACCGCTCGCCGCCGGGGGTGATCTGTTCCCCGAGCAGCAGGGCCCGTCCGTCTCCCAGCATGGTAAAATGCCCGAATTGATGGCCTGCATAAGCTTGTGCCAGCGGTTCGGCGCCTTCGGGAATCCGGCTGCCGGCAAACACCGCTGCGCCATCGCTGCTTTGGAGCGCCTCAGCGTTTAGCCCGAGCGAGGCAGCCAGCGGACGATTCAGAACGATCAGCTTCGGCGAATTTACGGGATTCAGGTCTTGTCTGGAAAAAAAAGATTTCGGCAAGCGGGCATAACTATTGTCGAAATTCCATCCCGCTTCCGGGATTCCTGCTCTCTCAGTCATGTTATCACCATCATTTTTTGGATATTTTCTATTTTCGTTCACAACCAGCACGTAACAGCTCGTTTATTGTTTGCTGCCGTGCCATATATTATCACACGAAAAAAGGGTGCACGAAGCACCCTTTTTCCGTCATTGCCTGATTATTGTCTGATGATGAGGATGTCACGAGGCGGTCTGCCTGTGCTTTGAATCAAAGCAATTTCGGCGTTTGTAAGATTTCGTCCCACTACGACCAGGGAAGATGTGACATTGTTAAAGTTGAAATTTCCCAGGTTCGCCACGCTTTGGCTTCCGCGGAATACACGGAACGACCCTTGAAAGTTTATTTGCGAGAACAGCACGAGAGTGACTTGAGATCTCTCCACTACATTTCTAAGCCGGAAGCTCGAGAGAACATTGTCGAACCGAAACGCTCCAAGATCACGAACTGCAACTCCTCCGCGTCTGAAGAGAATCCGGCGAACAGAAAAATTATTACCTGACCAAAGCGCAAGACGTACATCACTATTAGCCAACTGTATCACTCCTTTTCAAAGGTTGATACAGTATATTAGCAAGTTCATAGAAACGTATAAGGCAAATAGAGCAGTCCATTCGTTTGTTATTTCCGGTTCCCTGTGCTTTAGCCAATGCCCGGCGTTATTGAAAGACTTAAATCTTGGGGTAATCGACGACAACCACATTTTCCAATAGCCCATCCAGCGACTTCACAAACTCCTGATGAATAGGATGCGGTCCATAGGAACGCAGCGACTCCAGATCTTTGAATGTGACCCGCAGACCAAGAGTGTATCCATGAATATTGTCCGTTTCCTCTGTCACATTGACGCCTGCGCTTAAATCGGTTATCCCCGGGATGCGGTCCCGCAGCGCGAGCAATTGATCGAGCAGCTCCTGCTGCTTGGCGGGTGTAAGGCCATCATTGAATTTAAAGACGACTAGATGTTCGTACATTATGCAATCCCCCTATATTATGGTTATCCCCTAATGAATCATAAGCAGTTTAATCATATCAGAAATCCTACAATAGGCCTATTTCTAACTCCATGATTCATCTTCACCCATTACCCGTACGTAAAAATGCTTTTAAGAAACTTGTATGGAACTTGTATGAGTCTTTTTGCCCGTACCAGAATATCTCACTCAACAGTTGATTACTCCATTTTGTTCATCGCGAAAACCGTCAAATTTCGAGCGGTTTTCTATAAAATATATTGACAAAAGCTAAGTTGGGAATATATTGTAAAAGGTGTATACTCGTTGTATTATTCAACAAAACAAACTCTATATGGGCAAAATTCTCCGAAAGGGAATGACGCAAAGCCATGGATCTACAGTCTCATTTATTTCATGAGACCATGACAGCCAGGTTGCCGAGGAACCGGGATGCGGTATACAACCAGCGTCCTATGTGGTTATTTGTCAACCGACCTGTGCTCAGTCCTGAGTACAGGTTTTCTATTTTCTAGTAATTCTGATCTACCAGTTTCACTTCTAAGGAAAGATAACATTACAAACAATATTTAAATTGTGGGGTGGATCTTTTGAAGACAGTCGCAGATTATATGGCGGAGGCATTACGCAACCTCGGAGTTAAGCATTCTTTTGGCATCATCGGCAAATCCATTTGCCCGATCGTTCTCAAGATGGTCGATTACGGTATTGAATTTATTCCCGGACGACATGAATCCAGTTCCGGATTCGAAGCTTCCGGCTATGCCCTCAAAACGGGAAATCTCGCCGTGGCTTTCGGCACATCCGGACCGGGGGGAACCAACCTCATTACCGCAGCGGCCCACGCCAAAGCCAACAACCTCCCTGTGCTCTTCATTACAGGGCATCAATCCATTAAAGAGCTGGGTATTCCCCAGTGCCAGGATTCTTCCTCATATCTCGCCGATTTGGCGGAAATGTTCAGACCCGCAACGCTCTTCAGCAAGCTGGTCGAACGCGGCGATCATTTCAGCACCATTTTTAACCATGCTATTTCTGTTGCACTGAGCGGCAAACGCGGACCTGTTCATCTATGCATCCCTTTCGATGTGCAGACAGAGCTGCTGGA
Source organism: Paenibacillus sabinae T27 (assembly GCF_000612505.1). Lineage (NCBI taxonomy): Bacteria > Bacillati > Bacillota > Bacilli > Caryophanales > Paenibacillaceae > Paenibacillus > Paenibacillus sabinae. The sequence goes on from NZ_CP004078.1 coordinate 2,834,825, forward strand.
AGAATGCCGAATCGTTTATCCTGAACGGGAAACGCTTGTGGATTACGCTAAGGTCAACCGGGTAATTAATGCCATTAACCATTCCAAGAAGCCTCTTATTATTGCCGGCAAGGGCGTGAACCGCTCTGGCGCACATGAGGAATTGGTTCAATTGGCGGAAACCTTCAATATTCCTGTCGTTACCACTCCCGGCGGCAAAGGCGCCATCGTCTGGGATCATCCGCTGTACCACGGTCCGGTCGGTGTCGGCGGCTGCAAACATGGCGATGACTTGATGAATCATAGCGATTTGTATATCGTGCTGGGTTCCCGCCTGAGTGATATGACCATCTGCAATCTGAAAGCCGAGAACCATCCGGAGACGCTGATTCAGTTCGATATCGACCCTACCTTTGTAGGCAAAATCCTGAACTCCCATACGATTGCGGTCGGCGGTGATGTGCGCGATAATCTATCACTGATTTTACAGAGTGTCGACTCCTCTGCGATAACGGAACGGGATACGGAGACCGCCGCTCATTATAAGGAAGAGCTGCCCGTCCTGTCTAAACTTTCCCTTGCATCGGTAATGAGCACCATGAGCGACCTGATACCGTCTAACAATACGGTTTTTGTGGATGACGGCAGCCACGGCTTCAACGCCGTGAAATGGTACAACGTGAAGAAGCCGGGAAGCTTTGTCTTCGACGCCTACTTTGCCTGCATGGGCAACGCAATCGGCATGGCGATCGGAGCCAAGGTGGCCTCCCCGGAAGAAACAATATTTTGCATTACCGGCGACGGCTGCTTTATGATGCTCGGAACTGAAATAAATACCGCTGTTTGCAAAAATATCCCGGTGATTTTCATCGTAGTGAACAACATGCAGCTGGACATGGCTTTAAAAGGAATGGAAAAAACTACGGGCAGAATCGACGGAACGCTCTTTGAAGTCCCAATGGATGCCGTGAAATTTGCCGAATCGCTTGGAGCGACCGGATTCCGGTGCGAGACCCAGGAACAATTTGCAGCGGCTATTAGCGAAGCAATAGCTCTAAACCGCGTGGCTGTCATCGAACTATTGACCGATCGCGATGAGGTGCCCCCTACCGCACACCGTGTATTGAATTTGAATTAGATTACTAACGTCTAGGAGGCTTCTCATGATAGACAACATCAACAGCGGTCTTAAGCATTTCTCCAACCTTTCCGGCGACTATGGAGCCAAAGCGCTCGCTCCGATCAAAGAGCATTTTCCTGAACTGGCTGAATATATCATGGGCAATGCATATGGGGACGTTTTTCAGCGGACAACCATTGCAGCAGATTGGAAAGAGATCGTCGTGATTTCCGCTTTAATTTCGATGGGACAGTTCGATCAGCTCGGCGTTCATTATGTGATGGCGCTCAGCGTTGGCATGACCGTCGATCAGATCAAGGGCATTTTATTGCATCTGGTTCCCTGTGTCGGTGCTCCGAGAGTGATTACCGCATTTAATGTGCTCCTCGCAACACTAGAGGAAATCCAATAACTATCTCTCCGTCAAAATGTTACACAATTCGACTTTTTATTGCATAAATGAGAAATTTATGTTTATAATCAAGTTAAAATATCCCAATGCTAAGGTGATAATGTCGAATCTTGACGTTAAGAAATAGTTATGAAGGATATTCTCAAGTAACCGGCTGTGTAATACGCAGCCAAAGCGAGACGCTGAACTAATAAACTCTGGGAGAGATGAACACATGGGAAAATTTATTTTGAAGACGGATTCCGCCAAAAAAATCGTTAATATCGAACTGGAGGGTACCTTCACCGAAGAAGACGGTCTGAAATCGATCCAGGCCTATCAAGAAACGATTAATCCTATTACTCCTTCTGAATATCTGCTGGATATTGATTGCAGAAAGCTGAATGTAACCGCTCCTGATGTCGTACCGCTTCTTGAAGGCTGCTTCTTGATGTTCAAGAAAGACGGCTTCGATAAAGTGAAGCTTACGCTTGAGAGTAACCCTGTTCTCAAAATGCAGTTGGCTCGACTGGGCCGCAAAGCGGGACTTGAAAACCTGGATATCATCAGCCTGTAAGACCGGCTGATCTTCCATAGCTGAAGGGTTCTAATGTGCCGCTCACAAAACTTAGCGGATGCTTTCGTAGGGAGTTTTGTACGGAGTTGAACCTTGATGTACCGCTCACAAAACTTGGCGGATGCTTTCGAAGCGAGTTTTGTACGAAGTTGAACCTTGATGTGCCGCTCACAAAACTTTTAGGAGGACTCATATGGCTGGGATTCGTATTAAGGACATCGATATCTATCATCCAAACAAAAGGATTGGCAATGACTTTTTCATTCAGCATTTTGACGAAAAAGGCATTGATATTCGTGGACTTCTCGCAGCTCTCGGCCGTGAAAACCGTTACAGCATTGACAATGAGGAAGAGAACTCCCTGACGATGGCTTTTGAAGCGGCGAGTAATGTTCTGGAGAAGACCGGTCTTACCGGTGCGGATATCGACCTTATCGCTTACGCGAGTCAGACTCCTGAATATATCTTTCCTACCAACTCATTAATGATTCACCGGCTGATTAACGGAGCCTCCCATACGATCTGCATCGACAGCAATGCGAACTGCGCCGGAATGACAGCTGCCTTCGAACAGGTCAGCCGTCAGATGATGGCCAATCCGAGAATCCGCCGTGCTCTGGTCATCGGCTCTGACCATGTTGCGCCGCATGCCGACAAGAACGATCCGGTCTACTATGCCAACTTTGGTGACGCGGCTGCAGCAGTCATTCTGGAGCGTGATGAGAATTCGGTTGGCTTCATTGATTCCATCTACCAGACCGATACTTGTGTCTACGGCAACTCCATGTTCCCAGCTGAAGGTCTGTCGAATGTGGGACGCACCGGCGTGGGCGCCGGAGAGTTCAATGTTAAATTCATTCCCTTTGACGACTCGATCTGCGTGGACGCCGCTTCGGAGTCCATCAACACCTTGCTAAGCAACAATGAAATCGCACCTGAGTCGATAAAGGTGGCCTGCTTCTCGCAGCTGTCGCTTCCCAACATTAAGGCGGTATCGGGCAAAACCGGTATCGACTCCGATGCAGCCGTCTACATCGGCGATGAATTTGGCTATACCTCGACAAGCAGCCCTTTTATTGCCCTGCACCGGGCTGTAACCACGGGCTTGCTTGAACGCGGAGACAAGCTTCTGTTCTGGACGGTCGGCGCCGGATGGCAAAACGTAGCTTTTGTGATGGAATATTAAGTTACACCATCAATTAAACGGCACGAGAACGGCCCGTATGCAAATATCGCATACGGGCCGTTTTTTTATGATTATTTATCCCATTTTTTCCACAAATAGAGAACTAGCAATGTCAAATTAAGTAACACTTCAAGCTCAATAACACAAAAAACCGCATTAAAATTAATTATTTTAAATTTTTATGTTATTATTATTGACATTACTTCAAAAGCTAATTATATTGGCTTTAGAAGATTTATTGGCGACTCAAACAAGCGTCGCTCGGAGCAGAACGAGTCCACCCGCACAACGTTGTGAACGGATGGCTTGATGAACTGCCACTACTTAAAATGAAAGTCAGTCACAATGATGTGGCTGCAATGGCAACGGGGCCGATTAACGAAATCCGCATGAATGCGGGTTCTGTCAGTCGGCCCTTTTTTGCCTGCACATGACTTTGAAGGAGGCGATGTCACCGAGAAACGAACTGCTGCGCTCCCTACGCCGCCGCATGTGCCAAATCAAAACTATGGTTAACCAACAAAAGGAGGAAGTTAGAGATGGAAGCTAAAGGATTTCGTAAGGCCGGTCATTCCCCGAGTTTATTGTCCGCTTTCCTGTATTTTGATGTAAGCTTTATGATTTGGGTGCTGTGCGGAGCTTTATCGCTCTACATAACCAAGGATTTTGGTCTATCGGATACCCAGAAAGCGACTATGGTTGCGATTCCCATCCTGGGCGGATCGGTGTTCCGGATCCCGATGGGAATATTGGCAGACCGCATTGGCTGTAAAAAAGCGGGCCTCGCCGGAATGGGCCTTACCCTCATCCCTCTTCTCTGGGGTTGGCTCGGCGGAACCAGCCTGCAGCAGATTCATATAATTGGCTTCATGCTCGGTTTCGCGGGCGCTAGCTTTGCGGTATCGCTCTCCCTGGCCAGCCGCTGGTACCCTCCGCAGTATCAGGGACTCGCGATGGGTATTGCCGGAGCGGGCAACAGTGGAACGGCGCTGGCTACCTTTTTCGGGCCGCAGATTGCTCAGGCTTACGGGTGGCACAATGTTTTTGGTCTTGCCATGATCCCGCTCATTCTGGTTATGATCGTGTACGCTATTTTGGTTAAAGACGCTCCGAACGCTCCTGCGCCTAAACCATTGAAGAATTATCTCAGCGTCTTCAAGCATGCGGATACGTGGTGGTTCTCGATGTTCTACGCGATTACTTTCGGCGGTTTTGTCGGATTCGCCAACTATGCGAGTATCTTCTTCTATGATGTGTACGGCGACAACGCACATCCCGGCGGTTTAACCAAAATCCAGGTGGGCTATCTGGTAACTATTACCGTCATTGCAGGTAGCTTCTTCCGGCCTCTCGGCGGATGGATCGCGGACAGAATTGGCGGTATGCGCCTCCTCGTTATTTTGTACAGCGTGATTTCCGTATGTGCCTTTGCTATTGCTACCATGCCTTCTTCATTCCTTGTGATGCTTCTTTATACCAGCGTAATGATGGCCTGCCTCGGCATGGGGAACGGATCGGTATTCCAGATAATACCTCAGCGCTTCTCCAGTGAAATCGGAGTCATTACGGGAATCGTCGGCGCCGCCGGAGGTTTGGGAGGATATTTGCTGCCTAAATACATCCTTGGCCCGCTGAAACAATCTACAGGCTCACAGGTCACAGGATTTCTCGTTGTAGGCTCTATTGTGTTATTGACTACCCTTATTTTCTACGCGGTAACACGTTCCTGGAGAAAAACCTGGGCCAAGGCGGAATCCGGCGTCAATTTCTAAGAATAAAAGAGAACTTCGGTGGGGGTGAACTTTCATGACAACGACAAAAGTAAAAAGTGTCTGCCCCTACTGCGGCGTCGGCTGCGGAATCGTACTTGAAGTGTCCGGTAACCACGTTGTCAAGCTCACCGGCGATAAAACGCATCCCGCCAACTTCGGCAGATTGTGCACCAAAGGCAGTACGGCCGCCTTGGCTATTACTGAATCGGGGCGTATGGAATACGCATATATCCGTCAGGAGCGTAAAGCTCCGCCCGTTAAAGCCGGCATAAATGAAGCCATTACCGGTACGGCCAAGCGGCTGCGCGCCATTCTGGACGAACACGGCCCGGACGCCCTCTCCTTTTATGTCTCGGGTCAAATGTCCCTGGAGGCTCAATACCTGATCAACAAGCTGGCCAAGGGCTTTATAAGAACGAATAACATCGAATCCAATTCACGCCTTTGTATGGCGAGCGCCGGCAGCGGCTACAAGCTGTCGCTCGGAGCGGATGGGCCTCCAGGGTCGTATCAGGATATGGATAACACGGATTTATTCTTCGTCATCGGAGCAAATATGGCCGATTGTCATCCGATTCTGTTCCTTCGGCTGATGGACCGGGTCAAGGCGGGAGCGAAGCTGATTGTCGTCGATCCCCGCAGGACCGCAACCGCAGAGAAAGCACATCTGTTCATGCAGATTAGGCCCGGAACGGACCTTGCCCTGCTTAACGGACTGCTGCATCTGCTAGTGAAGAACGGCCATACCGACCCGGATTTCATCTCCGAGTTCACTTCGGGCTTTGAGCATATGCCGGAATTCCTGGAGGATTACACTCCGGACAAGGTGGCCGAAATTACAGGAATCCCTGAGTCGGATATCCGCCAAGCCGCCGAATGGATCGGGAAAGCACCGAATTGGATGACCTGCTGGACCATGGGCCTCAATCAGAGCACGCATGGGACCTGGCACACGAATGCCATCTGCAACCTGCATCTCGCTACGGGAGCCATATGCCGCCCGGGCAGCGGTCCCTTCTCTCTCACCGGCCAGCCGAATGCCATGGGCGGCCGGGAGATGGGATACATGGGGCCGGGCTTGCCCGGTCAGCGCTCCGTCCTTAGCGAAGCAGACCGCAGATTCATTGAGGAGATGTGGAAGGTTCCTCAAGGCACCCTCCGCAGCGAGGTCGGCACCGGCACAGTGTCCATGTTCGAAAGCATGAAATCCGGCGATATCAAAGCCTGCTGGATTATCTGTACGAACCCGGTGGCCACCGTCCCCAACCGGCAGAACGTCATTGCCGGGCTGGAGGCTGCGGAGCTGGTCATTACACAGGATGCGTTCCTGGATACCGAGACGAACCGTTTCGCGGATATCCTGCTCCCCGGCGCCTTATGGGCCGAGGGTGAAGGCGTGATGATTAATTCCGAACGCAACCTGACCTTAATGCGGAAAGCCGTCGATCCACCCGGAGAAGCCCTGCCCGATTGGCAGATCATTGCTTGGGTTGCTTGTGAAATGGGCTATTCGGAAGCATTTTCCTATGCGTCCTCGGATGAGGTCTACCGGGAAATCCAGCAGGCATGGAATCCGAAGACCGGTTATGACATCCGGGGAGCGTCTTATGATAGGCTGCGTGAGACGCCGGTTCAGTGGCCTTGTCCGCCGGATGGCGCAAGCGACCGCAACCCGATCCGCTATCTGAGCGATGAAGCTGTTGGTACGACTGCGCTTAAAGAGCCTGCGGACAGCAGCGCTCCGCGTATTCTCTTCCCGACTGAAAGCGGCAAAGGGATCTTCTGGGCGCGTCCCTATATGCCGCCGACGGAATTGCCGGATGGCGAATATCCCTTTGTGCTGAATACCGGCCGTTTGCAGCATCAATGGCATACGCTGACCAAAACGGGTAAAGTTCCAACGCTGAACAAATTGAACCCGGGGCCTTTTATTGAGATACACCCGGAGGATGCGGCGATGCTCGACATCAAGGATCAAGATCCGGTTGAAATTCGTTCGAAGCGCGGGCAGGCCATTCTTCCCGCTTTGGTTTCAGACCGGGTGCGTCGGGGGAACTGCTTCTCCCCCTTCCACTGGAATGATGTGTTCGGAACGAATCTTGCGGTAAACAATGTAACCAATGATTCGGTGGATTCCCTCTCCCTCCAGCCCGAAATCAAATATTGCTCCGTCTCGTTAGGCAAAGCAGCGGTTCATCCGTCAGCGGGGCAAGATAAACAGCCTAACGAAATTGAAACCCGGTACCAACCGGACGCTGTAACCGTCAATCCGAAGGAGGCACTGTACATGGCACAACTGGATACGCTTGAAAACGTGTTGGGCCTTCAATCCCCTAAAGCCGTGACACTGGATCTTCATGAGCAAGCCTATCTGTCAGGCTTCATCACCAGTCTGCGCGCCGGGGATTCGCAATCGGCTTCCGGCATTCCGGTTCTGCCACCCGCTGCCCCGATTGAACCGTTGAAACGCCATTGGGTGGATGGGCTGCTGGCCGGGATGTTCTCTCGGAGCCCCCTTCAAGGTGAACAGACGATTTCCAGCCTTGAAGCGGCGGCCGCTGCGGGGCCAGAGGCTGCGGGAGGACTTCCTGTTACCATTCTCTGGGCGTCGCAGACCGGAAACGCGGAAGGTGCTGCTATCTATTGCGCTAAAAAATTACAGGAGTCAGGCTCTAATGTAAGACTCGTCAATATGAACCAATATTCCGTACCGGATCTGGCCGGGGAACGCTTCGTCCTGTTTATTGCGAGCACCTTCGGAGCGGGAGATCCTCCGGACAACGGAGCAAGCTTTTTCCAATCCCTGCAAGCAGATAATGCATCCCGTTTGACCAAGCTGCGCTATGCCGTTCTCGCCTTAGGCGATTCGAGTTACGATCAGTTTTGCGGATTTGGACGGAATCTGGACACTCGTCTGGCCGAGCTTGGCGCGGAGCGGCTTATGGACTGCATGCATTGTGATACGGATTATGAGGAGCAGGTTGACACGTGGTTAGATACAGCTTCTGTAATTTTATCCGAGTATGCTGACGGCCCGGAGGGACCGTTGTCATCGGCAGGCGCCGCTTCAGTGACGGTTCAGGCTGCAGGATCCGGTACGTCTCCCCTTGCTGCGGAACCCGCAGGATATCACCGGAATCGCCCGATTCAGTCACGCATCCTGTTTAATCGCAGGCTAAATAAAGAGGATTCCGAAAAAGAAACCCGTCACTACGCTTTCGATCTCCGAAATACCGGTCTTCGGTATGAAGCAGGTGACGCACTGGGTGTATGGCCGACCAATTGTCCCGAGCTTGTTGCCGAGCTGCTGCGTACACTCAATTTGGAACCGTCCACCCCGGTTACGGTTAAAGGACAGGGAGAATTGCCGATTGGCAAGGCGCTGCTCCACCACTTCGAGATTGCCCGTATTCATCCGGAAATGCTCCGGTTTATCCGGGACCTTTCACTCAGCGAACGGCTGAATGAACTGCTTCAAAGTGAAAACCAGACAACCCTGAAAGATTGGCTGTGGGGGCGCCAGCTGATCGATGTCCTCAAGGAATTTCCGGTATCGATCAGCGCGGCGGAGTTTACCGGGCGGCTAAAGCCTTTGCAGCCCCGTCTCTACTCGATTTCATCGAGTCCAAAAGCAAATCCGGATGAGGTCCATATCACGGTTTCCACCTTGCGTTACGATTACATGGGCAACCCCCGAAAAGGCGTATGCTCCACCTTTCTTGCCGACCTCGCCACGATGGATACGGAAATTCCGATTTTCATTCAGAAAAACGGGCATTTCTGCCCGCCGACGAATCCGGACGCGCCGATGATCATGGTCGGACCAGGTACCGGAATCGCTCCATTCCGCGGCTTCCTGCAGGAGCGCCGGGCGACCGGGGCCAAGGGCAAGAATTGGCTGATCTTCGGCGAACAGCGTGAGGATTGCGATTTTTACTTCAGAGATGAACTCGAAGCTTTCATGAAGGAAGGCTTTCTGCATCGCTTGGACACCGCTTTTTCCCGCGACCAGGCTGATAAAATCTATGTCCAGCACCGCATGCTGGAGCATGGTGCGGAGCTCTGGGCATGGCTTCAGGAAGGCGCTCACTTCTATGTGTGCGGAGATGCCACTCAAATGGCCAAGGAAGTCGATGAAGCGCTGAGAGCCGTTATTCAGCAGCATGGCGGGATGAGCGCAGATGAAGCAAAACATTATGTGCATGAGATGTCGCTGGGCAAGCGGTATCAGCGGGATGTTTATTAATAAAGGTTCCATTTCTACAGCAAATAAAAGACCGTTCCCCTAACGGTCTTTTATTGCTGCTCGGAATGTGCGAAAATCAATCTAGCACAGATCACAGAACCGGATTATTAAACGATGATTTTTATTTCAATTTTATTGACTAAACAGTCCGAAAAGTGTATGATAACACCTGAAAGGAAGTGTAAAGTATGGCAAGAAGCAAGGAGTTTGATACGACTCTCGTGCTGCATAAAGCTATGGAAGTATTCGGACACTACGGTTATGAGGGGACCTCCCTTCAAAATTTGCTCGACGGTTTAGGGATTGCCCGCCAGAGTCTGTACGATACGTATGGAACCAAAAGGGACCTTTTCGTCTCGGCTGTCAAATATTATGTTAATGATAAATCGGCGGCAGTCATCTCCTATCTGGAGCGTTCAGATTCGGCGAAACAAGCCATTGCCGACATTTTTCACGAAATTGTTGCCGTTCTGCAGGATGAACATCGCCGCAATGAATGTTTCATTTTGTATAGCGCCATTGATCAAATTCCTCACGATCCGGAAATCGCGGCTTTCTTCAAGCTTGATATGGAACGTCTGGAACGAGCCTTCTACGACGCTTTGGTTCGGGCCCGGGAACAAGGTGAACTAAGCGAACGTCATGATGACCTGCTCGGACTTGCCCGCTATTTGTACCATTCACGGTATGCGTTAACCCAAGCGGCTAAAATGACCGGCAACCCGCAGGTGTTGGACCAGATAGCGGCTTTCACCCTCTCAGCGCTTGATAAATAATGAAGCTTCCTAAAGAGGCTTCATTTTTATTTTAAATATTTTTGATCAAATAGTCTATAAAAGAAAATCAAGGAGTGAATAATGTTCGGTGAAAATAAAGTATTAGACTGGAGTCGTTGATTTAACGCGGTTTTTGAATTGAAGAATCGTCAGCTATTGAAAAATAAGCTTTAGACTGATCCATCAAAATAAGCAGCGGCGGAACAAGACTTGATAAATAAAGTCTTAGACTGCCGCTGTTGTCTTTAAACTAACGTTTCCCGTTAGCTCAACGAAATCCCTAACCGTATCATTGATTTGGAGATTTCTTAACGAATAAATCCTTGTCCTCTTTCAGATCAAACAACTTAATTTTCAATCCAATACACAAAAATGCAATCAGCAGAAACAATATTCCGCTCCACGTAATTTGATGTGTTCCCATATGGGATAGAAACCATCCGCCTAGTGCGGTGCCGAGTGTGACGCCCAGATTTGCGAAGGAGACAAATAAGCTGTTAGCAAACTCAGGTGCTTCACGGGCCTCCGAGGTTAGCCATGTTTGGCTTATAATGAGACCGCCGGTAAAGACGGCTCCCCATACCAGTACGATGGCAATCATCGGAATGGAGTAACGTCCAAGACAAAATATCAGCAAATACATACCGACAAGCACAATGGGATAAAACACGGTGGTTTTGACCATGTCCTTACTTAAATATTTTGCCGTTTGCAGATTCCCAATTATGCCGCTGACGCCAAAAAGAACGAGCATAAAACTGACGGTTTCACCATTCATACCTGTCACCGTCTTGAGATACTCTGCAAAATAGGAATAGACAGAATATAAAGCCGCCAGGATGAAGCAAGCCGTAGTAACGTTAAGCCATAGCTGCGGCTTTGCTAATATACGTAATTGTCGGCCATAGGTCAATTTACCTTGTACGGGTAATGACGGAACGAACGCAGCAATTCCGAACAAAGCTAGCGTATTTATTCCGGAAGAAAATAAAAAAGCGGCTTCAAGTGAAAACTGATCCCCAATAAACGATGTAACCGGAATGCCTAGTACCATCCCGACCGTTAACCCCATAAAAACTTTGGCCACTGCGTTGGTACTTTGTTCTTTTGGAACCGAGCTGGCGGCTGCTGCAAATGCAACAGAAAAATAAACTGGATGAAGAACAGCAGGCAGCAGTCTAGACAGTAATAAGGCAGTAAAGGTTGGGGCAAAGGCGGAAATCAGATTAGAAATGGCGAAAACAGCAAGTACCCCGGACAAAATTTTTTTTCGGTTAATACCAGAAAATAAAAGAGTCATAAACGGACCAGAAAGGGCAATGATCAAAGCAAACATGCTAACGAGCAAACCTGCTTGAGAAGCACTGATTTGGAAGCGCTCAGAAATTTGAGGCAAAATCCCCACTACACCAAACTCCGTATTGACAATACCGAATACGCCAAGAGCGATAAGGAAGGTGAAGAAAGACTTATTCGTTTGCAATTGATTTCATCCTTTCGATTGTGAAAATATTATACTATACGTATGTGTATACTCTGTTTTAGTGTAAAGCCAACCCCAAATGCTAAATAGAAGTTAGCTTCTTCATATTTTGTCAGGGTATTATTCAGCTGAACGGTCTGTTGGTTGTTCATTTAACTTTTGCTTTAATGCGTGCCTGTTCTCCAATTCCTTGTAAGTAGTAATTTTTTCTGCTAGTAAATGAAGATTAGTCTGAAGTTCCATGAGGGCTTTTTGAACTTCTGAGTAATGTTCTTCTAGAAGAATTCTTCTTGCAGTGAGAGTTGGATCTCCTTTCCTTTTAAGTTCCGCAATTTCGAGCATATTGGTTAATGTCATTCCGGTAGCTTTAAGACGATTAATAAACTCGATCCAAGTTACGTCTTCAGAAGTAAAGCAACGATGTCCATGTTCATTACGATCAATGGAAGTTAGGAGACCTATTTGCTCATAATAACGAAGCGTATGGACACTAAGACCTGTAAGGGCGGCGACTTGCCGAATGGTTAGTGAGTTATTCATGATCCCAGTATATCCCTTCGAGTAAACTCGAACGCAAGATTTTTTTGGGGGGCCGATTTTCATTAACACGAAAAAAGGCAGCTGATTGTTGGCCCAGCTGCCTCCGTTACATCCCCAAGGGCATTATTGCAGTAAACTGCCCTTTAGCGCAACGAAGGAAGCTGATCATTTAGACCGGCTTCCTTCGTTATAGGTTGAGCTATTGTTTCCCGTTAGTGTAAGAAAATATCGTTATAAGGCGAATCTGTTCTTAATGATTTCGGCAACTTCACGAGCGGTGATTTTCGTATTGTTTATTCTAATATATTTTTCTTTTTTAATTTCTCCATCTAACGAGTTCAATCGGTGTTGCTCCATTGTCCGTTTTAGGTCCTGTTCAGAGCGTGCGATATCTCTCTTTGTTGGTTTATGTTCAAGCCTATGAGGAGTCTTGTTACGCTCTATTCTCTCCTCAAGATCAGCTTCAAGCTCAACAAAATAGACTTCCGCGCCTTTATCCTCAAATATTTTACAAATTTTTTCGACGTAATCCCAATCATCCTGCAAATCGAATCCCCATACATAAGTGAATATCATTCCGTATATATCACTGATCGCGGCAGCTTCAAATATGTCCTGACGAAATTTATTAACTAATCCCCACATTTCACGACTGAAGCCAAAATAGGGAGCCAGCAATTCAATCGTCATATGGTTATGGAACAACTTTAAATCAGTTATCTTTTCCAGTTCATGCCCAACTGTCATTTTTCCCACTGCCTGCGGACCAAATATCAAAACAAACTTCACGATATCACCACTTTGGAAAGTATTTCAATTATAGTACCACATTTTGTAACCAAGATGGGAGGTCTATTGCACAAATCTGCCCTTTAGCGCAACGAAGGAAGCTGATCATTTAGACCGGCTTCCTTCGTTATAGGTTGAGCTATTGTTTCCCATTAGTTGAATCATTAGCTAAGGATCGAATCAAAATCAGTATAATTATTTCACTGATGAGCGTTTCATCAAATTCGTTGAGGAATCGAAACGGTTCGTTCATTCACCACATTTCCCGTGTTTAGAGTAGTTTTTGGTTCGATTAATAGTAAATGGACCTCTTCTTCAGCAATTGGCTGATGTTCAACTCCTTTAGGTATAATAACAAACTCCCCTTCGTTAACAGCTATTTCACCGTCTCTTAAACGGATTAGTAGTCTCCCTTTCCATACGAAGAACATTTCGTCCTCGTGATCATGGTGATGCCAAATGAATTCACCCTTGATCTTTGCCATTTTTACGTATGAATCGTTCAACTCTCCGCCTATTCGGGGATTCCAATAATCAATTATTTGCAAAAATTTATCTTGTACATTGACCTTCGAAATCATGAGATTCCCTCCTCATTATTGGTAACGTGTGCTGCATTTTGCCCCGGCTAGAATCTCCTTTTTCCCCATTCACCTCCTCATCATCAGATAACGAGATACTCAATCACTTGGTTTTGGTGTAAATCCCTCTTATTCACTAAGTTTACATACTGCTATGCATCACGTAAAATTAAAAAATAGTGTATAGATAATCAAATTTTGTGATGCAAAAAGGAGAGAGTTGTTTTGGACATTAGATCTTTGGAGGTGTTTAAGGCAGTAGCAATTGAACAAAGCATTACAAAAGCTGCTGAGAAATTGAATTATGTACAGTCCAACGTTACTGCACGAATACAACGTCTTGAGCAAGAGTTAGGCGTTCCTCTGTTATATCGATATCATAAGAAGGTATCCTTAACGCCTGCAGGACGTGAACTGTTGCCGCATGTAAACAAGTTGCTTTACGATTTCGAGGAAGCGATTGAGGCAGTTAAGCTTTCTTCTGCCCCGCGGGGAACTTTGCGCATTGGAGCTATGGAGTCAACTGCTTCTACACGATTGCCATTGATTTTTACACAATATCACAAGAAATTTCCACCAGTAGAATTAAGCTTATATATGGCACCTACTGTAGATCAGGTTAGTACCATTCTCAAATATAAGGTAGACGGCGCATTTGTGGATGGGCCAATTCTTCATCCGGAAATTGTTGAATACCCTGTCTTTGAAGAATCTCTAGTTTTGATTACAAGCTACTCTCCGGAACCATTCCAATTAGAATTGATTTTACATGAACCACTGCTTTCGTCATTCGCGCATTGCATCTATTTGGGACGTTGGCAGCGATGGCTAGAGGACAATGGCTATGCTCCTATGAAGGTGATGGAATATGGCACTCTAGAGGGTGTCCTTAAATGCGTTGAAAACGGGTTAGGAGTCACCGTCTTACCAATATCTATGGTTGAATCACGGATGCAGGGAAGACTTAACTGTCATCCATTACCGGAACCGTACAGAACAGTGCCCACTGTGTTTATAAGGCGTCGTGACTCGTACATGACCAGTGCTCTCTCACGATTTATGGAGCTGGTGGGCATAACTAATCTGTGATTTGTTGCTATTTGCCAACTTAGAGTATTATTCGTAGGTATAATGACTTGTCCCAGAATTTCCTTTAATTTTTATCTTTATCTTAGAAAATGGAAGTGATTGATGAACCCAATGATACTATCTTCTTCATGCATTACTTCATTCCACTTCATTATCCATCACCTATATTTGAACAGATTTAAACAATGAATAATGCATATAAACCATATATTACTATGGTAAGTCACTAAAGATAACTGCCCGATAGCTTAACCGTTATTAATGATAAGGTTCCCCGCGCTGTCTGTAACGGCAAGTTTTAGGGCCATCCTTTTGTGGGATGGCCCTTTCATTTTTCTCATTATGTTGAACTATGTTCCCCGTTAACGAGCCGCCAACATAAAAAACAGAGCATCTGAGGTCGCGCCTCAGATGCCTTGTTTTTAGTATTGTTTTATGACTGGTTCCATTTTATAAATCTTCTACATCGGTAGGTAGGTTTTACTCTCTCCATTTGGCTTCGTGTATATTTTATTGAGTATGATCGTTTGCACGATAATGAATATACCACCAACCGCCCAATATAATGGTAACGCGGCGGGCATCTCAAAAGAAAAGACACCCATCATGATCGGTGACAACAATCCGATGAAAGCCATTTGGTTATTTTGATTTTGCTGATACTGCGCTGAAACGGATTGAGACACGCGGAACTGAACGTAATACACCGCAGCGGCAATAAGCGGCAAAATCATATCTGTTTTCCCCAAGCTAAACCACAGAAAATCGTGAGCTGCAATCTCTGGGGTACGACGAATGGCGTAGTAAAATGCGAGGGTGATCGGCCATTGGAGAAGCATCGGTAAACACCCCATGTTTAAGGGATTAAATTGATGCTTCTGGTAGAGTTGCATCATCTCGACTTGCTGTTGTTTTTTTGCATCCGTACTGACGTCGTTCTTATACTTCTCCTTAAGTGCAGTTAACTCTGGCTGGAGGACGGCCATCTTTTCTTTCATGTCCATTTGTTTCTTGGTTTGATTCATCATGAGCGGCATGATCGCAAGTCTGATGATGAAAGTCATCAGCACGATCGATAATCCGTAGTTTCCGTGAAATGCATTCGCGAAGAATTTGATCAAGATCGAAAATGGATAAATAAAAAAGTGGTTAAATATCCCTGATGAATCGGCATTAATCGAGTTTGATTGGGATGCTGTCGAACACCCGCTGAGCAAAATGATCGGAATAACTCCAATCAACATGACGAGAATGGGCTTGGCCCATTTTTGGAGCAACAAAATCTTTTTCATCGTTGTCCTCCCTAATTGAAAGTATGGAATTTCAATGTGGGGAAGGACCATTGTCGTCTTCATCAGGTGCTTCTCTTCGTCTGGCGATACGTACTATCCACCGCTGAATGCTGTTGGGTTGCGACAGTCTAACAGCCACAAACCAAGTTGAACCGGCTGCAGCAATTTTATGACCCCTGTGTATCTCTTGTAAAGAAAAATAGGTGAATGGAAGAAACACTAAGGAAGAGATGAGAGCGATCGAGAATGCCAATTGGACCAAGTCATAAAAATGCTCCAGTCAAGTTCACCTCCGCATGAGCCATATTGGAAAAATTTGAATAATGATTATACGTTAGAAAAAATGTGTGGTTTCACTAACCTGCCCGTTAGCTTAATGAAGCATCGTCAGTCTAATACTTTATTTTCTCAGTCTACAACTTTATTTGCCTAGTCTAACACTTTATTTTTCAGTCTAGAACTTTATTTTCTTTTGACAAATAATGATCTCATTCTCCACAAACCCGTGGATGTTGAGATCATTTTTGCGTAAAACCCGGTCTAATACGGACAATTTTGGCGATGCTATAAATGTGCTGACGATTTATTTTAAGCTTCCGAATCATAGGACTAGTGACTTATTTCTTAATTACTTTATTTATTTTAGTAATTATAGTTTGAAAATTATCTATATATAAGTTATATTATTAACAAACAAACATAAAGGAGTGTTACATATGTCTACTGTTCTCTATATAACCGCCCACCCGCATGATCACCATACTTCCTACTCGCTGGCTGTCGGTGAAGAATTTATCGAAGCCTACCGGGAAGCACATCCAGGCGATGAGGTGATCCGTCTCGACTTGTACAAGCTGTCCGTCCCTCATATCGATGCCGACGTATTCAGCGGTTGGGGCAAGCTTGCTTCCGGCACTTCTTTCGATCAGCTGTCCGACGCCGAGAAAGCCAAAGTCGGACGCCTGAGTGAAATCGTTGATCAATATGTCGCCGCCGATAAATATGTATTTGTTTCACCAATGTGGAATTTTTCGTTCCCACCGGTTTTAAAGGCCTATATTGACGCTGTTTGCGTCGCCGGCAAATCCTTCAAATATACCGAGCAAGGCATCATTGGCTTGCTGACGGACAAAAAGGCAATCCACATTCAAGCAAGCGGCGGCGTCTATTCGGAAGGCCCTGCAGCTGGTTTCGAAAGCGGCCACAGCTATTTGGCAAAAATCATGCAATTCCATGGCGTGCCGTCCTTTGACGGGATTTTTGTTGAAG
Source organism: Paenibacillus sabinae T27 (assembly GCF_000612505.1). NCBI lineage: Bacteria > Bacillati > Bacillota > Bacilli > Caryophanales > Paenibacillaceae > Paenibacillus > Paenibacillus sabinae. Next base: position 2,851,915 of record NZ_CP004078.1, read on the forward strand.
GCATGGCCGCAAAGCCGGACCAAGCTCAATCGATTAAAGAAGCAGCGATCGAAAAAGCCAAAGAGGCGGCTAAATCGTTCTAAAATGATTCCAGAGTTGTAACTTCATAAAGGGGGGGCTGAGATGTTCAGCTCCTCTTTTTCTGTTGGCTTAAAATTGGGTTATCTTCTCCTGTCCATTCGCCTAGTCAATTAATGCCCCGGGTCATATACTGTGATGTATTCTAAAACAGAGGAGGAATTCCAAATGGGCTACGGCTGTGTTGGTGGAGAAGACAAAGGACCTGGATATGTAAATCCTTTGTTTACATCTACGGCTACAATTTTGGTTCTCTACATTCTCCTGGTCATCGTTTTGAAAACTTGCTGGATCTAAGTCATCTTTAACGGTTGTCAGTCCCGCCGGAGCATGAGATTTCATGCCCGGCGGGATCTGAATTTTTATGACAACGCGTCGGCTGCGGCAAGGGATACATAGGTTGAATACTGCTTCATTCGGAGTCAGACCGAGAAGCTTTTATTTGTTTGAAGCACCCGCAGAACCTCCAGCAAGATGACATTCAGGCTGATCCACACCCCGCCAAAGACATAGCCAGCCGCAACGTCGCTCGGGAATTGGACTTTAAAATAAATCCGGCTGATCCCTACCAGGAGAGCGACAAGTATGACGGCGAACACGGCCGAGATTCGGACGAGATTATTACTATAATGACGGAGCAGCAAAAAAGCGGAAAAGCCGCACACGCTGATCGAAGTCAAGGTTTCTTCACTAGGGAAGGTGTTGAAAATGGGATAACCGGCCGCAACCGGACCCGGACGATGAAAAAGCAGGCGCAGCCCTTCATCCAGCGCTTCCCCGGCGACAACAACCCAGAACAAGAAGAACAGCTCCAGCAGCTTTTGCCGGGCACTAAGCATAATCCATACCGCCGTTATGGCGATGAGCGGCCCGTACAGGTAGACCGTACCCAGAAGGGCAAAGATGTTCATAAGGTTCTGCCAATCGGGGCCAAACACCGAGAGAACGATGTAAGAAGCAACCTCGTCGAATTGGTTAAACTCCCGCGCCAGAAAATCCTGGATGAGACCCAGCATCAAGGACACAAACAGCACAAAGGCGGCAAATGAGGACAGCACCAGAAATCTGACCTTGCCGAGCGAATGGAAGCGCCGAACTGCTAGCGCAAGCCAGTCCATAAGCACCGCCAGCATGCGCTGTCTATACTTCCGGACCACATAGATCAGCACGGTCAGCAAAGCCGAACCGATCCCGAACAGGATCATATAGCGGTTCACGGTTTGGTGATAAGCCTCCCATTTCGGGCCCAGCACCCTGCCAAGCGAAATGAACAAGCTGACCCAGAAAATGGCGCCGGAATACGCGTAAATTGCATATTTTCGAAAAGGCATACGGGTTACCCCGCAAAAATACCCTGTAATGTGTCTGACCCCGGGTATAAAATAGGCGAAGAACAACAGCTTGTCTCCATATTTCTCAAACCACACATTCATTTTCAGAAGCTGCTCTTCACCCAGATGGACGCGATCCCCGTATTTGTGGACGAAGGGCTGTCCAAGCCTGTAGCCGATCCAGTAAGAAAGCGTAATGCCTGCGGTTACACCGGCACTTGCGGACAAGATGCTTAATGGCCCGTTCAATTTCCCTTCAAAGACAAATAATCCCGTGTAGCTCATTAACATTTCGCCCGGAAGAGGAAGTGCGAGCATCTCAAGTAATAAGGCAATAATTATGACTCCGTAGCCATACTGTTCAAGCCACACGGTAACTGTGTTCATTGGAACCCCTCCTCCTTAGTAGTCTAAACATGCCGGGTAGAAATACGCAAAAAAGAATGGTAACGGGATTCAGAGTGTCTCCGACCCGCTACCCATTCTTTTGTTGTCTATTGTGCCAGCAAATAAATCAGGAAAATCGCGGCCAGCGCAAACCGGTAATAGGCAAATGGCGCCAGCTTCAGCTTTTCCAGCAGCTTCAGGAAGGTGATCACAGCCAATAGCGCGACTACGAAAGCTACGAGAAATCCGGTGATGAAGAAGCCGGCGTCGGCTGCGGTTAGCGTCTGGTAGCTCTTCAGCAATTCATACCCGCTCGCGGCTATCATCATCGGGATGGCGACCAGGAACGAAAAATTCGTTGCGGCCTCATAGCTCGCTCCCGTCAGCAAGCCCCCGGCAATGGTCGCTCCGGATCGGGAAAATCCCGGCCACAGGGACAAGCACTGGAAGAGACCGATTGTGAACGCCTGCCTGTACGACAGCTGATCGATGCTCTCCGCCCGTACCGGAGCCTGTCTCATTTGACCTACCAGCATGAAAATCCCTCCCAGTACAAGCCCCGCGAGAACGGTATAGGGTGAGAACAGGTAAGTCTTGATGAAGGAGTGCAGGATGCACCCTAACAGCATCGCCGGTATGCAGGCAAGGATGATATGTAGAAGGTTCAGTTTCGGCCTCTCCTTCCCGGCTTCATGTCCGGATGGAATCTTCATCAGACCCAGCAAGCCCAGAATACGCCGCCAATAAATGACGGCTACCGCCAGAATCGCTCCGAGCTGGATGATGATTTCGAAAGTGTCGGCTTTTTCTCCGGTGAATCCGAGAAGCGCTCCGCTCAAAATAAGATGGCCAGTGGATGATACCGGCAGGAACTCGGTGAGCCCCTCTACAATTCCCTGAATGATTGCAATAAAGTAATCGTGCATATCTGCGGCGCCCTCCTTCGTCTTTCTTGTTTGATGATCATTCCTTTCACTATTCAGCCTAAGCGATAATCCTAAATTCCTCGTGAAGAGACTATTAAATAAATCTTAACTGCTCGATATCATGGATTTGCTTGCAGACCTTTCTTTGGGCGCGAACAACCGGGACGGTGACAGCAGATAGACCACACTGATCAATCCGAACATACTTGCGCTGACCTGAAACGGCAGCAGTTCGTTCCCTGCGCTTGCCAGCCACCCTCCAATCAGGGGACCGATAACGACTCCCAGCCCTTCAATGGAGAACAGCAGGCCCCAGCTTGTTCCAACGGAGTCTTCAGGAATATAGCAGGCCATCAAAGCGTTCCAGGACGGCAATAACGCCGCATACGCACAACCGAGAAGAAGTGAGAATCCCATTGCCCCGGTGAAGGAGCTGATTGAGGTCAGTCCGAATAAGGCCGCTGAAAAAATACCGAAGCCAATCACCAGAAACCATCTGCCTCCGATATGATCGAACCATTTGCCCATTGGGACAAGAAGCGCAATTACACCGGCTCCGCCCATCAGCAATACGATGGATAGCTGGGAATGCGAAAGGCCCACATGCTTGACCGCAAAGCTTGTTAAAAATGGCGCCAAGATGCCGCCTGCTGTCGTCTGCAGCACCATGCCGGGCACAAGGAAGCCGCCCTTCTTCACTTTGTCCCATAAAGCGGCCAACTGCTGGTTAACGGTGAGCTCCGGGCGTTTAACCGGCGCTATGTCATCAAGCGTAAGGGCAGCGGCCATTATCCAGCCGGCGGCAAAAAACAAGCCGATGATAAACAGCGAAATGGACAAGCCCCAGCCCATAACCAGATTAAGGGTGACCGGACCCAGTCCGAGGCCCGCCATCCAGTAGGCATATAAGATTCCAGACTGCTGCGCGCGGTTTTCTTCCCGGATTTGGCTCATACAGATAATCCAGATCGGGGAGAACCCGGCTCCGAGGCAGGCTGAAGCGGCAAGGAGAACCCATGCGTCATGAGTGGTTGCCATAAGCAGCAGACCGACCAGACTGAGGGCGAAGCCGCCATGAAGCACCTTTCGGGCCGAGAACCGGTCCAGTAAATAACCGGTAAAGCCTTTGATCAGGCTGTCGGTCAAATAGTGAACGGACACCGCAATTCCGACGATGGAGGAGGACAGTCCCCCTCCCTCCAGGGCATATGCAGGCAAATAAGCGACGAGAAAGGCTCCTCTGACCCATTCCATGAAAAAGAGGACAACCGCAAGACGGGTGAAGGATTGCCGTGGCACTTCCACCGTATTAGAGATATCCATGGACGGTCTTCACCTTCCCTTCGGCGATATTGAACTTCTGCTGCCCGGCAGCGGGCTGCTTATGCTCCAGAGCATCCAGTATTTCGGAGACGATGAACCCGGCGGACGATTTCCGTGAAAAAGCCTTCATTCGGCGAATCCGTTCCCACCGGTAGGACGGTTTCTCCAATTGACGAAGACAAGCGATGAGCTGTTCCTCGTCCCGCGCGGTATCAATGATGCTATGCCGGGACAGCCACTCGGCATTGCCTGCCTCCTGTCCGGGCAGAGGACGGTAGACAATGACCGGAAGGGATTGGGCGATCGCTTCGGTAAGCGTGATTCCCCCGGCTTTCGTCAGCAGGCAAGTTGATACGCTCATCAGCTCCTGCATTTCTTCCGTATAACCAAGCAGATGGACACGCTTGTTCTCGCGATACAATCCTTCCATGTCGGATCGCAGCTTATGATTATTTCCGCAGAGCACGATTAAATCGAATTCGGATTCCGTAATGATGCTCTTGATTAATTTGCTGATATCGGCCAAGACGCCGTAAGCGCCGGCCGCAAGGAGAACATAACGCCTGGTGCCGTTTAATCCATGCTTGTGCAGCAGCCGTTCACGATCCTGCCATGTTTCAAAAGCAGGGCGGATCGGAATCCCGCTGACAACGGCCGCGTCTTCGGCAACTCCTTCCGCCAGCAGTGACTGCTTCATGCTTTCCGTTGCGACAAAGTACTTCATCGTGTTCGGATGGAGCCATCTTCCGTGGAGAACATAATCCGTCATAACAGTAAATACCGGCACTCCGCTCACGGCCTCCCCGCCAATTTCGGCAGCAGCCAGATAAGGAAACGTATGAATAATGACATCCGGCCGCATCGCGTCCAGAATCTTCCGCACCTTTCGTTTGCCGAGGGAATGCAGCAGTCTGCCTAAGCCGCGGCCCGGCTTTATCCCGCTTGTCTTCGTGTACATTAAGCCATACAGAGCTTGAGCGAGTGCCGCGCGGTTTAAATAGAATCTCCTTGAAAGCTCATTCAGTCTTGGATGGACTTCCGCAAAGAGGTCAACGGTGTGGACCCGATGGATCCCTCTGGATTTGAAAGACTGTTCAATCGCTTCAGATACCTTGACATGACCGTCTCCAAACGCAGAGGTCACAATCAGCACTACAGGGTTTGGGTTCATAAGAAAGCTCCTTTGTTATCTTCACTCTCCCTAACTCTAACCCCCAATCGTAAAAGGACGGTGAAAGATTCTTAATTAAATATTAAAATAGCCAAAACATAAATCGGCGGATTTATGCTTTGGCTTGGGTTAAGCGTATTTTTCAGGACCGGAAGCGGTACCCGGCGCCCCACAGGGTTTCGATATATACCGGATTTGCCGAGTCCACTTCAATTTTTTCGCGGAGCTTGCGGATATGCACGGTTACCGTCTGGGTATCCCCGAACGAATCCACGCCCCATAATCGCTCGAAGAGCTGATCCTTGCTGAATACCCGGTTGGGATGCAAGGCCAAAAAATACAGCAGGTCGAATTCCTTCGTGGTCAGCGTTACCTCCCGGTCCCTCACAAATGCGCGGCGGCTGTCCGGGTCAAGCCGGATCTCCCTGACCTCCAGCTCATTGGTGGAGGATCTGCGTCCCTTCAGACGGTCATACCGGGCAAGATGGGCCTTCACTCTCGCTACAAGCTCCGCGGGCTTGAAGGGCTTAGTAATATAATCATCCGCTCCGAGCCCGAGGCCCCGGATGATGTCAATGTCCTCGCGTCTTGCGGTGACCATCAGGACGGGGATATCCAGCTCTTCGCGGATTTTTTTGCAGACCTCGAATCCGTTCAGTTTGGGCAGCATAACATCCAGCACGATCAATTCAAATTTGCCGGTAAGGCTCAGCTCCAGCCCTTCTTCTCCATCCACGGCGATTTCGGTCCGGTATCCACTCATCTCCAAATAATCCCGCTGCAGCTCGGCAATCGAAGGCTCGTCTTCAACAATCAGTATCGTTCGCTCCATGTTCCGGCGCCCCCTTCTCTATCGATAACACAATGTAAACGGTCGTTCCAGCGCCCTCCTCGCTCTCCGCATAGATTTCTCCCCCGTGGCCCGCGATGATCTGCTTGGCAATGGCAAGCCCCAGACCGCTGCCTCCCGTGTTCGTATTTCTCGACTGCTCCGCGCGGTAGAACCGGTCAAAAATAAACGGGGCCGATTCCGGCGAAATCCCAGGACCGTTATCTCCGATGGCAAGAATGAAACGCCCGGCTTCCAGACGGGTATTGACCGTTATTTTCTTCTCCGGTTTATCCATATATTTCAGGCTGTTCTGAATAATGTTGCCAAGCACCCGTTTAAACGAATCGCGGTCCACCGATACCCAGGCTTCTTCCCTACTATCCATTTCGATTTGCAGCTGCACGCCCTTCTTCTCCAGCTCGATCTCCAGCTCCTCCGCCCAATCCGCCAAAAACGGGAAAATCGGCACGGTTTCGAAGGAAAAGGGATGCTTCTGCATATCCAGCTTGGAGTACAGAAACAGCTCGTCAATCAACCTGTCCATTTCTCCCGCCTTCGCAGCAATGGTGCGCATGTACTTCTCGTTTTTTTCGGGTGAGTTGGCCACGCCTTCCAATATTCCGTCAACATAGCCTTTAATCGCTGTAATGGGTGTCTTCAGATCATGGGAGATGTTCGTAATCAATTCCTTGCGGTTATCCTCATATTGCTGCTGCAGCTGTATGGAATCCTGGAGCCGGGATCTCATTTTCTCGAAGGCTATTCCCAGCTGTCCCAGCTCGTCTTTACTGTTGATATTGACCCGGAAGTTCAAGTTGCCATCGGCCACCAGCTTCGTTGCTCTTCGCAGTTCAAGCAATGGGCGGATTATGCTCCTCGACATATAGGAAGTCAGCAGGACATGTGTCAACAGAAGCACGACCAGTGCGGACAGGAACAAGATGGGAAAGAAAGTTCTGACAAAGTGAACCAAAGGATCAAGCTTGGTCAGCAAAAAAAGGCTTACGGGCTTGCCGTCAGCGGTCAGCAAATCAAATTGGGCAACCTTGTACCAATCATTGTTATATTTTGTCCGGTAGGGCTCGTACTCTTCTCCCGCCTCTGTGAAAGCAGGCAGTTCATCGATGAAATCCGGTTTCTTCAAAAGATCGTCTGAAGCGTACAGCACGGTATTGCCGGAACGGATATAGATGGTTGTATTCTTTTGGAGCATGTCTGCGGAAAAATTCTTCAGGAACCCGTTGTCCGTTAGTAAATCCGGATTTTGCAGAAAGGTGTGTTTAATTAGATTGCGGGTGTCGCTCTCTTCCATTCCTTCGAATTTACTTTCGTAGGTGCTCTTCAGACTCTGGACATCCCCGTGGTACACTACGGTCAGCAGCAAGGCGGTAGCGACAAGCAGAAGCATAGGGATTACAAGCATGGCCGCATAGGACAGCAGAAATTTCAAACGAATGGACATCTTTGCTCAATCTCCCCGCCTCTTGAATTCCAAATGGCTAATAACGGTTAAACCGTCCGTTCCTTTCTTCTCCGTACCAGCCACCATACGAGGAGCAGCAGAACGGCTGCGCAGACCGCATAACTGACCGGACGGAGGTACTGCTCCACTATACTCCAGTTTCCGCCCAGTTTGTAGCCTATGTAGACAAGGGCCAGATCCCACGGGATGCAGCCAAGTAAGGTGAACACGGCAAATCTCCACATCTTCATTCCCGCAATACCCGCCGGAAAGGAGATAAAGGTGCGAATGAAGGGCAGCATCCGGGTAAACAAAACCGTGCTCTCTCCATAACGGGCGAACCATCGCTCCGCTTGCTCCAGATGATGCGCATTGAACAGGATGTATTTTCCGTACCTCTCCAGCAATCGCCTTCCTCCGGTCGCTCCAACATAATAAGCGATCAGCGAGCCGATGAGATTTCCGATTACCCCTGCGGCAACTACTCCTGCAAAAGAAAGCGAGCCTCGGGCAGCCAGCCAACCGCCGCTAAGCATAATAACCTCGCTGGGAATCGGAATACAGGCGCTCTCCAGAATCATCCCGATCCATATCCCCCATATTCCCATCGTATTTACCAAATGAAGCGCCGTCTCGGATATCCAGGCCAGGAACTGGTGCATCTACCTCACTCCTCTCCGTCATATATTCCAATTTTACAGCTAATGTATAAACTGACTCTGAATCAATTCTTAACGATTTATTAATTTATCGGAGCTTGGGCCGCCATGAATCCGGGGCGTCTTCATACATTCCACATAATTTTTATATACAATTGGCCTCGAAGTTAATCCATCTACTACTGGGGGAAAATCAAACAATGAGCATGACGCACTACATGTCCCTGCTTGCGGACAACCAACCATGGAATTTGATTATATTCATGGCCATTCCCGTGATCTTTGCCGAGACGATTACGGTAACCGAATTCTTTATTCTCTTCGGCAAAAACACGCATGGCGCGCTCAGAAGCTTTAATCGGATCTGCAGCATCCTGGCCGGACTGTACTTCACAGGAGTTTTTGTATACTTGTTCCCTACCGCGTTTATCCCGCTAACCGTAAATGGCGAATGGCATACCTGGGTGGACGTTGTCGCGGTCAGCTTCTACTTGAGCGGCGTGTTCTTCTTACTTCCTCTCGCCCTTCTGGATCTTGGCATTATCGCCCGGAACCGTTCCGCAGAAGGAAAAATGAAGCTTCACTTTATTCTCGTAAGCGGATTCCTCGTAGTAGCTCACGTCGCAATGATCTTCGGAATGATTAACCCGGAAATCATGGGGGGAATGGCCGGAATGAAGCATTAATCGGGTTGAAATAGAAAAGACTTCGGAGCTTGGCTCCGAAGTCTTCTTTATTATTGGGGCTTAAAAATATAAAAAAACAACATTCACATGTTGTTTGCCTGTTTTAGATAGTATTTAACTAAAGGGTCGTGTCCTCGACCTTTATAATATTAGTATAAACGAAAGAAAAACATAAGTCTATTCTTTTTTGGTAATTTCCGCTATATTTTTTGTGCTGCAAAATAACGTTGACGGAGGTGCTGAATTGGGAAACCCTATTATCACATTGGAAGGAATAGGCAAAACCTTTAAAGTGGCCAAACGGGCCGCCGGGGTACGGGAAGCTGCCAAAGCTCTATTTTACCGGAAGCATACATTCGTGGAAGCGCTCAAAGATATCTCCTTCTCGATCCGCGAGGGTGAAATCGCCGGGTACATCGGTCCGAACGGAGCCGGAAAATCGACGACAATCAAAGTGATGTGCGGGGTTCTTGTTCCGGACGAAGGTGAGTGCCGGGTGATGAGCTACACTCCCTGGAAGAGCCGGACGGCCTACGTCGGCCAGATCGGCGTCGTCTTCGGACAGCGCTCCCAGCTCTGGTGGGATGTGCCGGTCATCGATTCCTTCGAGCTGCTGCGGGACATTTATAAGGTGCCCGAAACCCGGTACCGCAAAAATCTCGCCATGCTCACGGAGACGCTGGCGCTGTCCGAGCTGATCCATGTCCCGGTCCGGCAGCTCAGCCTTGGACAGCGGATGCGCTGCGAGATCGCGGCTTCACTCCTCCACGATCCCCGCATTCTTTTTCTCGATGAGCCGACTATCGGTCTGGACGCCGCCAGCAAAATCGCCGTTCGCCAGTTCATCAAGACCATTCACAAGGAAAAGGGCATTACCGTCATTCTTACGACCCACGACATGAACGATATTGAGGCGCTTGCGGAGAGGATTTTGATGATTGGTAAAGGCTCTCTTCTGTACGACGGGTCTCTGGACGAGCTTCGCGGCAGGTTCGGAAGCAGCCGGACCCTTACCGTAGATTACCGGGACTGTTCTCTTCCCGTCGATATTCCCGGCGCAGTGCGCCATTCCTGGTCACCGCAGCAAGCTGTATACAGCTTTGATAACGGGAAAATCAGCCTCGCGGATATCCTTGCACGGCTATCGGAGCAGGCCGAAATTCTCGATGTGGCGGTGGACTCCAAATCGGTCGACGAGCTGATTTTACAGCTCTACAAGGAGCATCAGATATGAAGATGTATCTGTCTGTCGCCAAGCTCCGCTTCGTTACGAACCTTCAATACCGCACCGCCGCTTTCGCCGGGATCGTGACCCAGCTTTTTTTCGGCTTCATCTTCATCATGGTATATGTCGCCTTCTACAGCCGCAGCAGCGCTGCGCCGCCCATGAGCTTGCAGGAAGTGGTCACCTACATATGGCTCCAGCAGATGTTTCTTGGCCTCATTGCGCTTTATTTCCGCGACCCGGATATCTTCGAGCTGATCACCGGCGGCAATATCGCTTACGAGCTGTGCCGTCCCTGCGGGATATACGGCTTCTGGTTCACCAAGGTTCTGGCGACACGCGTCTCGGGCGTCGTGCTTCGCTGCTTCCCGGTCCTGTTGATCGTGCTGCTTCTCCCTGAACCCTACGGGATGAGTCTGCCTCCGGGTATCGGGGCTTTTCTGCTGTTTCTGCTGTCCCTGTTCCTGGGTCTGCTCATGGTCTGCGCCATTTCGCTGCTGATTTACATTTCCATCTTCTGGACGATGTCGCCAGCCGGCTCCATCCTGATGGTCGCAGCGGCGGGGGAGTTTCTGGCGGGGATGATTCTGCCGATTCCATTAATGCCGGGCTGGATGCAGCAGCTTGCCAATCTTCTGCCCTTCCGGTGGACGGTGGATTTCCCCTTCCGGGTATATACGGGAAATATTCCTGTAGAAGAAGCGCTAATGGGTAATTTAGTTCAACTATTCTGGCTGGCGCTGTTGATCGGCCTCGGGCTGCTGCTCATCAGCCGGGCGCTGCGGCGAGTCGTCGTGCAAGGAGGTTAACCAAATGCTTCTCTATTTCAAGTATCTGTCGATTCTGTTCCGCTCCCAGATGCAATACCGGACGTCCTTCTGGCTGCTGACTTTCGGGCAACTTCTCCTCCCTTTTGCGGTCTTTGCCGGATTGTACTTTCTTTTCTCCCGGTTCGGGGAGCTTCAGGGCTGGAGCTTCTTTGAAGCGGCGCTCTGCTTCGGCGTCATTCACATGGCCTTCTCTCTGAGCGAATGCTTTGTCCGGGGATTCGACATGTTCTCCTCCCTCGTGGTGAGCGGGGAGTTCGACCGCCTGCTGGTGCGCCCGCGAAGCACAGTCGTCCAGGTGCTGGGAAGCAAATTCGAGTTCACCCGCTTCGGACGGCTCGTGCAAAGCGCCGCTGTGCTGGGGTGGGCCCTCAGGAACCTGCCGATTGCCTGGACGCCTCTGAAGGCGCTGACCCTGCTGATGATGGTCGCGGGCGGCATCCTCATTTTTTCAGGTATCTTCATCCTGAACGCAACTTTATGTTTCTGGACGGTTCAGGGGCTTGAGGTAGGCAATGTGCTAACCGATGGCGGCCGGGAAATGGCGCAGTATCCGTTGAACATCTATCATAAGCGGGTCACGCTCTTCTTCACCTTCATCATTCCGTTTGGCTGCGTCAGCTATCTGCCTCTGCTCTTTCTCCTGGGCCGGGCGGAAGGACATGGCCTCCTCTATGCGCTGCTGCCTTTGACCAGTATTCTGTTTCTTCTTCCCTGCCTGGCTGTATGGCAAATCGGCGTTCGCCATTACCGCTCCACGGGTTCCTAAAGCAAGCACAGCCCGCTTCCTCCGGCTCTTGCCGGGAATGCGGGCTGCTGTTCTATTTATCGCCGGCCAACCGCAGAATCCAGTCTTTCAAATCGACGATTCGCAGTGACTTCGGCTGCACATCCGTTCCGGTCACAATTAAAGGAACAATGGAATCCACCTCATGCAGCGATCCGTGCGCTCCACCTCCCCGATGGCTGGGAGAGCTCTCGCCGGCCAGCTCGTATCCCGGTTTCACGGTGACGACAATATATCGCCCTTCATGAGAATGAAGCCCGCCGTAAAGCCGTGCGAGAATATCCGGGTATCTTCCGTATGTGATCCGATGTCCGCGGAGCGAAAGATCTGCGAGGCCGGCATCGCCTGAGAGCGACCATTTTTGCCCGTATTCATCCGAATAAGGTCCACCCTTGCGATAAGTTAATACCGTGCTGCCATTTCCTCCGCGTGTAAGCGCAACGGATTGATCCTGCTTAACCGCTATGATGTCGAGCCTTGCTTCAGATTGCAGACTCTTAACGACCTCGGGAAGCTTAAGCTCTGGCGAAATGGCGTAAATGTAGGCCATTCTTTCGTTGGCGGCGATGACGATCTGGTCGTCTTGTCCTACAGTTCGTTCAAGCTCGGCTATGCGGTAACCGTGAAGAAGCGGGCGCAGATCTACTTTGGACTGTTCCCGATCATCCAGCACATCGCTTTGAGCGCTGTCCCCCAGAATAATCCACTTGGTGGTTCTAACCGCCTCCTCCCATGAGCCATACGCATTCAGAATGTCCTGCAGCGCCCGGTCGGCCTTTTCGATGCCTTTAGTCGCCATGGAGCCTTGTCGGTGATGGACACTGTCGTTTCCCGGAAAATATCCAATCGTTACGTCCGGAAGCTTCCCATTCTTTACGAGATAAGCGATGTCCCGGCCTGTGAATCTGTCATTCATCCCATATTTTTCCCATGCGGCTGTGTGGTTGTCATTTTCCGGGTTGATATGCGCGAATGCGGCAAGCGAAAACAGCTCCGGAGTAGTAATTGGATAATGATCCGGCAGCCTTGTGGTGTTCGCCATCGCTGGGGGTACGCGCAGCTTGCGTTCCTTTGTTCCTCTGAAAATGACTGCGTTGACCGAAGCCGAATGCTTGCCCTTCTTGGCCAGTTCCTCATGAATGGTCTTCACTTTCTTGCTTAATTGAACCTGATTCATCTGATAGACGCTGTCCGTCAATACTTGCAGCTGATCAATCTTTAAAGCTTCCTTCGGTCCATTACCGTAAAAGATCATCCGCTTTTCCCGGTCGCTGTACCATACCAACCCTGGAACATGATGCTTATCCGCGTATTCCCCCGTCAACAAGGTGCTGTCAATCGTTACGGACATGGTAGGAAATGAACTTACCATTTCAGGAAAATACCGCCCGTGCTCCATCAGGTATTTCAGTGCGGGTGCCTTGCCTTGTTTCACAGCTTCCTGCAGCGGCTTGTCCATCAAGGAATCAATGATAATGACGACGACCGGCTTGCCACTCACTGCCTTAGCCTTAAACTCCGGTTCGGACTGCATTCCAGCGTTCGTTCCCGGGAACAACCGGCATCCGGCAAGAGACATCGTCAATGCCAAAGCGATTGCCATCAAAACCGATATTTTTTTCCCTCGCGTTATTCCATCCGATCTTCCCATTCTCCCTTTAACACCTCATTCTCTATGTCGAATAGAGATAAAGATGCCCATTTCAGGATGAAATTATGTAAAATTTTATTGAATTTTTTTCAGACAGGTGGGTTAGATTACTTTTCATTGACTTCAAAATCAGGAAAGAAGGTGGCTCCTTATGAATACTTCGTCTTCACCCCTGCTTTATCATCGGCTGGTTCGTCCGAAATGGTTTACCAAAAAATATATACATGATCAAATTACAACCCGATTCACTTTCAACGATAAAATTGTGCTTGACTTTGGTTCAGGGACCGGGGCTAATTGTTCGATGTTTCAGCCCATTCATTATATTGGCATCGATCCCGATGAGAAACGCATTCATTACGCGAGAAGGCAATATCCCAATCACAAATTTCACGTGCTCGAACATGGAAAGCTACCTGTAGATGACGGATCTGTCGATTACATACTGATCGTCGCAGTTCTGCACCATATTTCATCCGAAGAAATTGCAGAGTATATGAAGGAATTTAAACGGATTTTAAAACCGGATGGAAGCTTCATCGTTATGGAACCATGCATATGCAAGAAGAAACCGGTAAGCAATTGGTTTATGAATTTCTATGACGATGGAGACAATATCCGCAGTGAAGAAGAATACATTCAATTGTTTCGGAAGAATGAATTTGCTTCGCAGGTAATCAACCGCTTTCGAAAAGGGTTCTTCTATAATGAGTTATTCTTCACTGCCAATCCAAGTTCAACCTGATAAGGAGAGATTGAACCGTTGATTTGGATCATTGCGGCCCTCCTGCTGTTTATTCTCCAAATTGCATTCGTTATTTTCTTTGAGTACCAACGTCCGAGCAAAGCGATAGTATGGCTTATCGTCTTGCATCTCATTCCGGTCATCGGTTTCCTGCTCTATGTATTTGTTGCAAAAGAATACATGTGTTTCCCCGCTCTTTCGCAGAAAGAAAGCAGCCAGTGGAACCGCATAAAGGCAGACCTCATTGAGCGGTGCCGACAGCGGGTTCTGAACAATACCCATGAAGAGACCGTTTGCCATGACGATCAACTGCACGCATTATTAAGCGGCTTTTCTGCCGCCCCCATTACCGCCTGCAACGAGACGACTGTGTTTAGTGAAGGAGAAAGCGCCTTTGAAGCGATGCTGAGTTCGATTGCCGCATCCGAGCATCACATCCATGTTGAGTTTTACATTATCCGCGACGACCGGCTGGGTACCCGGTTTGAGCAATTACTGATCCGGAAAGCGCAAGAAGGGCTACATGTGCGGCTGTTATTTGACGGGATCGGCAGCCGTCGGTTAGGAAAGGCCTATTTGAAAAAGCTCAGGAACGCTGGGGTGGAAGCGGGATGCTTTTTTCCTCTGCTGCCCTCTTTCATGAATAAACGGCTCAATTACCGGAATCATCGTAAAATCGTAGTGGTGGACGGTAAATCCGGTTATTTTGGCGGCTTGAATATTGGGGATGAATACTTGGGGAAAGATCCGAAATTCGGCTATTGGCGGGACACTCATTTCAGCATAAAAGGGGATGCGGTGATCTGGCTCCAAGATGCTTTTTTAACCGATTGGCACCGGGTTACGGGGGAAATCATAACCGATCCCCTCTACTATCCGATCCAGGAATGCCGAGGTAAGGAGCTTGTCCAAGTCGTAAAAAGCGGCCCGGACGAGCCGATTCTAGAGCTCATCTTCTCTCTTATCGTCAGGGCGAAGAAGCGGATTTGGATTGAGACCCCCTATTTTATTCTCGAACCCGGTGTCTTATTGGCTCTAAAAACGGCAGCCCTCAGCGGAGTCGACGTTCGCGTCATTATACCGGGCGTGCCTGACAAGAACCTGGTTTATACCGCCACGTTGTCCTATGTTCAGGAATTGCTGCGGGCAGGGGTCCGGTTTTACAGCTACCAAAAAGGGTTCATTCATGCCAAAGTGATCATTTCCGACGACCTGGCGTTCTCCGGCAGCGCAAATATGGATATACGCAGCTTTTGCAGCCAATTTGAAATCAATGCGCTCTTTTATGATGGGACAGTCGTTGACCGTCTGATGCAGGATTTTTACCGGGACCGTGGCGACAGTAAGGAGATCTTGCAGTCGAAATTCGAGAACCAAAGCGGGTTTCAAAAATTGACCTCTGTTTTCGCCCGGCTGCTGTCGCCGTTATTCTAGATAAGCAGTCCTTGCTCATGCAGTCTATCAAATACCATTTGGGCTGCGGCCGATACCTTTACCCGGTCCTCATAGGTTAGCCAGGCCAATTCCTCGATTTCAGAAGCCGCCGTGAGCTTGCCCTCGTATTCCGCGCTGTAGCAAGCCATTTTGACCATTGTTCCTTCCGTTTTGCCATGGGCTTTCGCTTCAAACGTTCCCATGAACAAGACGGTTTCGGGCTTAATGCGGACGGATAGCTCTTCTTCAATTTCCCTCTGCAGCGTATCGGCATCACTCTCACCGGGCTCCCTTTTTCCGCCGGGCAAATAATAGATCTCTTTGCCTTTGGAACGGGCGCATAACAGCCGGCCTTCACGAAGGCAGATCCAGGCGATTTTATCGATTGAAGCTGTCATGCGGTTTCCTCCCTGCGCTTCCCACTTAATTTAAATACCAAAATACCGCTGACAATGACCAGCACTCCGATGAACTGTTGAAAAGTGAAAGGGACCTTTCTCAGCCCTAACCAGCCCTGCGAATCCCATAACAAGGCGCTGCCCAGCTGGGAGATCAGAACGATGGAAACCGCGTACGTTGGACCAAGCTGCCGGATTCCAAGAGTTAGACAGATGACCACACCCACCCCGATAGAGCCACTGATCCAGTACCACGGCTTCATGTTGATCAGGTTAAACAGCTGGCCCCCTTCAAATATCAAGCCAAAGATCAAAGAAGCCGCAAAGCCCATTCCCAGCACCAGCGTCGTTGTCGTCCAAGATCCGGTACGTTCGTTAACCTTCGTGTTAAAAATATTTTGCAAACTGACCATCGAACCTGCGGCAAGCGCCAATAAAAGGCCCTGAATCATTAGTTTTCGCTCCTATTCGTAAATATTTTGGCCGGCCAGCGTGCTGAGCCTTTCCTTGTCTTTAATGACAATAAATCCTTTGCTGCGTTCGACCAGACCTTCCGCGGACAGTTTTTGGATAACCCGATTAAGATGCCGGTAGCTGGTGCCGATCCAATTCGCCACATCGTTCAATCTGGACGTGCTCAGCTGTCCCTGAAATTCGGCGTCGGATTCATCATAGGAAACGGACAGCAGGTAGCTGGCCAAGCGCACCTCGACCGGATGCAGAATGTTTAAGCTTAAAAAGTTGGATTTCGTATAGAACTTCCGGGTGATGACCTTCAGCAAGAAGTTTAGCAGCGGAGCATAATCGGCCGCGTGTTTTTGTAAATAGCGGTATGGGACGCCGATCATTTGAACGGGAGACACCGCCTCCACCGTATTTATGATGGGAATATCCTGGATATATTCGATATCGCCGATGACCTCAAGCGGGGTTTTGAAGGAGATAATCAGCGTCTTGCCCTCGGCCGAAGTGGTGTAGACCTTGATCTTTCCCTTGACCAGCACATACAGGTATTCGGAAGGTTCCCCTTGGGAACAGATCCACTCCCCTTGTTCAAAATGGTACAGAGACAAATGCGGCAGCAGCGGTTTATTGAACACGCTCTCCAGTTGATAATCCTGCAAAAAAGCATTCAGCCGCGCACGATCCGGCACTTCTTTCATGATATTGTGTCACCTCTGCTTCCTTCCCGTACATCCATTGCCATGCGGCGTTATCATCTTATCAAAATTTAAGGATGATTACACCGGCTACCATCAATCCCAGGCCAATGAACTGCGGCAGCTTCATTCTCCGCTTCATCACACTGAACCAACCGTTCGAATCGATCAGAAAGGTCAGGCACAGCTGGGCAATCAACAAAGCGGATATCGTAAACGTAACTCCCACTTGGCGAATCGCCGTGACCTCGCTAAAAATAATGACTGCCGCGAACGCTCCGCCGATCAGATACAGCGGTTTGACCTGTTTTAGCCCCCGCCGGTTTCCGTCCCGGACAACGAGCAGGATCAATAAGGCCATCAGGAATCCGGTTAACTGGGTAACCGTCGCCGCCTGCCATGTCCCGATATCCTGGCTTATCCTTGAATTGGCCACTCCCTGCAGCGTAATAAAGGCTCCGGCCAAAAATGCAAATAACAGCCCTCTCATGGTTATTACCTCTCCTCTGATGTTAGCTCTGATCCTAATTAAAGAATATCTCCGATTTTTTGGGAAGGACATATGTCCTAAACGCCTGAAGTCTGGGAGAGAGTGAAAAAGCCATGAACCCCATTGAAGGGGTCCATGGCCTGCGTGTTGCGCTTTAACCGGGGTGAACGACCGCATCGAGATCGTCCTTGGACGGCTGCTGATGAGGATTGAACACTTCCACGTACACACGAGTCGGAATGCAGATAATCTGCTGATACGGCTTCGAAATAAAGCCCATGTCAAGCGCGATCCGCTTCGGCGCGTCCGAGTAGATCATCTGAATTCCATAGTCGAATACTTTAAGCGTATTATGCCCGAAGCTCGTTTTGATGTCGATGATCTGCTCTTTATCCGTCAAGGGTACATTCTTGTACAGCTTGCCGTTCACGGTAATTCGGGCCATTAATTCCCCCGGCTGGTATGGACTATGATCCATCTGGAGCCATTTGAACCCGTATATTGCACCGGCAATCAGCAGTCCCAGCAAAATGATGTATAGATCTCCGCGTTTCATTATTGGGATTACCTCGCCTTTCTCAGATAGAGAAACTCGTCTTCTTCAATTCCTCCGTGCTGAAGAGGATGTCAAACTCCGAAATGCCTTCCTGCTGTGCAAAATGCTCCGCGATTCTCCGAACGAACACTTCATTCGGACCATGGATCATCGCGTACAGATTATACGGCCAATCGGGATGCGCCCGGCGCTTGTAGCAGTGACTGACCTCCGCATAGCCGGCCAGCCGTTGTCCGGCCTGCGGAATCCGCTCCTCGGGGAGCACACTGGCAAACAGCCCATTGGCGGTAAATCCGGCTTCCCGGTGCCTGAGGACGGCACCGATTCTTTTTAAAGCGCCGCTCGCTTGAAGCGCCTGCAATCGCCGGAACAGCTCTTTCAGGCCTAAACAGGACCTGCGAGCGATATCGCTGTACGGCTCTGGCACCAGCGGCAGATCGCCCTGCAGCTCACGGATCAGCTGCCAATCCGTACTCTCTAATTCCTGATGCTCCATAGGGATGCTTAGCGATTCTGGCCTAGCCTTACCGGACGCCGAAGCCGATGATTCCGTCGTTTCTTCCATATTGAGAAACACCTTGAGCTTAAACACCTGCTCGGCGGGAAACTCGTACAGCTTCGGCCGGCCCGCCGCTTCGCGAATCGGTTCAAGAATCGCCTCCCGTTCCGCTGCGGTTCGGGCGGTCAGTGTGAACCACATATTGAGCCAGCCATCCCGGCGGTAATTATGGGTAACGCCTTTGAAGCTGTTGACAACAGCCGCTGCCTGATAATAACGGGCTTCCTCCACCCTCATCGCATACAAGCAGCCCTTGTACCCGAGCCTGGCCGGATTAAACACCCCGCCAATCCGCCGGATGTATCCTTCATTCTTCAGTCTCTCCAGCTTATGGAGCACCTCTTCCTGCCGCAATTCCAGCTCTTCCGCAATAAGCCTCCAGGGGTGGCTCACCAAAGGAAGCTCGATTTGCAGCCGGTTCAGCAGCTTTCGGTCCTTCACATCCAGTTCCAAAGCTTCTCCCTCCCCGCTCTACAGCAGCGCCGCCGTTCGTTTGTAGCACCAAGGCTCTTCGGCCATGAAATTGCCCCCGCTGTAATAATACGACCGGGCGCGGCATCCGCCGCAAATCTTGACGTCGGGGCAGGAGCCGCATGCTCCCTCGTATTCCTTGAAGTTCCTCAAGTTTTGGAATACCGGACTGTCCCTCCATATTTCATCAAAGGGCTGTTCACGGACATTCCCGACCTTGACCGGCAGATAAGGGCAAATATGGACTTCGCCATTGGGCAAAACTGAGCAGTAGGCGACCCCCGCGAGGCAGCCGCGCGTATAGCGCAGTTCGAGGCCCATGCTTTTGGCCAGCGGCATGAACTGAGGAGCGCATGTCGGCTTGATTTCAAGCGCCGAAGATTGCTGCTTGGCCAGAACGCTGCGCAGAACGGAATAATAGCGCTCCTGCTTCAATCCTTCCTCCTCGATGTTAACGGCCCGTCCGGTCGGAACGAGAAAGAACGGGTGTAGGGAGGCGACATTCAGCTCCTCAGCCAGCTGCGCGACCTGGTCGAAATCGTCCATATTGCCTGTGGTCAGCGTCATATTGATCTGCACCCGCAACCCGGCTTCTCGGGCGTAACGGATGCCTTGCACCGCCTGCTGCCAGCCCTCGGGCGCGTTACGGAACCGGTTATGGTACTCCGGCGTGGCGCTGTCGATGCTGATGGCGATTCCTCCGAGGCCGGCCTTCTTGAGCTCGGCAGCTTTGGCGGCGGTCAGCAGGGTGCCATTGCTGCCGAGCGCCGGGCGAAGACCGATTTGCGAAGCGTAAGCTACCAATTCATTCAGATCTTCGCGGACCAGCGGCTCGCCTCCGCTCAGGATAAGGAGCCGGAAACCGGCTGCCTTGACCTGATCAATAAGTCGCCGTCCTTCTTCCGTCGTCAGGTCATCATCGACAGGCGAAGCCGGCCCGGAATCGCGATAGCAGTGTTCACAGTACAAATTGCATCGTTTGGTCACATTCCAGGATACTAGCATCGTCGCTAAAAGCCTCCTTGCATTGATAGGATTCAAGTCTTCCAATGCGATAACTATTTCCTTATACGATTCCTATTTCACGGTCGGTTAAATAACAGGACGGGTCCTCCGCCCAGAAATCCCCGCTGACCGAGGCGCGGGCACGGAAATTGCCGTTGCAGATATCCAGCCATTGGCATTCCCGGCAGCGACCTTTCAAGAGCGGCTTCCGGTCGCGCAGCCCCGCCATGACCGGGTGCGCCGCCTCACGCCAGATTTCGCTGAACGTTTGCGTGCGGATGCTGCCGACCTTAATATCCCTGGTGAATTGGTCGGGATAGACATTGCCGTGCCAATCGACGCAGCCGAACGCTATGCCGGACCGGTTGCCTCCGTTCCGCCGGAGCAGCTCAAGCAGCTCTGCTGCGCGCTCGGGCTCGCGCTCCAGCATCCATTGATACAAATACACGCCGTCCGCATGGTTGTCGACGGTGAGCAGCTCCACCTGTTTGCCCTTCCGGTGCAAATCCAGCGTTTTGGCCATAATCCGCTTTAAAGCGTCGCGCGACTGCTCGTGGGTCACATCCTCCTTCTGGAGAGCGCTTCCGCGGCCGGAGTAGACAAGATGATAGAAGCAGGCCCGGGGGATATTTTCCCGCTCGATTAAATCAAGGACTCCATCCAGGTCGCCGTATGTATGCTTGCTGATCGTAAACCGAACACCTACCTTTTGGCCGATGGACAGACAGTTGCGGATACCGCTGAGCGCCTGTTCGAACGAGCCTTTGCGTCCCCGGAAAGCATCGTGCCGTTCCTCAAGTCCGTCGAGACTGACTCCGACATAGCCGACCCCCGCTTCTTTCAGCTTAAGCGCGGTGTCTTGAGTAATAAGCGTGCCGTTCGTGGAAATCACCGGCCGAAGCCCCTTGCCCGCCGCATAAGAAATCAACTCAAAAATATCCTTCCGGATCAGAGGCTCGCCGCCCGAAAACAGCAGGACAGGCACATGGAACGCGGCCAGATCTTCAATAAACCGCTTCGCTTCCTCCGTTGTCATTTCATCCGGGTCATGAGCCGGACAGGCATTGGCGTAGCAATGCTTGCAGCTCAGGTTGCAGGCCCTTGTCATATTCCAGACGACGACCGGCCCTCTCCCTGCGGATACGCCATGCGGTCTGGTTCCCTGATTGATTGCGTAGCGCAGATCATCCCCTTCTCCCTTCATACCCGTCAGCAGTTTCGATAAATTAATCATGGAAGGCCCCTCGTTTCTCTGGATAATATTCAATCCTATCTATGATACCTGACCTGGAGGATTGGAGATATGCGCTTTTTTCTTGATCGTGCAAGGTATTAATGCTAATTCTATTTATCTCAAAAAGAAAAAGCCCGCAAAACCGCGGGCTATTATAATGGGCTGCATCGTTATGAATTTTTCTTGCCAAGAGCCAATTCTATAATCATAACGACAAGAACGAGCAATGAAATGAGCTGTTCCAGACTCATTACGTCCGCCTCCATTCCCTTTAAAGGATGGCTGTTCGGACGGTTTTCCTCTCCCAAGGACAATCGCTGCGTTCCCCCATACAACAAACTATGAGACGGCTCCTGCAGTTATTCGGATTATTAAGCCAACTGGTTATGCTGAATCTCCTTATTTAAACAGCATATCCTTCGAGTAGTTCTCTCCTTCAAGCATGTCGTATTGCACCATCCGGTAATCGTCCAGCAGCTTCTGCTGCGCGGCAGTCAGCCCGGTGACAACGCCGGTGCGCCCGATCAGGACATTTTTGCTCAATCCTGGAAGCTCCGCTTTAACCTGTTCCAGCAGCTTATAGTACGCCGGAAGCCTCTGCCCCGTCAGTTCAAAGATCGTCGGCCCGATGAAAGCAGGACTGATCGTCCCCAAAGGCTGCTTGCCGATATCAAAATTGGCCATAACCATCAGCTTCGTTTCATGCTTCATTCTGGGATTGGCGTCCCAGCCCGCCTGCGTATAGATGTCCGCCGACAGAGCTGGAAGATGATCACCCCAAAATACGACTATCGTCGGCCGTTTGATCGACTTCAGCTCCTGATCCAGGTAGGCCAGCGCCTCGTCGGTCAGCTTCGTATCCTGAACATACGTTTCCAGTTCATCCTTCCGCTCCGGCTTCACCCCGTTAACCGTAATCGTATTCGGCCCATTCGAGCCTTTGTTGAACGGAAAATGATTCTGCATCGTTACGAGGTGCAGGAACGTCGGCTGACCGGAGCTCTGAAGCTCGTGCACAGCCTCCTTCACGGCCGCCATATCTGAAACGTAACCGTCCGGCGTGATCCGCTCGGCTCCGTTCATCTCCTGCTGGGTCGTGAATTGATCGAAACCGATCACCGGATAAACCTTGTTCCGGTTGTAGAACGTTCCATCGAAAGGATGAACCGCCAGCGACCGGTACCCCCGTTCCTTCAAAATGCTGACGATGGAAGGCAGCGAGGACATTTTGACAATGCGCTGCTGGTAAGGAATGGAACCGTCTTTCAGAAAATACATCGACTGGCCTGTCAGCGCCTCAAATTCGATATTGGCCGTATTTCCCCCGAACTCGGGAGACAGCAGGTAGCCGGACGGCGTATTTTTCTCCTCCCCATGGATGAATTTCAAAGGATCTTCGCTGAAGGTATAAGAAGGAAGCCTCGTTGGGTCGAAAAAAGCTTCGTCCATCATGTACATGATGTTAGGAGTATCAGAAGGCGCAGCGTTCGAGCCGATATCCGGCAGCGCGCCGTATTTCTGGGCGATTTGAGCGATCGCTTCTCTGCTGTATCCGTCCGGTTTATCCATCAGATTCTGCTTCAGATTGCCTGTAAAAGCAAACAAAAAACCGTTCTGACTATAGTTCACCTTCTGGTTCCAGTAAATATTCTGATATTTGATGGACGTCGCAAGCGTCGTCTGACCGTCAACCATCAGGATAAATCCGGTAATCACGACAGCCGAAAGAACGGTAAACACCGCCCTCAGCGGCAAGCCGATCTTAACCTTGGGCAGCTTGCGCAGCAAATAGATTAAACCCGCAACAAGAACAACAGCTAGCACTAGCGCAAGCGGTGAGACCATGCCCTTGGTGATCTTGCCCATCTCCTGAGCATTCTTGACCAGCATCAAATCCCACGGAAACAGCGGTTCTCCGGTCGTTGACAGCTTCTTGTAATCGGCAAAGCCCAATATGGCGCAGGCTAGAAAGGCGATCAGGGAACCCGCATACCCGTTCGGAATAACTGCCGCAAAGACAAGCAGCACGAAGAAAAAGAACAGACTTCCGAACACATACAGCCAATAGAATTGCGATATCCAATTCAGAACGCTTATAGCATTCATGCCAAACGAAGCGGCCTGTATGATAAAATTCAGGATAAATCCGCCGATCAAAAATGACAGCAGCATAATTCCCAGACGTTTGCCGGGTTTAAAATGGCGCAACTTGACCCTCTCCTTATTGATTCTAAGCAGTCAGTATACGCCACTTTTCTTAAAAAGAACTTAAAATTAACAAAAAAACCATACTCGGATAACACTACCCGAACATGGCTATGAATATAAACTATCAAACCCCAAAATGCGCCAAATTATTATCCCCATTTGCTTAACAGGGCATTAACCTTTCGTACAATCGACGATTCCTCGACCGTAAATAGCCGCCCGTCTCCAACCACGATTTTTCCGTCGACCACTACATCTTTAATCGCGGTTGGCTGAAGGGAATAGACGATATGGTTGAACAGCTCGGTGGCCGGCGAGAGAGATAGGTCGTTCAGGTCCACAGATACAAAATCCGCACGATAGCCCGGAGTTATCTCCCCGACCGGAAGCCGCAGCAGCTCACCGCCGGCTTTGGTCCCCATATGAAAAACCTGCCTGGCGTTTATACAGGTGCCGTCCAGCCGGGTCACTTTTTGGAGCAGAGAGCACATTCTCATCTCCTCAAACACGCTGATCCGGTTATTGCTGCACGCCCCGTCCGTGCCGAGGCCCACCCTCACCCCCGCCGCCAGCAGGCCGGGTATGTTCGTGACGCCGTCGGACAAGAACATATTGCTGGAAGGACAGTAGGCTAATCCCGTGCGCTTTTGTCCAAGCAGCCGGATCTCGGAGTCCTCCAGCCAGACCAGATGGACCGCGATCATCCGCTCATCCACAACGCCCAATTTATCGAGATAATGAACTGTCCGCAGTCCATGTTTTGCAAGGGTCTCTTCCACCTCAAACGGCTCCTCGGCCACATGGATATGAAAAGGCGTATCCAGCTCCTGCGCGAGCCTGTGCCCGGCCTGGATCATCTCGGGCGAAGCCGCGTGAGGGCTATGAGGCGCGGGATGAACAGTCAACATCGGGTCCCCCTGATATTTGACAGCCAGCTTCCGTGTACGCTTCACCGCATCCGGCACCGTCTCCCGGTAGCTTGCGGGTGCTCCGTTCCAATCGTACATCGTCCTTGCCAACACGATCCGGATGCCCAAATCCTTGGCCGCCCGGATCACGGCTTCATCCCTGGCATTCCCGCCGTCATGCACGTAGAAGAAATCGCTGACCGTCGTCACCCCGTATTTGAGCATTTCGCCAAAGGCAAACAGCGCGCCGATGTAAATCGCTTCCTCATCCAGGAGAGGGGTGTATTTGTACAAGGCCTGATCTCTCCATTCCAGAAAAGGCCGATCCGCCGCGATCCCCCGCAGCAGGCTCTGAAAGGAATGGTTGTGGGCGTTGACCGTGCCCGGCAGGATGGCCTTTCCCGTCCAGTCGAAGGTCGGTGTACGGCTGTATTTCCGCTCCAGCAGGGATTGTTCCCCCGTCTCTACAATTCGGCCGTCTTCCACCAGAATGGCCCTGTTCTGCTGGAACCTTCCGCCTTCATAGACCTGGTCCGCTTTGAAGAGCTGCCTCAACGCCCTCATCCTTTCGCATCCAAGATGATATCCAGATCCAGCAGCGTATACAGCAGCACATTGGCCGCCTGTTCGATATCCTCCATGCGGCTTTCCTCATCCGGGCAGTGGCTCTTTCCGCCTATGCTCGGAACGAAGAGCATTCCGCTGCGGGTAACTGAAGCCAGATGAGCGGCGTCATGACCGGCCATGCTTCCGAGATGCTGCGAGGGGATCTCAAGCATATCGGCCATCCGGTCCATCACTTCTATAACGCTCTGGTCCATTGGCGCCGGAGGCTGATTCAGAATGACTTTTCGGGTCACCGCAACCCGCCGCCGTTGACCCGATAATTCGAGCCGGCTGCTCCATTCGTCTACGACAGTCTGGAGCTGCGCCGCAGTCTCCCCGCGGAACTCCGCAAGAAAGCGGACTTCCCCCGGAATAATGTTCGGAGCGTTCGGAAGGAGCCGAAACTGCCCGACTGTTCCGACGACTTCGGCTGCGGGAAACGTTCTGCAGATGTCCTCGGCGGCCAAAATCATTTCCGCGGCCGCGGTCAGCGCGTCGCAGCGGTCGTCCATAAGCGTCGTTCCCGCATGGTTGGCTTCCCCGTGCACCGTGACCTCCTCGCGGTAAATGCCGGTAATGGCCGTTACAATGCCAACCGGAATGCCTTGGCCGATCAGCCGTTTACCCTGCTCGATATGCACTTCAACGAAGACGCCTGCCTCTTCCTTCGATATCAGTGCATGGCTCAAGCATTCCAAGCTTCCTCCCGCCTCTTCCAAGGCTTCCGTCAGCCGCTTCCCTTCCCCGTTCACCGCCCCCTCGATTTGTTCCCGCGTCAGTTTGCCCGTAACGGCCCGGCTGCCAAAGGTGGACAACCCGAACGGATTCGGCTCCTCCGCGCTGAACGATACCAGTTCAAATGGATGCCGGGTAACGATACCCTTGTCGTTCAGCGTCCTTAACACCTCAAGCGCCATCAAGACCCCGAGCGCTCCGTCATATCGGCCTCCATTTGGGACGGTGTCGATATGCGAGCCGCAGATGATAGACGGAAGCTCCGGGTGCTCGCCATCCCTTCTTCCCCAGATGTTGGCCGCTCCGTCAACCCGTACGCCAAAGCCTTCATCGGCAAGAGCGGCCTTGAGCCATCCCCGGGCTTCCAGTTCGGCGGGAGTAAAGGCGGTCCGGTCCAGACCTCCCTGCCCGTTTCTTCCGTAGACGGCCAGCTCATGGATGCTGTGCTCCAGTCTGTCCCGGTTAATCCGCAGGCTCGTTTCGATCAACGAGGACACCCCCTTTTACAACCGTTCTTCCATTCTTGATCACCGTATGCACCAGGTTCATTCCGTAATAATATTGAAGCTGGCGGTAATTGGAGACATCGAACAAGACCAGATCGCCACGCTTTCCGGTCTCGATACTGCCGATTTCATTCCCCCGGCCGATCGCATGAGCCGCATTAATCGTACTTGCGACCAGAACCTCGGCGGGGGTCATCCTCATCGTCAGACACGCCGCATTCATGATGAAGGGCATGGAAACGGTCGGGGAGGAGCCCGGATTGCAGTCGGTGGACAGAGCGACAGCCACTCCCCCATCGATCATGCTTCGCGCGTCGGCCGCTCGTTCCATAAGGAACAGCGCCGTTCCGGGAAGCAGCACGGCAATGGTACCGGACTTCGCCAAGGCGCGAATCCCTTCCTCCGAAGTCTTCAGCAAATGCTCGGCTGAGACGGCTTCGAGCTTCGCGGCAAGCTCCGCTCCGCCGAAATTCTTCGCGATTTCATCGGCATGGATTTTCAGCTTAAAGCCGAGTCTTTCAGCCGCCTCCAGAATCCTCCCGGACTCTGCGATATCGAAGACCCCCTGTTCGCAGAACACATCGCAGTATTCGGCCAGCCCGCGCTCGGCGACAGCCGGAAGCATTTCCTCGATCACCAGATTCACATAGCTCTCCGGATGACTTCGGTATTCTTCGGGAACCGCATGGGCTCCCATGAATGTAGGGACCACATCGATGGGATGGCGGCGATCAAGCTCCCGCGCCGCTCGCAGCTGCTTTAGCTCATCCTTTACCGTCAGACCGTAGCCGCTCTTGGCCTCAATCGTGGTGACGCCGTGAAGCAGGAAACGATCAAGCCGGGTCAAGGCTTGCCGGATCAGCTCCTCCTCGGAAGCCTCCCTTGTACTCCGGGCCGTATTCAAAATGCCTCCGCCCCGCTGCAGAATGTCGGTATACTTCTCCCCCTGAAGACGAAGCTCCAGCTCATTTTCCCGGCTTCCGGCATACACGACATGAGTATGGGGATCGACTAGCCCGGGCGCAACGACCTTGCCGGAGGCGTCAATCACTTCTACCTCGCCCCGTCTTGTGCCCAGAAATTGCGCTGCCAGCGCATCCGAACCGGCGAAGACAATGATTCCGTCCTCGATCACAACGCTTCCGTCCGCAATGATCCCAAGCATCGACATGCCCTTGCCCGTTCTAGGGCCATGTCCGGTGTCCATGCAAAGAAGCTGGGAAGCGGATTTAACGTATGTCAATTTCCCCATATTCCGACCTCCTTTACGGCAATCCCGGGATTTGAATTCCCTTGTTCCTCGCGGTCTCCACGGCAAGCTCATACCCGGCATCCGCATGACGGACAACGCCCATGCCGGGATCGGTCGTCAGTACGCGCTCCAGCCGCCTGCCGGCATCCTCCGTCCCGTCCGCAACGACAACCATTCCCGCGTGCAGCGAATACCCCATGCCGACCCCGCCGCCGTGATGCACCGACACCCAGCTCGCACCGGCGGCGGTATTGACAAGGGCATTCAGGATCGGCCAGTCGGCAACGGCATCGCTGCCGTCCTTCATCCGCTCGGTCTCCCGGTTGGGGGAGGCCACCGACCCGGCGTCGAGGTGATCCCGGCCGATGACGATCGGCGCGCTCAGCTCACCGGATGCCACCATATCGTTGATGATCTTCCCGAAGCGGGCGCGCTCACCGTAACCGAGCCAGCAGATGCGGGCCGGCAGCCCCTGAAACGCCACCTTCTCGCGCGCCAGCCGAATCCATTTGCACAGCCCTTCGTTACCTGCAAATTCGCGCAAGATCACTTCATCCGTCTTGTAAATATCCTCTGGGTCGCCAGACAGCGCCACCCAGCGGAACGGTCCTTTTCCCTCGCAAAATTGCGGCCGGATATAAGCCGGAACGAATCCCGGAAAAGCAAATGCATCCTTAACACCCTCATCGAAGGCAGCTTGACGGATGTTATTGCCATAATCGAAGGTGATGGCCCCCTGCCGTTTCATTTCGAGCATGGCCCGCACATGAATGGCGATGGAGGATTTGGCCTGCCGGATGTACTGCTCCGGGCAGCTGTTCCTCAGCAAGCTCCCTGCTTCAAGCGTCAACCCTGCCGGCAAATAGCCGTTGAGCGGATCATGCGCCGAGGTCTGGTCAGTAACAATGTCGGGAATAAAGCCCCGGCGGATCATCTCCGGCAGCACCTCCGCGGCATTGCCCACGAGTCCGATGGAAAGGGGCCGCTTGCGCCCCTTCGCTTCTGCGGCCAAGGCAAGCGCGTCGTCAAGATCCTCCGCCAGCCGGTCGCAGAAGCGGGTTCCGATTCTTTTTAAAATCCGGGTCTTGTCTACGTCTATGCCGATTACGACGCCATCATTCATCGTAACGGCGAGTGGCTGGGCTCCTCCCATGCCGCCCATACCGGCTGTCACCGTGATCGTCCCCTTCAAAGTGCCCCCGAAATGCTGCCTTGCTAATTCTGCAAACGTTTCGTAGGTCCCCTGAAGAATCCCCTGCGTACCGATATAGATCCAGCTTCCGGCGGTCATCTGGCCGTACATCATCAGCCCTTTTTTATCGAGTTCATGAAAGGTGTCCCAGTTGGCCCAGGCTGGCACCAGATTGGAGTTCGCCAGCAGCACGCGGGGCGAGTCCTTGGTCGTCCTGAAAATCGCTACAGGCTTCCCCGACTGAATCAGCAGCGTTTCGTCCTCTTCAAGCTCCTTTAGAGAGGAAACGATCCGGTCAAACGCCTCCCAGCTGCGGGCCGCCCGGCCGATGCCGCCATAAACAACGAGCTGTTCCGGATGCTCCGCTACCTCAGGGTCCAGGTTGTTCATCAGCATTCGTAAGGCGGCCTCCTGCACCCAGCCCTTGGTGTTCAGTTTCGTGCCGCGCGGAGCGCGGATAATACGCCCATGATCCGGCATTCAAAATCCCCCTTCCATGCCCCAGTCCTGCGTCTTCATACTCAGCACCAGCCGCTCGATATCTCCGCTCATCGAACGGTCTTCCGTTAAGGGAGGCACGACCGAACGAATCAGGCCAAGCAGCTTTCGGGTTGCCGGAGCGAGCCGTTCAGCCCCACGGATTTCCACGGCCTGAGCCGCGCAGATCGCCTCAATCGCCAATACCTTGTAGCCGTTGCCGACGATGAGGGCCGCGTGCCTCGCCGCCGTCGTACCCATGCTGACATGGTCCTCCTGATTCGCTGACGAAGGAATGGAATCCACGCTGGAGGGATGCGCCAGCGTTTTGTTCTCCGAGACGAGGGAGGCCGCGACATATTGGGCGATCATCATGCCGGACTGCAGGCCCGGATCGGGGCTCAGGAAGGCCGGCAGGTCGTTTAGCTGCGGATTCACGAGCCGTTCGATCCGGCGCTCGGAGATGCTGGCGATTTCGGCCATGCCAATGCCGAGGAAATCCATCGCGAAGGCAATGGGCTGGCCGTGGAAGTTGCCGCCTGATACCACCTCACCGGTATCCGGGAACACGAGCGGATTATCCGTTGCCGAATTGATCTCGATGAGCAGCTTCTCCCTCACGTAGGCAAGCACCTGCCGAACCGCACCGTGCACCTGGGGAATGCACCTAAGGGAATACGCGTCCTGGGTACGGATTTCTCCCTGCGCGGTTGTAAGCGCGCTGCCGTTCAGCATGTCAAGAATGCGCCCGGCGACAAGCCGCTGCTCCGGGTAAGGCCTTACCAGATGGGAACCGGGCGCGAAGACGTCGGTTATTCCTCTCAGCGCTTCAAGCGTCAGGGCCGCAACGCCGTCCGCAAGGGCGGCAAGACGGCCGGCCTCCAGATAGGCCATCACTCCGATCGCCGTCATCGCCTGCGTGCCGTTGATTAACGCAAGCCCTTCCTTGGCCCGCAGTCTGATCGGCGTAAGGCCGCCCCGGCGCAGCGCCTCGGAGCCGGATATCCGCTCCCCTTGCACCAGCGCTTCTCCTTCTCCCACAAGCACGAGCGCCAAATGCGAGAGCGGCGCCAGATCGCCGCTTGCTCCAAGCGAGCCCTGGGAGGGGATGACCGGGGTGATTCCGCCGTTCAGCATATCGATAAGCAGCTGCAGTGCGTTCGCCGTAATGCCGGAGTAGCCTTTGGCCAGAGCGTTGGCTCTTAGCAGCAGCATCGTTCGGACCGTATCCGGGGGCAGCGGCTCTCCGACGGCGCAGGCGTGGCTGCGGATCAGGTTGAGCTGCAGCTTCTCTGCATCTTTGGGCGAAATGACGGTATCGCTGAATTTCCCGAAACCTGTCGTTACCCCGTACACGCTTCGTCCCTGCTTTACAATAGAATCAATTATCGCTCTGGATTGGTTGACCTTGACCCGGGCCTCATCGCTAATCTTCACCTTGTCTCCGGAGAATATCGCGCCGGCGACCTGTTTCAGCGTCAGGCTGTCTCCGTCGAGTTGTATCACCGGAACCCCTCCTTCTCATTGCCACACAGGTAAAAAGACAAAAAGGGCTATGCCCGGGAAGCGAAATTTCCAGGCATAGCCCTGAATGGACGGTTAATTTTGAGCCGTACAGCCTCTTCTTTGATTTGACCGTTTCATCCGGCTCCACCCTTCCTGTGGCAACCCTGTGCAAGCGGCTTAAATCGTTGTAATGAGACTATATGTATAAGCGGCGGCGGATATTCAACCGGTCACAGGTTATTTTTTGAGCACAATGTCTTCCAGCGCCCGGCAAAGGGCCTCCATTTCTTCATCCGTCCCGATACTGATTCGCAAATAATTGTCGATTCTGGGCTTGGCAAAATAACGGACGATGATATCCCGCTGCCGGAGGGCATCGAATAGATCGGCGGCTGGAATCCCGGGATGCGTCGCAAAAATAAAATTCGCCCGCGAGTCAACCACCTCGAACTGCAATTCCCGCAGCGCGCTGACCGTATGCTCCCGTGTCTCGATAATCCGGCGCACATTTCGTTCAAACGTTGCCGTATCACGAAGGGACTGCTCCCCGCCGACCTGGGCAATGGCATCCAGGGTGTAGGAGTTGATGCTGTTCTTCACCCGGTTCAGGCCTTCGATCAGTTCGCTCTGCCCCAGAGCCAGTCCAATGCGCAGCCCGGCAAGCGAACGCGACTTGGAAAACGTATGGACGACAAGCAGATTCGGATAATCCGGAATCAACGGCACGCAGGATTCGCCGCCGAAATCGATGTACGCTTCGTCAATAATGACGACTTTATCCAGATTATGCTCAAGAATTTGCCGGATACGGTCAACGGGGGTGAATTTGCCAGTTGGCGCATTCGGATTGGCGAGCAGAACGCCGCCGTTAGGCCCAAAGAAAGATTCCAGCGGGATGTCGAAATGCTCGTCCAACGGGATTTTTTCATAGGAGATTTCAAATAGTCTGGCATACACTTCATAGAAGCTGTAAGTAATATCGGGGAAAACAATCGTCTCTCCCGGGTTGAAAAAAGCCTTGAAGCAAAAAGCCAAAATTTCGTCCGATCCATTGCCGGCAAAAATATTCTCTATCGGCAGGCCATAATAGTCGGCGGCGGCTTGCCGGAGTCCCGCGCATTCCGGGTCGGGGTACAGCTTGAGCCGTCCGGAGACGGCGGCTTTCATTGCATCCAGCACCTGATCTGACGGCGGGTAGGGATTCTCGTTCGTGTTCAGCTTGATAACCTTTCTGGCTCCCGGCTGCTCACCAGGTACATAGGGTGTAATGCCTTTTACCGTTTCACTCCAAAATTTACTCATGCCCGCGCTCCTTTTTCAGCATCTAATTCGCTCACTTTACGGTTTCGATTGTACATGCTCTGCTCCTCCATCACCTAGTGTGATCGTTTATCCAAAATGCCGTATGATATAGTTAGATCATATTTTATGCTAGGAATGCGGTCAACAAAGACCGAAACCGGAGGCGAGTATGAGACATGAATTTGTAACGCTGACGCATTGGGACGACGGGTACTGGAGAGCAGCCGGTCCGATCTACCGGGA
Source organism: Paenibacillus sabinae T27 (assembly GCF_000612505.1). Lineage (NCBI taxonomy): Bacteria > Bacillati > Bacillota > Bacilli > Caryophanales > Paenibacillaceae > Paenibacillus > Paenibacillus sabinae. Next base: position 2,884,247 of record NZ_CP004078.1, read on the forward strand.
AGCTTTCCCCAGCGGGGCGAAACCGGAGGGGCTGCTGCGAAGCATGCTGGAAAAGGGAGTCGCGGTCATGCATGTTCTCATGAATGGGGACGAAGCGCAAGCGATGGCTGTGACGGGACTGGCCGGGTCCGCGCCGGACATCAAGCTGATTATTGATTACATGGCCGTCCGGGCAGATTTGCGGGGTAAAGGCATCGGAAGAGTATTTCTTGGCAAAATCCGGGACTGGGCCGTCAAGGCGCACAGCGTCTCGGCGATTATTATTGAGGTAGAGGCCGGCGATACGGCGGCGCATGCCGAGCGGTTTCACTTCTGGGAGCGCTGCGGCTTCATCAAGACCGCGTATGTTCATCAATACATTTGGGTTCCGGAGCCGTACACGGCAATGCTGCTGCCGCTAAATCCCGAAGTGGTAGTCACGGACGACGGCCGTTCGCTTTTCCGGTATATCGAATCTTTTCACAAACGGGCCTATCGCCGGGGATAGCTATACCGCTACATAAGTACATAAGGAAAAGAAAAGCACCGATTGGTACCCTTTTGATCTACAAAAAACAAGCTCTGCGGCTAACGCCGCAGAGCATTAATGGTGAGAAGTGAACGTTCTATGCGAATACCCTCTTGCTAGGGTAATTTCCCTGAAATCCATTTACGAAGAATCGACCTTCGCAAAGATCTTCTTCTGCCTTTCAGATAGTACATGGGTGAATCAACTACCTTTCGGAATTACACACTTCATGTCTTTCCAGCCGACAATTGATACCTTCCACTTCCCACCTGCTTATTATTACCCGAAATGGAGCCTGCCGAAACCGTCCCGGCATGTTTAATGAAAGTTATGCCAACCCAAGATTCCTTGTTTTCACAGGACCTACAGCGAGCCTGCGGCAAAGGTGTCTCCGCCCTCAAGGGTCCCCGACTCAAACCCTTTATTGAACCACGTCTTCCTCTGCTCCGAAGTGCCGTGCGTGAAGGTTTCCGGTACGGCGTAGCCTCTGGCCTTCTCCTGCAAAGTATCATCGCCCACAGCGCTTGCCGCGTTCAGGGCCTCGTCAATGTCCCCCGCTTCGAGCAAATTCTTGTCCTGTGCGTAATGCGCCCAGACGCCGGCCAAGTAATCCGCCTGCAGCTCGAACCGAACCTGATACGCGTTGTCCTGCTGCATACGGGAAGCGTATTTATCCGTAGTGCCGAGCAGCGTCTGCACATGGTGTCCAACCTCATGGGCAATGACATAAGCCATCGCAAAGTCACCGGGAGCCTGGAACCTCTGCTGAAGCTCGTCATAGAAGCTTAAATCGATATACAACTTATGGTCGCCCGGACAATAGAACGGCCCTACCGCCGAGCTTGAGGTGCCGCAGGCCGATTGAACGCTGTCCGTATATAAGACAAGCTTCGGATTTTCATACGTAAGCCCTTTCTGTCTGAATACTTCAGACCAGACATCCTCCGTATCGGCGAGAACAACAGATACAAACTTTGCCAGCTCCTGCTCCTGCTCGGACGGCTGGTATTCGCCGGAGGTTTGAGTGCTGGTTGTGGTCGTCGTGATGCTGTCCAGGATATCGCCAGGATTCCCGCCGAGCAGCGTGATGATCAGATATATGATAATCCCGCCTACTCCAAGCCCTCCGCCGATAACCGCCTTGCCTCCCATGCCTCTGCGGTCTTCAACGTTCGAGCTTCCTCTTCTCCCCTGCCACTTCATTTGCGTCATCTCCTTCCGCTGGTGTTGTAGACCTCTCGGGCTGCATGTCTTATGTAAAACTGGAAAATTTGCATCCATGCTGGACACTATATAAGCTGAACTTAAGATTTTCCTATCAGATACCAGTCGCAACTACGAGGAACGTTTGGACTTCCGGCCGCTGTTGTCTCCAGATTTCTCGATTAACCGCTCTTCGCAGTTGAAATCCGGAGACAAAGGCGATCGCTATCGCTCCTACAGTTCCAAACTTCCCCTTCGTTACTCCTTGCACTGATTACATTTTTCAAGTTCATCTTATATAGTGATTACCCGGAATCAGCAGATTCCGTCACATTTTCAATATACAAATTTTATCCTTTGGAGAAATGTGGTGAAATAAAACGAAGGGCTCCCTGAGCGGGAAGCCCTTGTCAATATATTTTTAATTGGGAAGAAGTCGCATCGGTTTCGGATTCTATCTGCGGTTAGGCATGGAAATCCCGGCCGTCCAGCACTGCCGGAACGTAGCCAGCGCGGATGACGAAATCGCCGAAATGCTCGCCGCTCTCCCGTTCCTTCGCATACCGGTTGAAGATCGGCCCCAGTGTCCCCAGAATCTCGGTTTCTCCGATATTCTCTTTGTACAGCTTGCTCAGCCGGTCGCCGGTAAAGCTGCCGCCCAAATACATATTGTATTTGCCCGGAGCCTTGCCGATGAATGCCAGCTCCGCCAGCGCCGGGCGGGCGCAGCCGTTCGGGCAGCCGGTCATGCGGATAACGATGTCCTCGTCGCGGAGTCCGGCTTCTTCCAGCATCAGATCAAGTTTGTCCAGCAGCTCCGGCAGATAGCGCTCGGACTCGGCCATGGCCAGGCCACAGGTCGGAAGCGCCACGCAGGCCATCGAATTCCGGCGCAGCGCCGAGTATTGAATACCGTCGGTCAATCCGTATTCCTTGATCAGACCTTCGATTTTCTTCTTATTACGGCTCGTAATGCCGCCGATGATCAGGTTCTGGTTGGCCGTCAGACGGAAGTCGCCCGTATGAACCTTGGCGATTTCGCGCAGGCCCGTCATCAGCGGATAGCCGTCCTCATCCTTGATCCGGCCGTTCTGGATGAAGAGCGTGAAATGCCATTTGCCGTCGCTCCCCTTGACCCAGCCGTAACGGTCGCCGTTATGGTCAAACTTGAAAGGACGCGCATCCTGCAGCGCCCAGCCGAGGCGCTCGGTCAGCTCGCCGGTGAACCAATCGAGGCCCCGGTCGTCAAGTGTATATTTGAAACGGGCATGCTTGCGGACGGCGCGGTCGCCGTAATCCCGCTGGATGGTAACCGTCTTCTCGGCCACGTCGATCAGCTGCTCCGGCGTAATGAAGCCAATGACCTTGGCAAGCTGCGGGTAGGTCTTCGGATCGCCGTGGGTCATGCCCATGCCGCCGCCTACGCTTACGTTGAAGCCTGCAAGGCGGCCGTCTTCGATAATCGCGATAAGGCCCAGATCCTGAGAGAACACATCCACATCATTGGATGGGGGAACGGCAATCCCGATCTTGAACTTGCGCGGCAGATAGACTGGACCGTAAATCGGCTCCTGCTCGGTACCATCCAAGCTGTCGACGACCTTTTCGCCGTCCAGCCAGATTTCGTAATACGCTTTCGAACGCGGATCGAGATGATCACTGACCTTGCTCGCCAATTCGTAGACCTCCGAGTGGATCTCCGATTGGTACGGATTCGGGTTGCACATGACGTTGCGGTTCACGTCGCCGCAGGCGGCAAGCGTGCTCAGCAGCGAATCGTTGACTTCCTGAATCGTCTTTTTCAGATTCCATTTGATGACGCCGTGAAGCTGGAAAGACTGCCGGGTCGTCAAACGGATGGTGCCGTTGCCGTATTTATGGGAAACCCGGTCCATCATCAGCCATTGATCGGGTGTAACGACCCCGCCGGCCGCGCGGACGCGGAGCATGAATTGGTAAGCCGGCTCCAGTTTCGATTTGGCCCGCTCAGCCCGGAGGTCACGGTCATCCTGCATGTAGCTGCCGTGATGCTTCATCAGGCGGTTATCGTCCTCGGGAATGGAGCCTGTGAGGGGATCGGCCAACGTCTCCGTGAGGCTTCCCCGCAAATAATTACTTCTGCGCTTGATATCCTCCACATCGCTGTGGGGAGCGTCATGCGGCGGATATTTTTCGTAAACTGCCATGTTGCTCTACTCCTCTCGGCGATTGATTGTTGCGGGCTTAATATACATCGCGCTGGTAACGTTTTTGCTGCTGCATCTGGGTCAAATATTCGGCGGCTGCCTCCGGGCTGAGTCCGCCCTCCTGCTCGAGAATCGCGGCAAGCGCCTTGTGGACGTCATGCGCCATTTTCTTCTCGTCGCCGCATACATATACCACGGCGCCTTCCTGCAGCCACAGGTACAGTTCGCTTGCTTTCTCCAGCATGCGGTGCTGGACGTAGACTTTCTTGTCGGTATCCCGGGAGAATGCGACATCCATCCGGGTCAGCACGCCTTCCTTGAGCCAGCGCTGCCATTCAACCTGGTACAGGAAGTCAGTTGAGAAATGCTGGTCGCCATAGAACAGCCATGTCTTGCCTTGCGCCCCGGTCTCCTCACGCTCTCCAAGAAAAGCGCGGAAAGGAGCGACGCCCGTTCCCGGTCCGATCATGATTACCGGCGCGTCCGGGTTCTCCGGAAGCTTGAAGTTCGAATTACTCTGAATGAACAACGGCAGCTTGTCTCCCGGCTGAATCCGTTCCGCCAGCTGGACGGAGCAGACGCCGTAGCGGTCTCTTCCACGGGTCTCGTAGCGTACGGCGCGGACCGTGATATGGACCTCGTCCGGGTACGCTTCTGGACTGCTGGAAATGGAATACAGCCGTGCAGGAAGCTTCCGCAGAATCTTCACGAAATTGGCTGCCGGGATGCCGGTCAGGGCATAATCCTGCACGAGATCAAGCAAATCCCGGTCTTCGGCATACGCCCGAAGCTCCTGCTCGCGGCCCGGCGCCAGCAGCTCCTTCAGCCCGCTTTCGGGCGCCAGAGCGGCCGCCTGCTCAAGCAGCGGCTTGGTCAGCACCGTGATTTCATAGTGGCGGAGGAGCGCTTCGCGAAGCGGAAGCTCGCCGCTTTTGCCCGCCGGTACCGGCTCTTCCGGTTTCCAGCCCGCAGCCTGGATCAGTTCTTCGACAAGCCGCGGATGATTCTCGGGATACACCCCGAGGCTGTCGCCCGGCTCATATTTCAGATTGGAGCCTTCCAAGGAAAGCTCGAGATGACGGGTTTCGCGGTCCGAACCGCGCCCGTTGAGGTTCAGATTCTCCAGCACCTCGGCGTAGAACGGATTGCTTCTCGAATATTCCGATTCGGTTCCGGTCTCTGCGAGGACGGCCCCGGCGTTGCCGGCCGCATGAATCGAGGTTCCTTCTTCAAGGGCGGCAATAACGGCGTTCATCCACTCCGCGGCCGGCTCTTCGAAATCGACGTCGCAATCGGTCCGGGGAACGATGCGCTTGCCTCCCAGCTCCTCCAGGCGCACATCGAAATCCCTGCCTGTCTTGCAGAAGAATTCATAGGACATATCCCCAAGCGCCAACACGGAGTAACGCAGCGAGGACAGCTCCGGCGCCCGCTTGCTGTGCAGGAATTCATAGAAGGAAATCGCATTGTCCGGCGGCTCCCCTTCACCGTGGGTGCTTACCAGAACAAGAAGGTTCTCGACCTTCTTAAGCGTATTCGGTTTGAAATCGCTCATTGCGGATAGAACGACCTTGAATCCAAGCTCCTCCAGTCTATTGGCGAATTTCTTCGCCAGTCTGCGGGCGTTATCCGTCTGTGATCCGAAGAGCACGGTTACATCCTTCGTTACCGCGCTCACAGGCGCAGACAGAGCCTGTACATTCACAGCCGGAACCGCTCCGGCGGAAGGCGCGAGGGCCGCAGCCCCAAGTGCTGTCAGATACCCGCTGAGCCACACCCGCTGGCCTTCCGAAAGGGTTGGCAGAAGACGGTTCAGCAGCTCCGCCTGCTCCTGATTAAACGGACTATTCGTTACTTGAAGTTCCAACAATATCCACCCGCCTCATGTTCATCTTAATAAATTCCAAGTATCTTTATCTCAATTAGTATATCCCTCTTTAGAACCTATCATAGTAGGTGAGACAGGTCAATTATTATCATTTTATAGCTTTTATCAGTTATAGTTATAAACGAACGGTTGTTTATACAGAGAACTGGGGGTAATGTTTTGCTGACAACATCCAAATGGCTCAAAGCCGCCTACGGCCTGCTCGTAACAGCCGTGATCGTGGCTATGTTTCCGAAGTATTCTTATAATGATCCGGATACCTTCTGGCACATCGAGCTCGGGCAGTATATGATTCGGAACCATACCGTGCTGCATCACGCCATACATACTTTTTACGGGGACAGACTGCCCTATATTCCGCATGAATTCGGGTTTCAGATTGCCGCTGCGGGTCTGTATATGGCGTTCGGCTGGCCCGGAGTTTATCTGCTGACGGCATTCTGTCTGTTTCTGTTAATTCTCGGGCTGCTGCAGATGGCCAAAATTTCGCGCAGGGAGCTGGGCTTCAAGGAGGATCATCCGTTTCTTCTGCCTTTTGTGCTGCTGATTTCGGTGTGGATTTACTACAACTACTTCAAGGGCCGGCCGCAGATGGTTTCGTCGTGGATGATTGTCTGGTTCTTTGTGTATTTGCGAAGGTTCCAGATGCGTCCACTGCTTAAACCGGCGGCTGCCATGCTCGCCCTCTCGCTAGGAATCGCCAATTTTCATGCTGGGGTCTGGCTTGTTATCGTTGTATTCACGGGAATGTCCTTCCTCGAAGCCTGGATTGCGCGGAAACTGGATAGACGGCGCGTGTTTGTTTTTGCCGGGGTGGTTCTGGCCGGTCTCCCCAATCCGGGGGGCATCAAGAGCCTGCTGTACATATTGACGGTTAGCAAAAATAACTTCAACATGCTGATCAACGAATGGCAGCCGATCGCGTTTGGCAAATGGGATACGTCGGCCATGACGCTGCTGCTGCTGTTTTTTGCCCTGACCCTCCCCTTCTCGCTGTACCGGAAGCCGTTCCGGTTCTTTCTGATGCTGGGAATTATGTATCTTGGTGTATCCAACTTTAAGCAGAACCTGTTCATGTGGCTGTTCATTCCGTATTTCGCCGGGGCGTTCTTTGAAGCTTTTCCCTGGATGCGGAAGGCCGATCTTCGGTTAAAGCCATGGATAATCAAGACCGCGCTTGCAGGAGGCCTGCTCATCAACTGCATCCTCAATTTTGCTTCCCCTCCCGCTGTGAGCGCCCGCAGCTATCCCGTCGACGAGATGGCATATATTTTAAAATATCATACGGGAACCGCGCGTCCGAAAGTGCTGGCGCCCTACGGGTCCTCCGGCTATGTGATGTACCGGGGAGGCGACGTTCTGTGCGACGGCAGGCAGGACCCTTTCATCACCCGCGAATCGCTCGGCGCATACGGCTGGACCGCATTCGAGCGGTCGATGTACGGCTTCTCTGACGCATTGCCGGACATTGCGGCCTACGACAAGCCCGAATACATCATTGTCCGCAGCAACGCTTCCACACGTCTGTTCGAGGGTTGGCGAAAAGCCTTCGGCGAGCCGGTCTACCGGGGGCGCTTCGGCAGTGTGTTCTTCTATGACGGCGGCAAAAAAACGTAAACGGACAGCCTCTCACCCGCATCATCCCCTATACCACACGGTTGGGTAATAAAACGGCTTGGCCCTCTCTCATTCGGAGAAGAGCCAAGCCGTTTAAGTTTAGTTCGTCAACAGGGGGAGGTGAAGCGTTACCGTCGTCCCTTCGCCCGGCTCGCTTGCGATAGTGATTGCACCGCCGTGTGCCCGCATAAGCCGTTCCGCAATGGCCAGCCCAAGGCCCGTTCCTCCCTGCGCCCGGCTTCGCGATTTGTCCGCTCTGTAAAAACGCTGGAACACATGCGGCAGATCCTCATCCGGAATCCCGATCCCTCGGTCACTGACCGAAATGCCGACGCTTCCGCCGATCACCGCAGCTGAAACGGTTATTTCCTTGCGCTCCGCGGAATATTTGACGGCATTGTCCAGCACGATGAGCAGCACCTGCTCCAGAAGATGATGCTTCATGTTAACCTTGGCTCCAGCAGCCGGATCAAGCCTGCGCTGAAACACGAACTCGGGATACAGCAGCTCGAAATTTTGGACGGCATAGTTAACCGTATCAATCACCGGCGTTGCGGAAAATTCGCCGTCGCTCCGCAAAGCTTCTGCGCGGGTAAGCTCCAGCAAATCGTTGACGATGTTCTTTAGCCGGCCAAGCTCCTGTACCGAGACCTGAAGCGACTCCTCCAAAATATCCGGATTATTTTTGCCCCAACGGTTCAGCAGCGAGATATGCCCCTCGATAATAGAGATCGGCGTCCTTAGCTCGTGAGAGGCGTCCGCGACAAACTGCTGCTGGTTATGAAACGCCTGCTCCAATTGGTTCATCAGTTCATTGAAGACATTGGCAAGGTTGCCGAGCTCGTCTTTGCCGTTGGAAACGGCTACCCGCTCCTGCAGACCTTTGCGCTTGATGTTGTTCATCGTGACCGTCAATTCGCGGATCGAGCCCAGCAGCTTGCGGGACAAGAAGATTCCGCCCAACCCGCTGAGCAGGAACGCTCCGAGGAACCCCGCCAGCATGACAGCCAGCAGCATCCGGCTCAGCTTGTCCGAGTTCTCCAGATTATTCACAATCTCGATCGTTCCAGTAAAGGATGCCGTACCAACCGGTCTGCGAATGACCAACAGATGGTCATCGCCGTGCCACGCGGTAACAGATGTGGTGCTGTATGCCTGTCTTGGAGTGATCCAATCTTCCGGCAGATTGTCGGAGACCGTCAGGACGGGAGTGCCATGTCTGTCCAAAATCCGGATCATCTGATTCCTCGAGTTCAGGCTTTCAATGAACGGCCGAATGCTTCGGACGGACGACTCCTTCACCTGCTCAATTTCGAAATAGCTGCTGATTTCCTCCGCGCTCTTCAGCGCAGCGCTCTCGGTCTGAGCGAACATCCAATTGTTGATGACGATGTACTGAATCGCGTTGTAAGCAATAAATAAAATACACATTAAAGCTGCCGCCCATAATGTCATTTTCCAGCGGATGGACAGCCGGGACAGCCCGTTTCTCAGCCTGCTCATTTCCGCATCACGTAGCCGAGGCCGCGCAGCGTCTGGATCAGGCTCGGTTTACCCTGCTCATCGATTTTGTTCCGGATATAGCTGATATAGACATCGACCGCCTTGGTGTCGACCTCAGATTCGTATCCCCAGACGGCTTCCATCAGCATCTCTCGCGTCATGACCCTTCCCAGATTCTCCATCAGTTCCTGCAAAATCTCGAACTCCCGCTTCGTCAATTCGATGGCCGTTCCATTCTTCGTTACCGTCCGTCCTTCCACGTCCAGCTCCAGATCCGAGCAGCGCAGGACCCGGAACTTGTTCGCTTGGCCTGACCGGCGAAGCAGGGACCGCATCCGGGCCAGCAGCTCTTCAATGTCAAAAGGCTTTGAAATATAATCATCCGCCCCGCTGTCCAGCCCCGCTACTTTGTCGGCCAGTCCATCTCTTGCCGTAATCATGATAATCGGTGTTTCCTTGGCCGCCCGAACATGGGTGCAGACCGCCAGCCCGTTCAATCCCGGCAGCATCAGGTCAAGCAGCACCATATCCCATTCCTCTGCAAGGGCCAGCTCCTGGCCTTTTTTTCCGTCATAGGCGACCGTAACCGAGTAACCCGCATGCTGAAGCTCCAGTTCAATGAAGCGTGCCAAATTTTTCTCGTCCTCGATCAGAAGTATTTTATGCATAGATTGTCCTTTCGTTTCCGCATCCATTTACGTGCTTTCTCTGTCTATTCTACTACGAATTCCTTAACCTACGATTAAGACCGGCTCGGGCAGGCAAAAGAAAAGCCCTCCTCCAAAAGTGGAAGAGAGCTCCGTCCGTCAAATCAGCGCGATGGCAAGCAAAGTGAAGAGGCTCAGCGTGATAATGGGGTTAACATAACCATACGGATAAGGATAGGGATAGTAACCCGAGGTTCTAACTCCGCCACTTTCGGGCATCAGGTAGACATTGTGCATATCCACATCTTTAATCGTACCTCTGTACTCTTTACCGTCCCTCGTCATAATGCGAACTTTTCTTCCTTTGCATCTCAAACAATTATAATAAGCTTCCACAAAATCACTCCTCTCTTATACCTGCATAGTATGGGGATCGGTGTATGCGGGAAACGGCTAACGTACAGCCCGCCGGTTTAATCAGGAATTTTCGGAAATCTATTGACTCTCACAAGGTGGCAGGGTTTAGAGTTAGGGTACAATCCGGATTGTGAATAACGGAACTAGGAGGGACAATGCTAAAAATCGGTGATTTTTCCAGACTGACAAGGGTTTCTATTCGAATGCTTAGGTACTATGACGAGATCGGGCTGCTGCCCCCTGCGGCTATAGATCAGAGCTCGGGATACCGCTATTATTCCGCCGACCAGATTGAAACGGTGCATCGCATTAAGTCGCTTAGAGATATAG